>JAUIEA010000086.1 GCA_030429045.1 Bacteroidia bacterium | reverse complement strand
TCCCTTGACATATTCGACATCCTCGCGAAGTAACTTCTTCAGGGAGGGGATGTCATGCCAGTCGCCTTCCACAGCCAGTCCCTTTTCTGTACTGCCATCCGTCGAACGGGCGACAGGATCGAGTTCGATATGGGTGTCACTGTTGGATTGAGACGCTTTAGATTCACTGATCTCAGGGAATTCCCACTGCTCTCCGGTATTCACCAGGAAGATCTCCAATCCTTTTTCCTTGATCCGGTAGATCACCAGCCGGACGGTTTCCAACATACTCATGAGCAAACAACGCTTGAACGAGGGATGCGGTTTAGATGCATGACAAAGAAAAGGAAATAAATGAGATTTATTGTTGCCGCAGGTGAAACAGGCCCGATGAAAAGGCCATTCAGGGAGGGATCACAAAAAAAGCCACCTGCCCGGGGGCGGATGGCTTTTCGTTGTTTTATTGGTGTGGCGACTATCCCAGATACGAACGCAGGGCGTTGCGATTATAGGATTTGCGCAAGCGGCGGATCGCCCGTTCCTTGATCTGGCGAACCCGTTCGCGGGTCAGGCCAAACTGGGTGCCAATCTCCTCGAGGGTCAGGGACTTGTAGCCGTTCAGACCGTAGTAGGAAGAGAGCACTTCGACTTCCCGAGGGGACAACATGGACAGTCCGTGCTGGACTTCATCCTTCAGGGATTCTTCCATCAGGGTATTGTCCGGGCTGGATTCGCCATCGTTGATGAGGACATCCAGCATGGTCGCGTCACTTTCTTCGCCATTGATCGGTGCATCTACAGAGACGTGACGATTGGTGCCACGCAGCATGTTCGAGACCTCTCGTGGCGTCATTTCCAGCAGTTCGGCGAGTTCTTCATGCGTGGGCTCCCGTTCAAATTCCTGGACAAAGGAGAGGAACGCCTCATTGACCTTGTTGTAGGAACCGACCTTGTTGAGAGGCAGGCGAACGATCCGGGCATATTCCACAATAGCCTGCAGGATGGATTGACGAATCCACCAGACGGCGTAGGAAATGAATTTGAATCCCTTGGTCTCATCAAACCGGCGACCGGCCTTCATCAAACCGACGTTGCCTTCGTTGATCAGGTCACTCAGCGAGAGGCCCTGGTTTTGATATTGCTTGGCAACGGATACGACAAATCGCAAATTGGAACGGGTCAGGATCTCAAGAGCCTCATCATCTCCACTGCGGATTCGACGCGCGAGCTCGGCCTCTTCGTCCGCACTGAGCATCGATATTTTGCCGATGTCATTGAGGTACTTGTCCAGGGAAAGGCTTTCCCGGCTCGTAATTTTGTTGGTAATCTTTAATTGCCGCATAGGGTCATCTCAGTTTAGGGACAGTTTATTGGTACGGTATACACAGCAAAAAAGTTGCCACTTTCCCGATGTCCTGCTTGACTTTAAGACAACTATGCCTTAATGTCCATGGGTTACACTCAATACATAGATCTATAGCCGAAAAGTTCCCCGTGTGGAAAACTTGTGTTCGAGCATAAATGAAGGGTGCAAGACGGGGAAAAAGGGTTGCCTGAGACTGGAGAAAAATGATCTTTTCTGTCATCCCCGACGATCTGTGCCAACAAGCCGTGCCTGATATCCGTTACGTGTTAGAGCCCCGGAGGTTGGTCCTTCGGCAGGTTCGCTATCTTTGATGTCTAAATAAGCAGAACATGTCTGAAAATCAGAAGCAAGGACCCCAGTTGAATATTGAATTGCCAGAGGATGTCGCGGAAGGGATCTACTCCAATCTGGCGATCATAGCGCATTCGCACACAGAATTTGTCGTTGATTTTATCCGAATGATGCCGAATATGCCCAAGGCCAAGGTGAAGTCACGTATCGTCCTGACGCCTCAACACGCCAAGCGTCTGTTGCGGGCCCTCGCCGATAATGTGAAGAAATTCGAGACACAATTCGGCAAGATCGAAGACACAGAGCCCAATAATTTTCCCCCCATGAATTTTAACACTCCGACAGCACAAGCCTAGAAGTGAAATTCGTTAAGGAGTAAACTGACTACCTATGCAACGCTTGATCTCCCTTTCAATCATGACTGTATTGGTCATGCTGATCCTGACCCTGTCGGCTTCTGCCCAAAATCGCGAACGTGACCGGCCAGCGCCCAAGCCCTTTATGGAAAAGCTCTGGTATGGTGGCAACTTCGGTCTCGGGTTTGTGGGGGGCAGCCAGACCTCGCAGTTCAATATCGGCCTCTATCCCATGGTCGGGTACAAGATCATTCCCTGGTTCTCAGTGGGTCCCCGACTGGGATTCGAATACAATTATTACAAGGCACCAGGTGTGAATCCTTCCTTCAATGTGCAGGTCGCATCCACCAATATTTTCAGTTTTTACTCCGGGGTGTTTGCCCGGGCGAATATCTATCGCTGGATCTTTGCCCAGGGAGAGTACGGTGTCGCGTTTGGCAAGCAACCCTATCTGATCAATGGCTACCTGGAGTTGGATGATCAAAACAAGGTTGTCAAGGATCAGGTGACCCAGGAGTCTGGATTGGTCGGGTTAGGCTATAATTCAGGCGGAATTATGGCCACCGAACTGCTGATCCTGTATGATCTGCTTGTTCCTGAGGATTCCTATCAGAATCCCTGGAACTTCCGGTTCGGATTTACCTACAAGTTCTAGGGCAGATCTATCCCTCGGCGTGCTCCAGGGTGAAGTAGCGCAGGATGGCTTTGACGTCCTTGTCTTGCCGAAGTTCGGGGATGTACGTATACAATACCTCGTGCTCTTCAATACCTTCTGAAAGCGCTTCTTCAAGGCTGCGCAAGGCCTGCTTGCGCTTTTTCATCTTGAACTGCGCCGCCGCCTGGATGTAATACAGCCCGGCCCCCCAGGTGTATTCCGCAGCTTCCTCAACCAGGGTGATCACGGCGGGGTAGGCGCCTTGCTGAAACTTGAAATCGGCATACCGCACCCAGGATTCCGGTAATTCCGGCGCCAGTTCGGTGGCCCGCACAAAACACGCTTCGGCCTCCGCAGGTTTTCCATCGGCCAGCCAGGCCTCGGCGAGACCGGTGATATAGTCTTCGTTGCGATCATCCAGGTTGACGGCTCGCTCGAAATATCGTGCAGCTACTCCCGGCTTTTTCTCCAGCATATAGATCTTCCCCAATTGGTAGTAGATCTCGTCATCCAGTGGATTCAGGTTGCGGGCGAGCAGGAAATATTGACGGGCCTTTCCCGGGTTTTCCAGGGCCTGGTAGCTCTGGCCGATCTGCTTGAGGATCTCTGCATCCGGCTCGATACGCTGTTGAATGTCGTACAGGTTCTTGAGGGCCCGTTTGGGGTCACCAATGGCCAGGGCCACTTCCGAGGCATAACAGAAGGTCAGCTTGAAATGAGGCTCGAGAAGGCCGGCATATTCAAAGGCTTCCATCGCTTCTTCATACCGCAGGAGATAGTAATGCGCTTGACCGGCATTAAACCAGGCCATGCCATTATAGGGGTCCTGGTCGATCAGTTCCAGATGAAACTGGAGGGAATCTTTCTGGTTCCGACTGGACTCGCTGGCCAGCCAGATGCGTTCGAGGGCCGTGCGGTTGCGCGGCTCCAGCTTCAGCACTTCTTTATAACTGTGATAGGCAGCGTCCTGATCGCCACTGCGGGCATGGACATGGGCCTCCAGGAGCAGGATCTCACCCATTCTGGATTGAGGCGCTCTGTATTTCAGCTCTGTCAGCAGGACCCGGGCCATTTCGACCTCCTCCATCTGGGTCATGGCCTTGATGCGCATGCAGGTACAGGTGATCTCATCTCCCCCCGCCTGTTCCAGGACGGCCAATTGTTCCATGGCCTCACCCGGACGCTTGTATTCCAGCAGGATTTCGATCTGATGGACCAGGAGCTCCCGATCCATGCGATGGATGGCCAGGGCTTCCTCGCTGAGGCGAAGTGCTTCCGACCAGTCGTCCTCCTCCCTGAAATGGGAGATGAGGAGGAGGATATCTGTTTTGTTCATCCGGTCCAATTGCCCGTTTGCGGACAGGGACTGATAGCTGCTGAGCAGCGTATGGACGACTTCACGTTGTGGGGACGGGGTTGTTTGCATCTTCAGTATCACCTTGTGTTCCATATATACGGCCGGTTGCTGTGGAGGTTTCCTTTTTCCGTTGTCACGCACTCTGCGTGTAATGCGCTATTTATCAGATGGAAACAAAGGTAAAAATATAACATAAATATTTATGCAAATACTCAATTCACTGGTTGGCAGGGGTGTGCGCGATGGTTAGTCGGTTAAATTTATTTATTACATATATGTACATTTCTCCATGCGAGAGGGCCATTCTGCGGAGATGTTCCAGAGTTCCTGGTTCCGGTTTGATGTTCGGTGGGAGAGAGGTTGTCAAATGCGTTACAGCTCACCTGACCTCGGTTACCGCGAACTCACGCATAACCACTCACTACGATTTGGTATGCGGGTTATTGAGCCCCTTCAGGGCTTTTGAACATGTCAATCAGGATCGTTGGGCGTTGCCCAACGCTGATATATTGCGCCCCTTCAGGGCTTGATGACCATTGGATTCTTCGTGAATCGGGTCAGGTTGATGTCCACTCAAACCCTTCTTCGAGCCTTTGCTCCTTCCCGAATGCCGAAATCCGAATACCGAAATCCAAATACCGTTTTCGAAATAACTCAATAACGCAATCACCCCATAACGTCTCTCCTAACCTCCTCCACGCATAACCTCATAACTTGTTCTCCTCCATTCGAGGTGCGTAATAGTACGCCCCTTCAGGGCTTGATGACTATTGGCTTATCCGTGAATCGGGTCAGGTTGACGTCCACTCAAAACCTTCCTGAAGTCTTTGCAATACTTCCCGAAATCCGAATACCGCTTTCGAAATAACTCAAACACGCAATCACCCCATAACGTCTCTCCTAACCTCCTCCACTCATAACCTCATAACCTCCTCGACTCCTCCACTCAAAAAAAAATAGGTCATGCCGTGGGAACGACATGACCTGAAAAACCTGTACAAGCACAATGGTAATTGGGATGCTCTTGCATTTACCCCCAGCCTGTTGGGGGACGGTCGCCAGGGTAAGCAACCTTATCCAGCATAAGACAAATTATATGCCAAAAAACTCTATATATGGAAAAATGTGATGCGTAAGCGAAAAAAAAGTGCGATTTCCCCTAGAAAACGAAGTAAATGAAGGGCTGGAGGTCGGAAGACATGACCTGATAGATCAAAACCATGGCCAGAAAGGCAACAAATCCCTGCACGACCAGACCGCTGCGGGCAAATCGTTCGCGAAGCAACTCCTTGAATGTGCCGGGTAGCCAATGGATGATATACCCGCCCAGCAGGAAGGCAAAGACAGTGGCATAGCCTTCCACGATCCGGGGGATCAGGGCGCCATTGAAGTGGTAGGCGATCTGGGAGAGCATGATATCCACTTTGGCCAGACTCTCTCCCCGAAACCAGGTCCGGGTGAATGTGATAAAGGTCAAGGTGAGGAGGACCGCTGCAATGCGAACCAGGACCGGGCGCCTGGTCCGCCACGGGCTTATCCGGTTCCAATACTTGTACACGATCAATCCGGCCCCGTTGATCGCGCCCCAGATGATCATGTTCAACGAAGCCCCATGCCAGAGCCCTCCGATGGTCATCGTGAGCATGAGGTTGATATTGGTGTCGATATGTTTGCGAATGCCGGGCAGGAGCCGGTAGGCGATGACCAGAACGACCACCAGGCCGAGGAGGATGAGGATGGTCTGCAGATTGGGCGTGATCAGGATGAGGAAGATGCAGATGAATCCGATCATGATATAGGAGAACAGGGATCCGTTCCGGTTTCCGCCCATGGGGATGTAGAGATAATCCCGCAACCAGGTGGACAGGGAAATATGCCAGCGTTTCCAGAAGTCAGCGACACTGTTCGCCTTGTAGGGGGAGTTGAAGTTGACCGGCAGGGTGAATCCCAATAGAGCGGCTACGCCAATGGCGATATCGGTGTATCCGGAGAAGTCGGCATACACCTGGAGGGAATACCCGAAGAGTGCGGCCAGATTTTCGAACCCGCTGAACGACCCCGGATTGGCGAAAACCCGATCGATGAAATTCACCGCCAGGTAGTCTGCCAGTAACATCTTCTTTAGCAATCCATTCAGGATCCAGAAGAGGGCCACCCCGAATTGCTGTCGGGTGACGGCATAGGGCTTGTACAATTGCGGGATGAATTCAGATGCACGAACGATGGGCCCCGCAACCAGTTGGGGAAAGAAAGAGACATAGAAGCCAAAATCCAGGACATTCTTCACCGGTTTGACATCACCCCGGTAGACATCGATGGCATAGCTCATCGTCTGGAAGGTGAAGAAGGATATACCGACCGGGAGAAAGATCTTTTCCGCACGGAAACTGGTGCCGAATGCCCCGTTCGACCAGTGGGCCAGCAGGTTGTACACCTCATGATCGGTGTGCATGATGGCATTGAACGCATCCGTAAAAAAGTAGGCATACTTGAAGTACACCAGCACGATCAGGTTGATGAATATGCTGGCTGCCAGCCACAGTTTTCGTTTGAGTTGCGATCGCGATCGCACCATCTGCCATCCGATCTGATAATCGGTCAGGGTCGAAAAGATCAGGAGCAGTACAAAGAGTCCGCTGGTCTTGTAATAGAAGAACAGGCTGATAAAAAAGAGATAGGCGTTGCGTAACCCCTTCCGTGGATAGACGATCGAATACCCCAGGATCACCACGGCAAAGAAGAACCAGAATGCGGTTTGGGTGAAGATCAGGGGTTGCTCCGCCTGATAGGAAAACCAGTGCCACAACGAATCCATCATGGACACTGGATTTGTAGTGAAGGATCGAATCGGTGCAGTGCCGCTTCCAGTGCATCACCGAACAGATCGGCGGCCAGGGTATATCCCTCCCGGGTAAAATGAAGACGATCTTTCTTGGCCAGTCCCGCTTTCGACCATTGCTGGACCGATCCCAGTCCACCCATGACCGTGAACTGGTCCCAGATGGCGCCATCCCACTTTGCCGCCAGTTCGAACATGGCCTCCCGTACTACAGGGCCATTCTTGTTCGGTCGACGCTTGTAATAGGTGTCGTTGTTGGTCAGGAATAGAAAGCGGACCTGTGGATTGGCAGCCCTGAAGAGGGTCATCAATGAATCATATCGCGCCTTGAACCGATCGGCCCTGAACTCATCGGTCGGCATGTGGGCATCATTGACCCCGATGCCGAAGATCACCAGGTCCGTTGTGGCTTGATAGAGTTGATCACCCAAGCCTTCACAGCGCAGGGTAGTGAGCAGACTGGCGCCATTGGCGCCCACCTGGTGAAATACAAGGCCCGGACGATCCGACAGATATTGGACACCCTGGAGGATGAAGGTATCCCGGGCGGTCGGATCGAGGGGGATGATGCGGAAGGCCAATCTGTCCTGGTGGTGATCATAACACCACTCCTGGAAATGGCTGAGGGTATCCACCGTCATCGTTTCCGGACAGTCCCAGCCGATCGGTTCAAGGACCATCTGCTGATGGAGGCTCTGGCCGAATATGCGGATGGTGTGATAGCGGGATGCGGGTTGGAGTGCATCCTGGTAGGCCAGGTCAACCGTCCCATAGGGCTGATGGGTACGCGCATTCAGTGCTGCCAGACCGAAGGGGCCCGGATGGTCACGTTTCACACTTCGTGCCCCCAGCCATTCATGATCGGAGGAAACCCGGATCTCTCCAGGGCAATTGGTATTGGCCAGGGGATAGGGAAAGAAGAATCCGGGCTGGCCGCCGGTGCTGTCCGCCACCATGGCCGCGATCCGCCGGCGGATCTGGCGCGAGAGGCTGCCCCCCTGAACATGGGAGCCGCCCAGGTGCATCACGTGGAATTGGCGGGCCTCTCCCTGTCGGAGCAGGCCCATTTCGTGGAACAGTTGCTTCCAGGGAGTCGTATCTCCCGGAAAATGGAGCTGGTTCGCTTCCAGGTTCAGGAACGGATAGAGGGTGCTGAGGCTGTCATTTCTGTCAGATTGTCCGTACAGCAATCCCGCAACACAAAGCCCGCATATCAGGAGGATCTGCTTCATTGGACCGGGGCTTGAATGGATGTACGGGATTCTTCGAATGCCTGGATCAACCATTCGGCGATCACCTTTGTCCCCTCATAGGTAAAGTGGGTATAATCGGTGGTCGCCAGGGCGGGATCGGCATCCACCCATTGGACCATGCTGTTGCGACCACCCATGGCCTCATACATATCCCAGAAAACGGCATGTTGATCAAAGGCCGCTTCTTTCATGACATCCCGGATGGCCGGGAGAAAGGGATGGGTGACCAGTTTGTCCTTGTCCTTGATCGACATATCCGACGGGCCAATGACCAGGATGGCTGCGTCGGGGAAGAGCTGGCGAATCCTGGCCAGCTGGGCGATGACAACCCTACGGTAATAGTCGACCTGTTCCGATTTGGTGGTATTGGGAAGGGTGTTGCCGCCAAACTGATAGATAACCATAGCTACGAGGTCCTCTCCGGCCTGCTCTCGAATGCTCTGTCGGTTGATACGGGTGAATTCCGTTCCTGAACTGCCACGCAGGGCGATATTGTCTACATAGACCCCGTTCCCGGATTCGAGGGATGCTCCGTAGAAATTCGGGCTGCTTCTGGACCTGAAATGGAACCGCAGGTCCGGCGGGGGATAGCCCACCTCCCAGGAGGGCATCAGCAGGTCCGGGCCGGGTCGCCACAGGCCCGTGTCCACCAGGCGCTCCGGACTGCGGACACTGTACCATATCGTGTCTTCGATATCCCCGATGGCACATTTGATCCTGTCGTACCGTCCGTTGATGCCCCGCCGCGGGTGGATGTCGAACCAGGCCTGGTGATAGACCGGTCGGTGATGAATGGAATCATGTACCGATTTTTTCGGGGCGATCTCAGTGGCAGCAGCGGACGTATCCGGTTGAGTGGGTGAGGGGGTGAATCGGCTGAAGGCACCCAGCAATCCGAACCGATCGTGACCGGCAGTGGGGCCTCCTCCGTATCGGGTATACCGGATCCAGTTGTCGGACTGATCCTGATCCAGGGCGTCAGTCGGGATGATCTCGACGACCGGGACCCAGCCGGGGCCCTTGCCACCATAATTGGCCTGGAACCAGTTGTTCAGCAGCCCGGTGATCCGATTGCCCTCGATCTGGGAATCGCCATAATGGAGGATGCGGACACGCTGTGTCGGTGCAGCCAGGGCACAGGTGGTGAAGAACGCATCCAGGACACAGGAGTCGCCTTCGGGAAACTGAAAACGCTTCATGGCCAGCTGGTGAGCTCGAACCCTGGCCAGCGAGTCGGTCCGGTTGGGGGTGGGACCATTTTTCTGGGCATAGATCTCGAACAGATCTTCGAGGTTCATGCCATTCTGCTCCTGGTCGTCGTGCAGATATTCTTCCCAGGTAGGGTACTGGATCTGCACGGAACCGATCATGTACCCATCCTCGGGGACTATGGCCATAAAGAGACCGGCTAGTCCAAAAACGATGGCCAGAAGGGCCAGTATGCGAGGCGGCGTGATCATGAAGAAAAGGGCTGGCGGCAAAGATAGAAGAGTAGGGGGGAGAAGTGGATGGGCGGGCGCACATCCCCGGCTTTTTTCCAAAATTTTCAGAATATCTTAGGCCCGTTATGGATCGCTATCAGGAAACACATGCCACCTGGGACAGGATCGCAGACCTGTACGCCGCTGCTTTCAGTGACCTGGATCTGTACAATGATACCTATGATCTGTTCCTGAGGGAATTACCAGATGGTGCTCATCGCATCCTGGAGATCGGATGCGGCCCCGGGAATATCGCGGCATACATGCTCGGACGTGCTCCCGAGTTGCGGTGGGAAGGGATCGATGTGGCACCCAATATGATCGCCCTGGCCCGGGCGAAGAATCCATCAGCCGAATTTCAGGTGATGGATGCTCGTCGACTGGATGGGTTGAAACCGGGATATCAGGGGATCATCAGTGGCTTCTACCTGCCGTATTGCAGTTTGGATGATCGGCACAACTGGATCCGGGATTGTGCCCGATTACTGGAGAAGGATGGCTTGTTCTACCTCAGTTTTGTACCGGGAGAGGCCAGCGAATCGGGATATAAAACGGGATCTGGTGGTGATCGAACCTATTTCTACTATCATCCCCTGGCGGATGTCATGAAAGACCTGGTAGAACATGGATTTGGAGAGATCCGGGTGATCCTGAAGGAGTACAGTCGCTCGAAGGAGGAGAAAGAAGAACATGCCATCCTGCTGGCACGAAAAAAATAAATCCCTGAAACGTTTCTATGATCTACATCACCCAACTGGTCTTTGTGCATCCTGGAAAAGAGGATCAGTTTCAAGAGTTTGAAGACCAGGTGATTCCCATGATGAGCGACTATTCCGGGAAAATGCTCTATCGGATTCGCCCCCGTGAAGACCAGTTCATCGACCTCACTGGAGAACGCCCGTTCGAGGTCCATATCCTGTCATTCGATTCAGCAGATCAACTGGCGGCCTTCCTCGAGGATCCGCGACGAACGCGAATCCTGCCCCTGAAAACCGGCGCGATCCGATCCAGCCTGACTATTCAGGGCCAACTGCTTTGAGCAGATCACGTCAAGAGCGATTTACAGAGGTGGATTTATTTTTTCGAATACGGCATTCGGCGGCTGGCACGTTGCATCAGATTGTCTACCAGTCTGGCTGGTGAACTGCCCACACTGCCCGACAGGGTCTCGTTGTAATTCCAGATCTGGGTATCTGAGGACCGGTCATGCAAGCCCATGGTAACGGTGGTCTCATTGGTGGTGCCCCAGACGCCGACCAGGACCCCGATCGCAATGGCTGCCCCTTCCGACATCGGCTTGCTGAGGGCATAGTTTGAGGTGATGATCCCGTCTACTTCCAGGATGTCACAGAGCTCACCGGGAGTGAGGAGAGCGCCGTCAAAATATCCGGCACGGGTGAGGCGGACATTCGTGGTTTCGATATCCTGGATGTTCACCTGGATCCGGTTCTGTTGCTTGCGCCGGAGTAACCAGGAGACCATCTCATTCTGAAAAGACCTGGATTCCGTCCGTTGCTGTTCGAGCAAGGCCTCCCTGTCTACATCCTTTTTGGCGGCAATGGAAACCGCAGGCGGTGCGACAGCGATGATCCGGTGCTGGTTGGCCAGGGTCGCCGCTTCGGGACTGTAATAGACTTTGGCGCAACTCGTCACCAGAAAGGAAGCGCCGAGGAGGAGGAGTAGGAGTGTGTTCTTCATGGAGGGAGCCGGGTTTGCTATGCTAAAAGTACGACATATCCGGGGTGAACTCGAAGGGTGAATCCAGAAAAAAGTGGGGTCAAAATTGGCTGCCTTGCAATTGTCCGATCGGTGGTATATTTCAGCTGCAAAACACCCCCGATGAGCACCAATCCACCAGACAGCAAGTTGAAGGCCGCCATGAAGGAGATCACCGATCCCTTTCTGAACCTGTTCAAGGTATCCCGGGCGTTGTGGGGGATCAACCTGTCTTACCTGCTGGAAGGCTTTGCGTACTTCGGCATGCTGGGACTGCTGGCCATGTATTTTAACGAATATGTCGGTCTGAACGATATCCTCGCTGATCAGATGCTGGGCATCCTGACCGCCGGGATCACCCTGGCCATGCTGGTCCTCGGGGCAGCGGTTGACCTGGCCGGTGTCCGCAAGTCATTGCTGGTGGCGCTGGTCTTCATGCTGCTCGGTCGGGTTCTCATAGCCTGGGCGCCGGATCTGGCAGGTGGTGAAGGGATGTGGTCTCCCGTCCACCTGATCGCCATGGCCGGGATATTCTGGCTGATCCTGGGCAACGGGATCTATCAGCCGGCGGCATACACGGCCGTCAAGCGGTTCACCACGCCGGAGACCTCCGCGATGGGATACGCCATGTTGTATGCCCTGATGAACCTGGGTGCCTTTTTACCCGGGCTGGTTTCCCCACCTGTCCGAAAGGCCTTTGGGATCACCGGTACCTTTTGGATGTATGCCATTATCACCGTGATCGGTCTGGGGGTGATCGCCTGGTTCATTACCAAAAAGGCGATCGCAGAAGCGGAGAAGGAGAGCGGGAATGAGAACCCGGAGGATCTGGAGACGGAAGAGAAAAAGCCACTGAAAGAGCAGCTGATGCATTATATCCGGAACTTCCCCATCCGGGATGCGCGGTTCATGTTTTTCATCTTCATCCTCATCCCGGTCCAGACCCTGTTTGCCCACAACTGGCTGACCATTCCGCAGTATTGTGAGCGGGCCTTTTCCGGGATCGTCCAGGACAATTTTGAATTCTTCGTCAATTTCAATCCCCTCCTCATCTTTATCCTCACCCCGATAGTAGCGACTTATACTGCAAAGCAGGATACATACAAGATGATGATCCTGGGTACGCTGATCATGGGTCTGTCACCCTTCATTCTGGCGATGGGGCCGCATATTTCCACCTTATTTGCCTTTCTGATCATCATGACCCTGGGGGAAGCGATGTGGCAGCCTCGTTTCCTGCAGTGGGTGGCAGAGATCGCCCCGAAGGACATGACGGGAATCTATATGGGACTGGGGCAGTTCCCCTGGTTCCTGACCAAAGTAGTCACCAGTTTGTATGCAGGTTGGTTCCTGATGAACTACTGCCCGGACGACACACCGATCGAGGGCCTGAATACGGAAGAGATGTGGCTGATCTACGGCGGCATTGCCATGATCAGTCCGATCGCCCTCATCCTGGCGAAGTCCTGGATGGTGAAGGGGTTCAGGGTGAAGCACGAGGAGTAGGTGTGACTTCACCCGGGTCTGTTTTTCCAACATGACCAGTCCTACCGGACGGGTAAGGACCGGGTAGGGGACAGGATACTGACGGGAAACAAGAACTGAATAGACCCAGTATCTATACCTGGTCTCCCCTGCTGATGTGCTCCGGAGGCAAGTGGTTCTTCACCGGCATGAAAAATTTTCTGTCTTTCCGAAGCGTTTCAATAGGAAACACTTTCGAGTCATGCCCCGACAAGCAGGTGAACATCCCATCATCGGTACGTTCGGCGATTTGAATTTTTACAAGCGGAACGGCCAGTACCTGGTTCGTGAAAAACCGGGACCAAGTCGCCAGAAGTTCAAGTCCCATCCCCATTTCGCGTTGCCCCGCGCCCAGAGTGACCTGTTCGGGCGGTTGTCCTCCTTTTGCGGACAGGTGCGCCGGCGGCTGCGGTGGGGGAATGCCCGAAATTTTGACGGGAACATAAACAGCCGGATGATGCGTCTGTTCAGTGAGGTGAGCAAGATGGACCCTCAGGGCCAGCCCGGCGACAAGGTCTGGCAACGGGCCCTGCACCTTCCACAAGCCTCGGGCCTGCTCAGCGGGTTTGCCTTTCACGATGAATTTCCCCTGAGCAGTATGCTCCACGCCGATATCGAGGTGGATGCCCGGGCTGGTCGCTTGTCCATTACCGCCAGACCGCGCCGGAAGATGGTCACCTTGCCCGATGGGGGCACCCATCTGGCCATGGAATTTATCCGCCTGTCCACACCACCGGGACAGCCTGTGGAACTGGATGGATCGGCTTCCCTACCCCCGAAGCTGGTGTCTGCCCTGCCGAAGAAGATCGAGCTCTCCCTCCTGCCTCCCGAGCGGACGGGGCCGTGGTTGTATATCCTGCGACTGGTGCCCTATCAGGAGTCAGCAGGCCGGCTGGTCCGGCTGGAGGAGGCCGTGTTGCCCATGGAGATCGTGGGGGTGCAGGGTTGATCGTGGGAGATCATGTCAATATTCACTTTGATGTACTCTTCATTAGAGGGCAGCCCAAAGCATGAAGTGCCTTTTCATCAAGACCAGGAATGATCTCATTTGATCATAGTCAATCATTGATCAGATTATGCACTTGGCTAGCTACATGGCCATCATGGGAGATACGGGGAGTATCCCTTGTTTGTGGTCCTCTGACGTCGTATTCGTCCTGAACTTGAAACGTTATCCCATGGTCAGTTGGGAGACTGGAATATCTCGGTTGAAGGCACCCTGGACATGATCTGGTAGGTAAATGAAAGGGATTGGATGCTATGACCTTGGTCAAAGAAGCGGGGACTTTTAGCGGCAAATGAACGTCCTTTCTAGTCCTTGAGACATCTTACACAATTCATGTTGTTCATTCTGTAGTAGACATTTGTTCCCACATCTTCGATGGCAGGCTGGACATACAGGTACAGCGAGTCACTATTGGACGTGAGAATCATGGAATATACCGAATCCATTTGGCTGGGATTATCCGGAAGAACCCAATATTTCGCGTTAAAATGCTTCCAGGAATAGGGCCAAGGGCCCCATATGGCAAGCCCGAGGAGCCCGACACAATTTGGTCTTTCCGTAAAAGGTAGTGCCGTGAAACCGGTTGAATTGGTAGCGGGTATGCTGGGCGTAGCCCATCCAAGTTCACTTTTCAAATGGGCACCTGCCGTTGGCCAGCCTCCCAGTTGTTGTGCCAGGTGCTGGATATCTGACACCGTGGGTACATGCCATCCGTTCGGGCAGATGTTTCGGATGTCCTTCGCGGCAAAGTAGTTGTATATTTTCCTCTTGACCGGTTCCAAATGGTAGGGAGCGTTCTTGTCAGGTGCCGGACTGAAGGCGCTTTTCTCGGGGCAATTGACATCAAGGTATGGGATACTATCGATTTGAGCGCCATTTGCAAATGATCCTGTCTGGAGGTTCATCGCCATCCAGGATTGATCTCCGATCTGGATAACCGGATACTGGTTCCCGTCGATGTCCGAAACATGATCCGTTCCGGGGGGAGTAGCAGTTTTGACTGTATAGGCCTGGCTATAAATCGTCTTCTTTTGCGGGGTGCAATACGCGCAATACCCCTCGAAGAAGACCCGGACATAATAGGTCATATCGGGATCCAGATCCTGGACATGAACCAATTGTCCCCCCTGATAATTGAATAAACTTGTCCAGCCGATCCACCTCGTCCTTTTTTTGCCCAAAGCGTCCCTAATGTCTATTCCGTATCGTTCCTTTTCAACATGTGATTTGTTGTATTCGAGTGAGACGCGAGCATCCAGATGATTGAATCCGGTCTGAATGGCAGGATCCAGCCAGAGGGAAACCTCTTCCTCCCAATCGTATACAGGCGGTGTATAGCCATCATCCTTTTTACAGTTACTTACTAGCACGGCGGATGCCAGAAGGAAGCCATAAATCATCTTATTCAAGATTGGATGTAATTGATTCACCTTTAAAAATTCAGTCATGAAGTGATCCCCATTTGATCTTGCTAGATTTTTCATGGTTATGGCCTTTTACATGATTTCGTGCCCTGGAATGAGGTTGACAACCATGATGGAATAGAGATGATAATCTAATTCAATGAGATAATTAGTGATTGCTCGATGGGAGTTCTACTGTTGAAATGCAAGTGCATTCTGACATTGATCATTTTAGAACTCCAAATAACAAGCCGATTCCAAAACCCCAAACCTGATCATCATGTGTAAAAATGCCTTCCATTCCTACATTCAGGCCAAGAAACCTTGAGATCGGATATTGTAGCCCCAGTCGCACGCACCCTCCAGTTTCATGGTACTCCACCCGGTCGAAGGTGTAACCTTCAGTTATGGTCGTTTTGATCTTGGTGTTTGGGTCGGTTTCCATGGAGGCAGGAATGAACTGAAAGTCAACGGCTTCATCGATTTTCATAAACGCAAAACCCGCTTCGGTTCTCAATTGAAGCTTATCATTGTGGAGTAGGAAGATCCTTCCGGCAGTCAAAGAGCTGATTTTATAGATCTTGTTCGGGTCTTCCCTGCTAGGGCCGAGGTTGCTTGTCTTATTATTGGACAAGGAATTCGGCCTCGTAAAAAATTTAATTGGGATCAAGCCATTGCCTGTCGAGTTACCCCCGGTTCTGCTGATTGTGGAATGTTGGAAATCAGCCGGTTTTTGCGGGGCATCCTTTCCGCCCGGCGTAGACAGGTGCGCTGCCACCAGCCAGTTGCTCTTTGTGACGAGTGTCAAGCCGATTCGCCCGTTCTTCAGTGGGAAGTTATAGTCCAGATCAAAGTAGGCTGCCCGGATGATCGTACTATCTATCTGTTCAGGGGTTTGGGCCGATGATGCACAAATCGCCAGCAGGGGAATGAGCAACAGAAGCAGCTTGAGGTGTTTCATGAGTCAAGTCGGCCAATACAACGGTTGTGTTCACAAATATAACGCAAATGAAGGAATTGGTCGATCTTATGGCGGTTGAAATTAATGATCTGCAATATTTATGTTGGCGATTCTATTTAGATTCAAGGTTGTTCGTGAGATGTAGAGAGGGATGCATATGAAAGGACCAATCTCTTTTCTTTGTTTTCATAGTCTTTCGCTCAGGAGGCAATCGGTAAGAATGGTCGGAAAAGCGGTATCCCAATTTGGAGAAAATCGAGAATAAAGGATGGAAGCCGCGGGGCTATTCCGTAGTTCAATTTGATGGGGAATACTGCGATGGGGTCTATCAAGAGCCGGATTTGTTCCTGGTCCGGATAGAGGAGGCCGTGCTGCCCATGGAGATCGTGGGGGTGCAGGTGCCCTGAACCTGAGAACTGTTCAAAGGGATGGGTGGATGGCGAAACCTGGCCAGTATGGCCAGCTGGATATTATGGGGAATCTATTTCTAACGGGCACGGGTGATTAGCTTTTCTGCGACATGCCGTTGGCGATTCGCCGGCGTCTTG
>JAUIEA010000085.1 GCA_030429045.1 Bacteroidia bacterium | reverse complement strand
GCCAGGAGAACCCCGGAGGGGTTCAATATCTGTAGCCCCGGGCCGTGTCTGGACATGGGGCCTTAAGCACCATCGTCCATGGTGAAACCTGGAGTCATATAGGGGGAGGAGTGGAGGCATCGAGGAGAAAGGTTATTGCGTGATTTCGAATGCCAGGAGAACCCCGGAGGGGTTCAAGAACAATAGCCCCGGGTGAAACCCGGGGTTTTAGACGTTTTGCAGATTCGTTTTGGCGACATTTTTGCCCGTACTGCAAAAATGGTGACAAAACACCCCTATTTCAACATATTCTTGAACCGTGGACGGTGCGGTGTAACATCTCCCAGTCGTTCCAGTTTGGCCGCCTCATAATCCGAGAAGTTTCCTTCGAAGAAGACCACCTGCGAATCGTCCTCATAGGCGAGGACGTGGGTGGCCAAACGGTCGAGGAACCATCGGTCGTGAGAGATGATCAGGGCACAACCTGCAAAATTTTCGATCGCTTCCTCCAGGGACCGGAGGGTGTTGACATCAATATCGTTGGTCGGTTCATCCAGCAGCAGGACGTTACCCCCTTCCTTCAGGGTGATAGCCAGATGCAGTCGGTTGCGTTCTCCGCCCGAGAGGACACCCACTTTCTTCTGTTGATCCGCTCCGGAAAAGTTGAACCGGCTGAGATAGGCTCGCGCATTCATCTCGGTCTTGCCGACCGTGATGAGATCCAATCCCCCTGAAATCACGTCAAAGACTGTTTTTTCGGGCAGCAGGTCCTCGTGACTCTGATCGACGTAGGCCAGTTGGACCGTATCTCCCAGGGTGATGGTCCCCTTGTCGGGCTGCTCCTGTCCCATGATCATGCGGAAGAGGGTGGTTTTTCCTACGCCATTCGGACCGATGATGCCGACGACGGCGTTTTTCGGAATATCAAAGGTCAGATTGTCGATCAGGATACGGCCGTCATACGATTTGGTGATCTGATCGGCTTTGATGACGACATCTCCCAGACGCGGCCCAGGCGGGATATAGAGTTCGAGTTTGGCTTCTTTTTCCCGGGTCTCTTCACTGGCCAGTTTGTCATAGGCATTCAGACGAGCCTTTCCCTTGGCCTGTCGAGCCTTGGGTGACATCCGGATCCAGTCCAGTTCATGCTGGAGCGTCTTCCGGCGCTTGGACTCTGTTTTTTCTTCCTGTTCGAGGCGCTTGGCCTTCTGTTCGAGCCAGGAGGAGTAGTTGCCTTCCCAGGGGATGCCTTCACCTCTGTCCAGTTCGAGAATCCAACCGGCCACATTATCCAGGAAGTAACGGTCGTGCGTCACGGCGATGACGGTTCCGGCAAACTGCTGGAGGTATTGCTCCAGCCAGAGAACGCTCTCGGCATCCAGGTGGTTGGTCGGCTCGTCGAGCAACAGGATATCCGGCTGGCTGAGCAGCAGTCGACAAAGGGCCACCCGGCGGCGTTCGCCTCCGGAGAGTACCTTGATCTGGGTATCGCCTTCCGGACAACGCAGGGCATCCAGGGCAACCTCCAGGCGGTGGTCCAGTTCCCAGGCATTGAAGTGATCGAGCTTTTCCATGATCTCGCCCTGCTTCTCGATGATGGCCATCATCTCGTCATTATCCATGGGCTCGGCCAGCTTGAGGTTGATGTCCTCATATTCCTTGAGCAGGTCCACGATATGCTGGACACCCTCCTCGACGGTTTGGCGGACGGTCTTGGATTCATCCAAAACAGGCTCCTGGGCGAGGTAGCCGATCTTGTAATTCTTGTCGAAGACGACCTTGCCTTCAAAGTTGGTTTCGATCCCGGCGATGATCTTGAGCAGGGTGGATTTTCCCGATCCATTCAGACCGAGGACCCCGATCTTGGCGCCATAGAAAAAGGACAGGTAGATGTCCTTCAGGACCTGTTTGCTGGGGGGGAAGGTCTTGCTGACCTTCTCCATGGTAAAAATGATCTTCTCGCCGGCCATAATGATTCTTGTTTTGCGGGTGCAAAGGTAGCGGGCCGGCGGGACATCCCGGCATCTTTCCGGCCAATGGCCTGAAAACGGCGCTGTCCGGAGAGGGAGAGGCCCTGCATGCCCCCGGACAGGAGGGGTGCTGTTCGAGTACCGGAGAAGGGAAGTACCGGAGCTGTTGATATACCTGATATATACTTCATCCCTACTTGATCTATACTTGATCCCTACTTCATCTATCCTTTATTCCAGCCTGAGTGTATCCCTGTTTTTACAGGACAATCGCATGCTGATACCGGGGAAGGTGAAGGAAGAGGATTTGGATGGTGGAACAGGTTCGAGATCGGAAAAAGTAATGCGCTTAAGAACGAAGAATTGAGGCATTCAGGCACCGGGCTTCCTGGGCCCTGGAGTGCCAATGCTTGATGAAACAATTCAGGGAAAGTTGTATTTTGATCCGCAGATTCGAACCAAGCAGGCATCGTTGAGGGTCATCCTCTCGATGATGTTCTCCCTGACGGGCAAAGGCCAGAAAGGCGCAATAGCCTTCAACGAAGAGACGGGGTGATAACTGTCATCTCACAAACCGGAACCACTGTCGATGTCCCGACTTCAGGTGTCTTATCCGGCATATTTTCCTGAATGGAAGAGCATTCAGTATTGCCACAAGTGGAGATTCTCGTGGCTGCTGACATACGTGCTTGCAAGAGTTGGGAACAAAGGGGATGTCATTCAAGCCTTCCGGATAGTGCCAACGATGGCCGATTGGGTGGACGAAGAGTAGAAAAAAGCGAAAGTTTGTCACTGGAATGTAGCGGATATAAGAAAGTTGGCGTGCATTAAAAAAATGACAAGATTACTGACCATAACAATCATTCTGACATTGGGACTTAGTTGCTCGACAACGAAAGGACCTTTCACGTATGAAATTTGCATCAGGCAAGATGCAGATACAAGTAAGATTGTTAAGAATGAACTGATTGGAATTGCAGATACAACGACAGCTTTTTTATCAGGACAAGTGATTGACTTAGAAACTAAAGAAACTCTTAGGTACGCTAATGTAAGTTTGAAGGACAAGAAGACAGAAAAGGTCTACGGACAAGCAACTGACTCTTTAGGACAGTTTTCAATTACGGTACCAGCAAATGATTATGAGTTTGAAGTAAATTATGTTGGTTACTCTTCAATCAAGCAGGACTTGAAACTCGGAACAGGCGAGATGAGAGAAATGGATATTGAACTCGGACAAGGTGGTGCTTTCGTGACCTATGAAATCAAAAGTGAAAAGAAACTTAATCGGAGACAGTTGAATAAAAAAGCTAAAGAATTAAAGAAAGAAAATTAAAAAACGACACGCCAACAATCGCTATAAAACATGCCCTTCGGGACACGTTTCATAGCGGCAACGTTGGCTGCAAGCAGAAAAAATACCAAATGAGGAATTACCCGTTATTATTCTTAATTTTTTATTCTTTCAATTTGACTTCACAACCAATTTATACTGAAGTTGGAGATACTCTTTTTGTTTTTTCTATAAATGGATTAAATATTAGAGATAGTACAAGTGTTTACTCAAATATTATATCTAAAGCAGAATATGCAGAAAAAATAGTTGTAACGGAAGTTACATATGCATATAATGTGATAGATAAACGAAGAGGAATATGGTTGAAAATCAAAAACAATAAAAACCTGCAAGGATTCGTATTTTCAGGCTATTTGACCAAATTATATCCTCCATCATTAGAGAATGAAAAAATAGATTGTGATGGATTTATAGACCTTATACCCTGGATAGAAAAAAATCTGGAAAAACAAACAGTTTCACATGTTGGAAGAAGAGAATTTAAAGGATACGATTTGGATAAAGGTGGAGAATCTATAAGTTGGAATTTTTATTCAGATGGCACAATGATTTACAAATATACTGGATATGAGTTTGCTAATGTTGTAATAGAAACTCTAAATATTGATTTTAATGATATTTTGAATTTTTTAGATTATTATATTGAAATTTCTAAATCAAAGTGTAAAGATTATATTTCTTACCAAGTTCCTAAACTGGAAATAAATGATCAAAATGCTGGAATTGTTGAAGGAATAACTTGTTATAATTTAAAATTGGGTGTTTATAAAGTGGGCTTGAGGATGGCAATTGAATATTCTACATATTAAAATTGATTCAACCAATAAAATGTAAATAAGCCAGCAGCCCACAATCGCTATGCGTCCATGCCAGCTTAGCTGCCAACGGCAAATTCGCTGCAAGCCGCGCACTTTGCGAATTTGCTGGCACGTCACATAGCCGTTCGTTATGCGTAACCATGAATAAGAATCAATAATATGGAAGTAGGATTTCACTTCATATTCGAACTCGTAAAAATTGCCGTTTTAGCTATAATATATTCGACAATTTTGTTGATTACATTTTCCATTCTTGCAAAAACTAGGCCAGGTAGTTGGTTTGATCGAGCAACAGAATTTAAAAAGGACTCTTGGTTCGCAATGGGATTTCTGATTTCGATTTCTTTGTTTATTTATATGTTCACATATTGGGGAAATCACGGACTCGGAGATAGCCCCAGAATACCAATAGGAAAATGGCTTGTGGTGGATAACGCCAATTGGAATGACTATGGATATATAAATGACATGACCACTAATAATGGAAATGAAGTAGTAATGACTGAATTTTTGGTCAAGAAAGGATATTTACTTGGAAAGTTGGGTAGTTCATTTCATCGTTATAACAATGAATATTTCATTTATGACATGACTGAAAAAACTATGGTAGAGTTCGAAAATCAAAAAGATTTTGACGAGTACGTTATTGAACTGAAGACTTCCTATTCTTCGGACAGTCCTAAATTAGATTAACAAGTTAGTTGTTTCTTTCTTCATTGAAGGTTGTTGAGGCCGATCGGCCTCAACAACCTTCAATTCCTTTTCTCTACAGAATGCTCTTGGTGCCACTCTTCCGAGGGCTTTGTGGGGGTGATATTCGTTGTATTCCTCTTGCCATTGCGTTAGATACTTGTTTACTTGACTTAGTGAGTTGAATTTCCAGTAGTCTAGCACGTCTTCTCGTATTGTACGGTTCAATCGTTCGATACGTCCATTCTCCATCGGCCTTCCTGGCTGTATGCGATGATGATACACGTTGTGAGCTTCGCACCAAGTCTCTATAGCTTTCGATAGAAACTCAGGGCCATTATCGCTACGTAAACACTTCGGATAGCCTCCTCGTACTTCTGCTATTTCGTCCAGTGTCCGGCATACGCGATTGGCTGGAAATGAAATACCAGCTTCAACTCCTAGTGCCTCTCGAGAGTACTCATCCATAGTCACCATCACTCGAATCATGCGTCCATCATTAAGCGCATCAGTTAGAAAATCACATGCCCAGACCTCGTTCCTGGAGGTTAAGTTCTGCATTGGTCGACGGTCTTCAGTTGGCGTAATACTCCGTTTTTTGCGCACTTTAAGCCTTAATCCAAGCTTTCGGTATACGCGAAGCACCAAAGACCTGGACCAAGGATATCCCTCATTCTTCAGACTTGAATACATGAAGTCAAATCCCCGTGTAGGTTTTCGCTCCGCGAGTTCTTTAAGCTTATTGCTCACCTTCTGCTCCCGTTCAGATTGTTGAGATGTGTAGTACCATGTCGATCGTGATATCCCAGCAAGATCACAGGCTCTTTGAATTGGTCGATTGTGCGCCGTCATGAAATAGCTCGCCAGTTTGCGCCGAGATGCCGAGCCTACCACTTTTTTCCAAGGGCATCCTTCAGTGCCTTGATGTCTAGAGCAGCTTCAGCGTACATCGCTTTCAGCTTGGCATTCTCCGACTCAAGATCCTTGAGACGCTTCAAATCAGACGCCTCCATTCCAGAGTACTTCTTACGCCAACCATAAAATGTAGCAATGCTTATCCCAAGCTCACGAGATATATCGGCCACAGACCGACCGGCTTCATTGTCTTTGAGCGCTTTGATAATCTGCGCCTCTGTAAAATTGCTCCGCTTCATAAGTACAAAGTTTACAATTTTGAACTGTCTTAAAAAAGCGGAAGTCTACACCTGGACCTCATTACCAGAATCTCGCAGCAGATCGGGGAAATCAATGCATCCTTCCTGATCAAATCATCCCCCCGCCTCAGAAAACAGAACCGGATCAAGACCATTCACTCATCCTTGCAAATTGAAGGCAATACCCTGACGGTTGAACAGGTCACAGCCATTATAGAAAACAAGAAGATTCTTGGTCCTGAAAAGGACATCCAGGAGGTCCGCAATGCAATTGAGGCGTATCACGCCATTTCAGACTATACATATGACTCTTTAACATCATTCCTTGAAGCCCACAAGAAATTGATGAATCGACTGGTTGACCAACCAGGTTCATTCAGAAAGAGTGGTGTCGGGATCATAAAAGGCTCAAGAATTGAGCATGTGGCGCCTCCGCCCGAAAACATTCCGCACTTGATGAACGACTTGTTCAATTACTTGAAAAATGATGAAGCACCTGTTCTAATCAAAAGTTGTGTGTTTCATTATGAACTTGAATTCATCCATCCGTTTATGGACGGTAATGGACGTATGGGGCGATTATGGCAGACCGTCATTCTCATGTCCAGGTATCCGGTATTTCAATACCTGCCCATTGAAACATTTATCTCGAAAACACAACGTGATTATTATGAAATTTTGGCTGCATGTGATAATGCGGGTCATTCAACTGCATTTATTACATACATGCTCCAACTTATCCAACAATCACTGGATCAAGTCCTACAGTCTACTTCTCCCGTGCATATGAGCCAGGAAGATCGTCTGGCTCTTTTTTTGACTCAGCAAAACGAACCATTCACCAGAAAAGATTATATGCTCATGTTCAGATTCTTGAGCAGCGCCACTGCCAGTCGTGATCTCAAAGCCGGGCTCGATAAGGGGTTGTTTTCAAAACATGGGGATAAAAATCAAACCATCTATAATCCAATCTAAATGGAATCCACTTCATTTGTCTTGAAGGACCAATCAGAATTTATTGAACTTTTAAAACTTCTGAAGATCCAGGGCCTTGCCCAAACCGGAGGTCATGCCAAGATCATGGTAGAGGAAGGGCTCATCCGGGTCAACGGCGAGCAGGAATTTCGGAAAAGACGAAAACTGAGACCGGGAGATCAGGTCGAAGTGGAGGGCATTTTGATCGAGATCAAAAGATAGACCGGATTCACCTGAACCTTGGTTTCATATCATGTGGTTATTTCGCCACATAGACGGTCTTTCGATTTACAAAGGCCAGCATCCCATCCTCTGCCAGTTCCCGGCCATAACCCGATTTCTTGGTGCCGCCGAAGGGCAGTCTCGGATCGGATTTGACCAGCTCATTTACAAAATAGGCACCGTCACTCACCTCTCCTGCCATGGACATGGCCTTCTCCGGATCGGATGTACAGATGGTCACGCCAAGTCCATATCGGGACAACTCTGAAAGCCGGAATGCTTCCTCGATGGAATGCACCCGGGTCATGGTGGCCAGCGGTCCAAAGGTCTCCTCGTCAAATGCAGGCATACCGGGCTGAACATTCCCCAGGATGGTCGGCTCATGAAAACATCCCTCCTGCTTGCCACCCTGTATCAGTTGCGCACCCATCTCGACCGATCGTCGGATCTGCTGGTTCAGCTGATCTGCCAGATCCTTTCTCGCCAGGGGACCCATTCGGGTTTTTTCGTCCAGGGGGTCTCCGGTCGTCAGCGTACACACCTCCCGGGTGAATTGCTCGACAAATTCATCGTAGACCTCATCCATGAGCAGGAAGCGCTTGGCCGCAATACAACTCTGTCCGCCATTCAGCATTCGGGCAGCCACTCCGGTCTGAACCGCCTGCTGCACATCTGCATCATCCCAGACAATAAAGGCATTGTTGCCCCCCAATTCCATGACTGACCGCTTGATATATTTCCCTGCCAGCGCAGCCACTGCAGAGCCGGCGCGTTCGCTACCGGTGAGGGTGACTGCCTGGACCGCATCATGGGCAATGATCCGTTCCGTCTGGTCGTGGTGCACGATGAGCTGCTGAAAAACGCCCTCTGGAAAGCCCGCTTTCCGGAAGACCTCTTCGATCATCCGGGAGCAGCCAAAGACGTTCGGGGCATGTTTGAGGAGTCCCGTATTGCCGGCGACCAGGGTGGGCGCTGCAAACCGAAAGACCTGCCAGAAGGGGAAATTCCAGGGCATGATCGCCAGCACGGCGCCAATCGGGTCATGCCGCACAAACGTGATCTGCTCACCGGTATCGATCTTCTGATCGGCCAGGATGCCATCCGCTCGTTCGGCATAATAATCACAAACCCAGGCGCACTTGTTGACCTCTGCCCTGGATTCCTGAATGGGCTTGCCCATTTCCAGGGTGATCATCCGGGCGTATTCCTCGACATGCTCACGCAAGACCTGGCCGGCCTTGATCATCAGGCTGGTTCGCTTTTTCAACGGGACCTGCCGCCAGCTCAGGAAGGCTTCATGAGAGCTGGCCAATTTGCGATCCAGCTCCTCCGTGGTCAGCCCTTCATGGGTCCCTACGATCTCCCCGTTGTAGGGATTGATACTCGAAAACTGCATACACTGATCTATTTGGTCAGACTTCCGATCAAATGAGGTTGCTCCCGCTTGTCCTCAATCACCTGTGAGGCATATTGGGCGCGAATGGCGGCGATCCAGGCCTTGGCCCGGGGTGTCAGCTCAAACTGGTCTGTCATCATTCGTCCACGGGTCACCAGGATGCCCATATCCGCACCTTCGTACAGGTAATCCCCCTGCCTGGTGATGCGGAGGAAGAAGGCCTCCTGTTCGCTTTCGACCGCCCGGCGGTGGGTGTCCATCCGGTCAAACTGAATATGACCGTTATCAAACATCCGGTAAATTCCCGAACGCGGTGCTGCCGATACATGCTCGATGGTATCTTCGGTATGCTTGATGATCAACTGACACCAGGAATCTACATTTTCCTGTTGCGCCCAGCGCGTATTGATCGTATTCACATTCAACTTGTAATCCACGTCCATCCACTCCAGAATATGGAAGACAAATAATGGGGCATCGGCCAGTGCAAATACCGCATGGTTGGTGATCGAGCTTGCCCCGGTCACCCTCGGATTCAGTTCGCCCAAATACATTTCACCTGTATCCTGGTCGATTAGGAAATCCAATTCAAAATATCCCTTGTAGCCTTCCTTGCGCAATTGATCTCCGAACAGCTGGGTATACTCCCGGGCCTTTTTGCGCAGTTCAGGTGTAAAGGCATCCGGATAGATCTCATTCCCGCACCAACCGCCTTTATACGGAGTCAGCTCCTTGAATCCTACCAATTCTGTCATCAAGGGTGCAACGATGGTGCCGTGCCGCGTCACACAAGCCTCCACAGCGGATCCCTTGCAGTTGATCCGTTTCATCACTTTCACTTCCTTCTCCTTGACGATCTCCTCCTCGTATTTGGCAAATTCTTCCTTATTGGAAATGAAGAACGTGGTATGACCTGAATCGCCGAACGGCGTCTGGATCACCAGGTCCTTGCCCAGCTCCTTCGCGACCTTGTTCAGGTGCTTGTAATCCTTGACCTGGGTCAGCACATAGGGCACGCAGGGCACTCCGGCCTTCTCCGCGATCCGATTGGTATTGACCTTGTTATCCATGGACGTCCGCATCTCTGCGGAAGGAAACATGACTTCCAGTCCCAGTTTCTTTGCCAGTTCTTCCGTCTTCTCATCGAACATGAGAAACATGGCCTTGCCGGTCTCTCCGCCGTGTGCACGCAACTTCAGGTAGGCCTGAACTTCCGGATGCTGAAGCAGGTAATTGTTGATGTCCTCAATGCTTTCAAATTCATCATGAGGCATCTCAGTCACCGGTGAAAAGACGTTGGGGTGGAGTCCGTCAAAACACTCGATATAGGTGATGAATTTAAATCCCTTGATCCACTCGTCTGCACCCAGCAGATTGAAATTGGTCGCACTAATAAAATAAAGGGGCACTTCATTTTTATAGAAATACCGGCGAATATCCGGTACACCTTGCAAGGCTTTTGTCTTTTTTTTAGAAACAGTCATTTTATTGATTTTATCGTGCTGTAATTACTTATTCGCTTTAGTGGAACGCATACTCATGCCCCCCATCGAGGAGGTCGTTTTGTGCCGGTCCAGCACCCGATCCTGAAATACCCGCAATCCCAGGTCAGCCCGGTATCCGTGAATTTCGGAGACATCCAGGGCCAGGAGAAAGAGAATGATCTCTTCACTGACCACCTGGCCCGGAACCAACACCGGAAAGCCCGGCGGGTAGGGGATCACAAAGGAAGACGCGACCAGGGTCTTTCCATTTTTCAGGGCTGGCAGACAATCCGAAATGGGAATATATTCATAGTTCTCTTCGTTGTAGGTCAGAAAATAGGCATCGCGCAAATTTCCTCCCGGGACTCCGGGTACGGCCTGAAAAGAATGATGAAAATGGCTGAAATCCGGAAGAGGTGGGACCTCGTTGGTCAACGAATGGATCCTCTTTTTCAGGATCCCCAATTCTCGTTTGTTCATGGCCTTGACCCTGGCCTCCAGATCCTTTGCAATTCGAAGCAAGGCATTGGTCAAATAGGTGACACTGCCCCGGGTCGTGCCGATATTGGTCATGAACAGGACCGTATTTCTTGATGTTTTATTGATCTGGATATTAAATTGATCCATTAGGTAGGTGTTCTTGAATGTATCGCCATCCACACCTGTGCGACCGATATGCAAGGTGATCTTGGTGGGATCCAATACAAATTCATCCGCCTCCCAAGCCTCTTCCATACGGTTCCACCCCTCATCGTTATCATAATATTCATTGAGTCCCGTCTGTCGATATTGATCTGGAATAAAATCCTGGATCGTCAGGACATCAAAATATTTATTCAACAGCGGATTGTCGTGGATCTTGGCGCGCAGTGTCATGGCCAGCTCAATGCTTTTTTCGACCAATTCGAATCCTTCGAATTGCACCTGTCTTCGTCCCGCGTCCAGTGAGGCCAGCATCTGGTAATTGGGAGATGTGGAGGTATGGGTCATATAGGCTTCCAGGAAGGTACTCTCACTCTTCCGGCGAAAATCATTATCCCAGATATGGATCATGGACCCTTGTCGGAAACTGCTCAATGTTTTATGGGTACTCTGGGTTGCATACACCCGAATGCGCACCTTGTCCGGATCCGGAAGCCGTGGAATATCCTCCTTTCCCAAACCGGCGATATGGGCTTCATATTCCTTTCGATATTCCGGTGAACTGTATCTGCGGAATAATTTGTCGGCCACCAGCATTCCCGTCCGTTGCCGGTAGGTATAGGTGAATCCGGCAAAGGCAAACCAGGCTTCATCCCACAGGAATATCATATCCGGTTTGATAGCCAGCACTTCCTGCATGACCCGTTCGACATTATAGACCAGGCCGTCAAACGTGCAATTGGTCAGGAGGAGCATCTTGACCTTATCGAGGCGGCCTGCATTTTTTAAATTCAGCAGTTTGGTTCTGATCTGGACCAGGGGGACTGCTCCATACATGGAATATTCCTGGATGGGATAGGAGTCGAGATAGACGGGAAAAGCACCGGCCAGCACCAGGCCATAATGATGCGACTTGTGGCAATCCCGGTCGATCAACACCACATCTCCGGGTTCAACCAGGGCTTGCATGACGATCTTATTGGCCGTAGAAGTGCCATTAGTGACAAAATAGGTGTGTTGGGCACCGTAGGCATCCCGGGCCATTTCCTGGGCTTTCTTTAACGGACCGGTTGGCTGTAACAATGAATCCAGACCACCTGTGGTCGCAGACGTTTCCGCTAAAAACATATTTCGCCCATAAAACTTCCCAAAATCCTGGATCCACCGGGATTTGAAGATCGAATTGCCCCGTGAAATGGGCATGGCATGAAATACACCGGTCGGTTTCTGACTGTACTCCATAAGGGCGGAAAAGAACGGGGTCTCAAATCGCTCTCCGATCCCCTGGATGATCATCAGGTGCAATTCCTGCAGGTCTTCCCGGCGATAGAATATGCGCTTGAAACTGGTGATCGTACTGTCTTTCAGGTCGCGAAGTGAACTGTCTGTCACGTAATAGGTATCCAGTTGGGGCCTTAGTTTTTTAACCAGTTCACCCAGGATGGGACCGAGATCTTCCTCTGCCCTGGATGCCAGGTCCAATTTCAGGACATGCTGGACGTAAGGCAAGATCAGGGGACTGATCTCCTTCACCCGGTAAGGCGGTGCGTATCGGATCACAACGGCCTGAATATTAAAATTGAAAAGAAGGGCGATCAGGGCATCCTGAAACGAGCGCTGCACCACGACCCCATAGGCAAACTGGTCCTCACTGTCATGCAGTTGTTTCAGATCATGTCGCAGCGTATTCTCTTCCGAATCCGAGATATCCTCCACAACGAGGACTTCAAAATACTGCTTGTTCTTGCTTTCCTGATGGGGGGGAAGATTATTGGCCTCCTCGCCATCCTCTTCCAGAAAGTCTGGATGACTGCGATAACTTTCGTTCACCAATTGCCGGGTAGTATCGGATACCAATTGGGCCAGAATGGCAAATTCCTGATACTCCAGGGAATGTTTGACTTGAGCCATCCGATGCTTCCCCGGAAATGCAAAATAACACTCCACATTATCGAGGTCCTGGAGGAGGGCGTTTGCTTTGGCAATGCCTTTCTTTTCAGCGGCCGGTCCATTTTTGGTACGAGCGAGTCCGGAAGTCACCCGTTTCAGGTCATTCCAATAATCGATCCGCAGTTGACCAATATTATAATACCGGGCACTCAGCTGTTTTTTATTCCGCACGAATTAATGGTTAGAGTGTAGGGCAAGTTTGTTTCCTTCCGAGTCAATAAAAATGGCAAAATGACCTGCTTCCTTATTGATAAATGTCTTGGGCATGATGATTCTTCCACCGGCTTCCTCTACCCTTTGCAGGACATTGTTGAGGTCACTTCCGCCGTTCAGGTAGATCAGGGGTCCCGTTTCACTGGGCACGGATCCGGGACCACAAACGATGGCGCCCCCAATCCCCTTGTCGGCCGGAAAATATGCCATCGCATAATCACCATGGGTTGTGGTCTCCATCAGGATCCCATAAATGTGATTATAGAAGGCAACGGACTGTTCAAATTGTATGGCTGGTATTTCAAACCAGCTCACAAAGTTTTTGATTTTTTCAAGTCTGTTCGTTTTCTTTAGTGACGTGGAGCCCATAAGTTGTTTTTGGTTATAAAATCGTATTTCCCTTGTATCCTAATGGACCCACAGGGTGATCCATTTTGTCTTCTTCAATTTTCAGTTCAGCTAATTTTTCCAGACGGGTCGGCTTGATCAACGGGCCCAGGGAATCCAGGTAGGGGTGTTCTGCTCCCTTCTGATAGATATCGAACATGCCGATCTGATCCCTAAAACTTTTTAACGGCTGACCCAGGCGTAGCACGCCCAGTTCGCGACTGCGCTTCACCCGTTCAATATTCAGTTCAAGCGGGAATATTTCTTCCGTACTTCCGGCTTCATATATGATGCGACCATCCGGTCCGCAGACGATAGAACGTCCGCTTCCGCCGGTATCCAGGCCATTGACGTCGAAGAAAAAGCACTGGTTCACCGTGGCCATGGTGCGGACCATGGACAATTCGATCTCCCGGTCGATCGTCCCCGTCATGGTCGGATGGAGGATCACCTCGGCGCCCATGACGGCAAGAGTGCGCACCGTTTCCGGGAACCACATATCATAACAGATCGACAATCCGAACCGACAGACATCGGGTACATCAAAGACACAGAAATCCTGTCCGGGTGTAACACCTACCTCATAGGGGTAAAACGGAAACATCTTCCGGTAGCGGGTGACCACCTCGCCCTGCGGGTTGATCACGGTCGCCGTATTATAGATCTGATCGCCCTCTTTTTCGAAAATAGATCCGGGCAGCAGCCATATGCCATGTTTTTTTGCTGCGGCTTGCATCGCCTGTTCAAAATCTCCGGGAATTTCCTGGGCGGTATAGGTTAGCGGACCATATCCACACAATTCACTGAAGACGACCATTTCTACCCAGGGGTAGAGACTCATGGTGATATCCAGCTTGAGTTTCATCATTTCGATGTTCGGTGCCACTGCGGACACTTTCATCTGAATACCTGCTATAGCGAATGGTTTCATTACTGTTGATTTATTGCTTTCACAATTTCTGATTCAAGAATATCCAGACCCCTGTTCAGCTGATCATCGGTGATCACCAGTGGAGAGAGAATTCGGATCACATTTTTAAAGGAGCCTGCACTGATCACAATAAGACCATTCTCGGCACATCCCCTTACAATAGCTGTACAGAGATCTCCGTCCGGTTTGGTGGGGTCTCCCTCTGTGACAAATTCAACGCCGATCATGGCGCCGACTCCACGGACATCTCCGATCTGCGGGAATGTCTTCTGGATGTTCACAAACCGATCGCGTACGATCTGCCCGATCCTGTTTCCCTGGGCATTCAGGTTTTGCTCCTCCATCAGTCGGATGGTGGCAAGCGCTGCTGCGCAGCACACCGGACTTCCGATATAGGTACCTCCGATCGTTCCCGGGCCGGCGGCATCCATCACCTCGGCTCGTCCGACCACGGCGGCAATAGGCAACCCGGACCCCATGGACTTGGCATAGGTGCTGATATCCGGCGTCACCTGATAATGTTGCCAGGATGCCCAGTGACCTGTCCGGCAAAATCCACTCTGGACCTCATCGAAGATGAGGATGATCCCATAATGGTCACAGTATTCCCGGAGACCTTCCAGGTAAGCCTGGGGTATGGGATTGAATCCACCCTCTCCCTGAATCGGTTCCAGGATGATCGCCGCGACATTATTGGGATCGATCAGGTTGTGGCTGCTCTCCCACAGTCGCTTGAGTTCCGCCTGAACAAATTCTTCCTCAGTCCGGCCGGATGAATAGCGATAGAAATTCGGAAATGGCAAGCGATAAACCTCCGGTGCAAAGGGTCCGCAACCGATCTTGTACCCGATCTTACTGGTCAGGGTCATGGCCATCATCGTCCGGCCATGATAGGCGGCAGTATAACACAATACGGCCTGGCGGCCTGTGGCCTGACGAGCGATCTTGATGGCATTTTCGACTGCCTCTGCACCCGTACTCACCAGCATGGCTTTGGTCCGGTCGCCATGTGGGAGGATCTCGACCAGTTTCTCACACAGTTCGATATAGGGCTCGTAAGTCACTACATTGAAGCTGGTATGTAAATACTTTCGGGCTTGTTCGCAAACAGCTGTCACCACGCTTTCGGGGCAGTGCCCTGCATTGACGACACCAATACCACCGGCAAAGTCGATCCACTCCTTTCCATCAACATCCGTGATGACCGCTCCCTTTGCATCCGCTACTGTAGCTGTATTGAATACACCCACACCATTTGCAACAACATCCCTGCGCCGCTGAAAGAGCGCATCTGAATTTTTGTTTTGTTCCATTTAGTCAATCATTACAACGTAAAAAGACTCTGACCAGGGCAAGACAATATCTCTTGCAGCCAACGTCAGCGACACAATTGTGATCAATAGAAGAGTTCAGGAGAACTGGGACTTCCTGACAATAGCCGTTTAAAACCGACAAAGTCAGCGTATACCCCACCCCCCTCAATATAGGAAAATTTTCAATACCTGACATCATTGAACCGGCGACAAATTGTCATCCACTAAAATCAGGGAGCAAAGATGATGGAATTGATCTGGTTCGATCCACATATTTTTTTCAACCTGGCAGGCCCAGGAGACACTCCGGGGAAAATTACAGGCAATCTCCGGTGGAGCGAACCCGACACCGGTTATTCCCTTCATTCGATTCGGCGATCCGATCATCCCAATCGACGATTAGTGTATACACCTCTCCGGTGGGCACACCGATCCCATGACCCAGGGTCACCTCGCCATGTGGTGGAATATTCCCCATCAGCGTCATAGCACCGACATCGTCTGGATGGTCGGATCGAATGAGTATTCCAAACAGATCGGTTACAGGTTCATCACACAGATTCCTGATCGTCGGTTGCACCCAGGTGCCTTCCTCCGTCCGGCGGATCACCACATGGGAGATCACCAGATCCATTTCCGGGACCACGATCCGCTCTCCGGTTTCAGGGTCGATTTCCTCGGCTCCGCAGGCTCTGGCGGGCAAGGGCACCACCGATTCTGCCGGGTGAATCCAATCTTCCAACGGGATCATCCGGTCCATTTCTTCCGGTTCCGGTTTCGGAGATCGGATGGTCTTGTCCTGGCATGCGTGAAAGCCGGTCATCATCAATATTAAAAGTAGTGTTCTCATACCCCGAATGTTCAACTGTCCCGATGGCATTCACAATGACCCCGGTCAATTCAACCATTGATAGATGAACAAGTCCGGACCCTTCAGCCCGGCTTCACACCAGGTCAATTTTCAGGAGACAGCCAACCGTGTCATTCCTGACCAAGTGGCTATATTTGGACCACCACCCATGTGAGGATCCGGTTGTCACATTCTGACCCCGAATGACGACAGCAACCTTTCATGGACCGGCTTTCCAGCGTGGACTGTCTCACCAGACAAGCAACTCCCCGAACTTATTGCTGTACAGATGAACTTGATCAGAACCTGCCTTATCGCCATTCTTTTATTTGTCATCCTTCTCCCGGGACAAGCCAGAAAAGGGCATCTGACAGCAGATACAACGGTCTACTTCACCATTCACAATCAGATCTGGATAAACCTGCATCATTACCTGTATGAACAGGCGAGCGGCAGGCAGCAAGCCCATCTGGCCGGGGACAGCTTAACCTTTATGCCTGTCCC
>JAUIEA010000084.1 GCA_030429045.1 Bacteroidia bacterium | reverse complement strand
TAGGGGTGACTTTAGTCGCCCGTGAAGAAGGAAATGAGGATTACTAAGGCGAAAAGTCGGAAAGCGGAAAGCGGAAGAATGAGGAATCTGGAATCCAGGAATGAAAAAGGTATTGGGCATTGGGTTTTGGCTTTCCTCCGCGTTCAAATGAAGTGTTATTTCGTTAAGGCGTTATTTCGTTATTTCGAAGGATGAGGAATCAGGTAAGAGGAATGAGAAAGTCGGAAAGCAGAATTGAGGATGAGAGCGGGAGATGTAGGGGTGACTTTAGTCGCCCGTGAAGAAAGGAAATGAGGCATGCCTGGACGGAAGTTGAAAACTCGAGTCGGGAATATATTGCGAAGGTGATACGTCGATAGGACCGAGGGCTGAGGAACGAGGGCCGATAGGACGAGCAAGGGATTGTAGCGGCTACTTGAGCTGCCGCCTCGTGGCCCTTAGTGTTTTTTATATGGCAAGTTAAAGGCCAAATCCTGTTACAAGCCCTGAAGGGGCGCAATATCTCAGCGTTGGGCAGCGCCCAACGAACCTGATTGGAATAATGTAGAAGCCCTGAAGGGGCGCAATTGCTACTGCTGCGGAAACCTGAGACGGAGAGGTGGAAGTCCGAAGTCGGAAGTCGGAAAGCGGAAGAATCAGGAATCCAGCCTACGGCTGGCAGGAATGAGGAACACAGGAGAGACTGTTCAAATAAGTGTGTCAAAGTAAAATTGAGATAAATCAGAACTTTGACAAGATGAAAAAGAAGAAGAACCCAAGTCTAGAGGATCTGTTTCCGGATCCAGAGCTGCGAAAACGGGTAACCGATCAGCTCTACAGTCGCGGATCACTATTCGGTGAAGGCAGTGTATTCAGCGAGATGATGCAAGCCATGGTGAATGCCGCATTGGAAGGTGAGGTGAACCATTTCATGGATGAGCAATCTGCCAGGGATGAGCCAATCGCGACCAACTGTCGTAATGGTCATGTTGGAAAGACAGTCAGATCGACAGCCGGTCCACTCATGATCAAAACACCGCGGGACCGTTTGGGTGAGCATGAACCTCTCTTGGTCAAGAAGCGAGAGCGAGAGCTACGCACAGGTATGGATGAGATCATCCTGAGTCTTTATGCACGTGGGAATTCGATCTCTGACATTCAGCAGCAACTGCGGCAGTTGTATGGAGTAGACCTGAGTGATGGGCTGATCAGTTCGATCACCGACCAGGTCATGGATGAAGTCACCGCATGGCAGCAACGTCTCTTATCAGCCAGTTACGCCATCATTTATCTGGATGCAGTGCACTATCGGACACGTCAGGATGGGATGTCAAAGGCGAGAGCTGTACACACTGTCTACGGTGTGAATGTGCATGGTCAAAGAGATATTCTAGGGCTCTATGTATTTGAGGCCGAGGGGTCTAGAGGCTGGGTGCAAGTCCTCGAAGACCTGAAGCGCCGAGGCGTTGAGAATGTCTTTTTCTTCTGTGTCGATGGACTGAAGGGCTTCAAAGATGCGATCAAGGAGATCTATCCCCTGGCCATAGTGCAGAGATGCATTGTCCATAAAGTACGTCGATCTGTTCGCTTTGTGTCTCACAAGGACTTGAAGTCTGTATGTGTAGACTTACGCAAGATCTACACCGCAGCCAATCGACTAACGGCCAGGCAGGCATTGGATGCTTTTGGCAATAAGTGGAATAAGCGCTATCCAGAAATAATGAAACAATGGCTGGAAGAATGGGATGATCTGATGGCGTTCATGGACTTCACAGAATCCATTCGTCGGATGATCTACACGACCAACCCTGTTGAAGCTGTGCATCGGATCCTACGCAAGGTGACCAAAACCAAAGGTACCTGGCCCAACGATCAATCCCTGCTGAAGCAACTCTATCTCGCTCTCAAATACAACGAGAAAAGCTGGAAGAGAACGGCATTCCACTGGTCACGAATCCAACAAGAACTCATCGCCGAATTTGGAGACACCTATGCACAGTACCTTGATGATTGACCCCTGCATGGTTTCGTTCCATGTCCAATCCTCTGGCTCGTTTTTAGGGCCGAGAATTGTCCCTGGACCGAAACCTTTTTTCGAAACTGACACAGTTAATTGAACTATACCACACAGGATTCCGGTACACAGTGACATCTCCTCCAGAAAGAATGCCGAATCCATGCGGTGAGACACCGCCCTGGATTATCCTTTTTTTGAAACGAGAATTTTGAGCAATTCGTCTTGCGCTGCCGGTGAGACACCGGCACCAGCAACAATGATTTTAGTGACAAACCAGGAACTTGGAACGCAGGAACCAGAAATGCCTGCCCGCCGAGGCGGGAGAAAGGCGGAAATCGGAAGTCGGAAAGCGGAAGTGAGGATGAGAGCGGGAGATGTAGGGGTGACTTTAGTCGCCCGTGTCAGAAGGGGAGAGACAATGGACAAGGCGGAAAGCAGAAAAAATGAGGAACCAGGAACGCAGGAACCAGGAATGAGAAAATGCGAAGTCGGAAGTCGGAAAGCGGAAGAATCAGGAATCCAGCCTACGGCTGGCAGGAATAAGGAACACAGGATTCCGGTACACAGTGACATCTCCTCCAGAAAGAATGCCGAATCCATGCGGTGAGACACCGCCCTGGATTATCCTTTTTTTGAAACGAGAATTTTGAGCAATTCGTCTTGCGCTGCCGGTGAGACACCGGCACCAGCAACAATGATTTTTGTGGCAATCCAGGAGTGACAAACCAGGAACTTGAAACTTGGAACGCAGGAACCAGGCATCCAGCTTACGACTGGCCGGAAAACAGGAAAGTAACTAGCCTTTTCCCAGATACCCAAAGCCCGACACCCGATAGCTTAATGCGCAGTGATGACCAGCCGGTCCAACGTCTGACGATGGCCACCCTGTTGCAGGACCAGGAAGTACATCCCGGCAGCCAGGCCACTGACATCCATCTCGGCACGGCGCCCGCCCTGCCAGGTCTGGACATCTTCCACACGACCCATCAGATCCATCAACAGGAGCAGTCCTCCCTGTTCATCCTGGTCGAAGAGGATCTGTACCATGCCTGAAACAGGATTGGGGAAGGTCTTTACCCCCAGCTTCCGGGTGGGTTCCTGGATCGCTGTAGACAGATCAAAGGCGTACGTACAATAGGCATAACATCCACCCTGGGTATTGACACCCAGACTGACCAGAAAGGTCGTATCTCCCGGCGACCTGACCAGGTAGGTATCACTCGTCGTGGCAAAGGGGGTATAATGATTCTCCCAGGAATAGGTCTGGATGGGGTCACCCGGTGCGGCGATGGATGCACTGGAGAGGAAAAGCGTATCACCAGACCATTCCGAGGTAATATCCACCCGGCACCCACTCGGATTTGCATCCGGGCATATGCCATCCCAGCAACTCAATGCAAAATGATTGAAGGCTTCACAGGAATTTCCCGGTACGGTGCCATTACACCCGCAAACAGGCAGATAAACAAATGGACAGAGGGCCTGGGGATAGTAGTGCGTAGAATCCACGCAGACGATTTCCTGCGCCTGTGTCTGTCCGATCAGGGTGATGGCCAGGAAAAGAGGGAGTAGAAGGCGAAACATAGCAGCTTTTTTTCCAATAAACGAGCCCCGGTACGGAAGTGTTGGTTGGATATCCGGTTTACCGAGCCATCCATTTCTGGTCGGCAAAGGATGCATGACATCGGGATGCGACATTCACCTCAATGGACCGCATTATCCATATCCGAATCCCTTCAGCGTTCGGTCATCATCCCGCCATTTGGGCCGGACCTTGATATGGAGCTCAAGAAAGATGTGTTCTCCCAGAAATTCTTCAATGGCCTTCCGGGACCGGATGCCGAGTTCCTTGATAGCACTTCCGCCCTTGCCGATGAGAATGGCCTTCTGGGTATTGCGCATCACGTAGATCTCCGCACCGATCCGGATAATGTCATTTTCCCCTTCTGCAGGTTCCTGATAGTACTCCGTGACCACCTCGCAGGAGTAGGGTATTTCCTGACCGAACATCTCGAAAATGTTCTCGCGGATCAGTTCGGCGACAAAAAACCGTTCCGGCCGATCGGTCAGTTGATCCTTGGGATACCAGGCCGGTCCTTCCGGCAGATTCTCCCGGATGGCAGCGGCCAGTTCTTCCGTACCGGTATTCTTGAGTGCGGACAAGGTGAACACCTGTGCAAATGGCATCCGGGCTTCCCATTCTGTGCGGACACGCTCCAATTCGCTGGCGGGAAACTTGTCTGCCTTGTTGATGATCAGAAACCGGGGGGATTCCGTTTTCTGCACATGCGCAATGAGCGGGTCGTCATCCTCCCAGGTATCCTTTGGCTCCGTGACCAGCAGCACCACATCCGCATCATCAAAGGCACCCGTGACAAAGGCATTCATCTTTTCATGCATCTTGTAGGAGGGTCTCAGGACAAAGCCGGGAGTGTCCGAGAAGACGATCTGAAAGTCCTCCCCGCTCAGGATCCCCAGGATCCGATGCCGGGTCGTCTGGGGTTTGGCGGAAATGATACTCATTCGTTCTCCCACCAGGGCATTCATGAGGGTGCTCTTCCCGACATTGGGATGGCCCAGGATATTGACAAAACCTGATCGATGCATCTGACAAAGGTACGACGCTGACCGGTTACCAGACCCATGCCTTCTGTGTATCCAGACCATAGGACTAACCTGGGAAATGATAAATCACCTGCCTACCGGCAGGCAGGCAAATCCCAATAACCAAATAATGATAAGATACTCCACCTTCAACTCTCCACCCTCCACCCTCCACCCTCCACTCTCCACATCCCACGGGGAACCGACAACAGACAACTGACAACCGACAACCGACCCATGGACTCTTTGTAACTTTACATCATTGATGAAGCGACTCCTGGATGCTGCAGGCTCTCTCCCGACTCATAACCTCCGCGACTCATAACCTCATAACCTCCTCACCTCCTTCCTATGGTTCATATATTGAATGGCGATGCATTGCACGATCGATTTCCGGAAGGACTTGAAGGCCGAACGCTGGTAGCACGTGAATGCCTGGTGGATGGCGATGTGATGGGAAATACCCTGAAGGAAGTCAGTCAGTCGCGGGAAGAATTTCTACTGGATGTTTACGGCGTCCCCATGGGGGACTATCGCGAGAACAGTCTGGCAGAATTCAAAAAGATCCAGACCATCCCCAGTGGAGAAGAGGTTGTGTTATGGTTTGAAGACGACCTTTTTTGCCAGGTCAATCTGTGGTTTGTCATCTGGTTGCTGGATGAAGCGCGCAAGGATCATCCGCTCTTCCTGGTTCGCCCACTGGCGGGATCGCGTTATGCCTTCGCGAACCTGGACGAGGCAGGCCTGATCCAGAGCTTTGAGGCGAAGATGGCGATCACCCCGGCCCACCGGTCCGCCTTTGCCAGCATGTGGAAGGCCTACCAGTATGAGGATCGGATCGCGATGCATCGACTGGCCACCGGTCCTCTGGCCGACTATGATTTCCTGCTGCCAGTCATTGATGCCGAAGTGGCTCGATATCGCGACGAGTCGGGAATAAGCCCGATGGAACATGCCGTCAAAGAGATTATTGTCCAGGATCCGGATGGGGATTTTCCGGCACACTTTGCGACCTTTTCTCATAACCATCCGATTTACGGTCTGGGTGACCTGCAGTTCAAACGGGTGTGGGATGAGGTGAAGGAGAGACCATAACCCTAAAGGAGAAGATGTCGGCTTGGCGGCAAAAAGGCATTCTAGTGGTTTTGGCAAGTCTGATTGTATGAAATCCACTGGATAGTCATTAACTTGTAGGGTTGGGTATCCATGCCAAACCGAGAGACGAATGATGAATCTGAAGCGTAACGAAATAGCTGCCCAGAAATATTTATTACGAGTGTGTATTGCCTCCTTTCTGCTTTGGGGCAATATGTCGATCCAGGCTCAGATTGTTGCAGGGGAAGGGGAGTTTACGTCTACCCTGAAACGTTCGATCGGGAGTTATCAGACTGAAAAGGCGCTCAAGATCGATGTTAACGGGGATGGAGTCTGGGATTATCGAATCTATGGGGTTCCCTGGAAACCCACGAATTATCCAAAATCAACTTCCTACATCTTTGTTGAACCATTCCATGAAAATGCACGATTGTGCCGGTATTATACTGATTATGTTTCCGTTCCATTCAATAAAGGTGATACCTGCCTATGTGATGTGCCCTTGAAAAAAAGGTGGACTCATGCGGGAGGAGACGTTTTATTAGGATCTTATCCATGGACGGGCCCGCAAATATGGCCGAAACTCTCTAATCGATACATAGGTATCCGTTTGGACATCAATGGCGAAGAAGTTTTTGGCTGGTTGAAGTTTACTCAGTATATGTCGCCCAATGCCTTTTGGTTTGCACTTTACGGGATTGGTATAAATGCTACCGGATGGACACCTGCTTATGAGGTTGAAGAATACATTCCACCCCCCAAATTGGAGCAGTATGAGGATGTCTTTATTCCCGAGATTATCCCGCCAGATACAACGGATCAAGGTGGCGATACCACCATAATTGAGCCACCGCCACCACCCCTGGTGGACTCTGCATTTCAGGTCTATCCGAATCCATTTTCAGATGAACTGACCGTCAACCTGCTGGACATAAAAGACATCAAGCGTGTGGAGCTGATCAATTTCAATGGATCAACTGTTTATCAGCAGACACTCTATAAAGCTGGAATCGTTAAGATACCGTCAGCTGACCTGCCACCAGGGCCCTATATACTGCGTGTGATTCGCTATGCTCATCCACCCATGCTCCGTCGCGTGGTGCATATCAACCGAAAAGAATAGATCTCATTCCAGGGTTCCGTGAAGATGTGAGGCGGCTCAGTCGTGGTCTTCACTGGAGGCCATATATTTACGGCATGCAAACCTACATCGCTCTCCTTCGCGGCATCAATGTCAGCGGCCAGAAGCTCATCAAGATGAAGGACCTGGTCCTTCTGCTGGAAAAGGCCGGCCTGCAGGAGGTTCGCAATTATATCCAGAGCGGCAATATAGCTTTTCAGTCCAAGGAGCCACGCATTCCTGTTCTGGTCGATACCATCCAGGGTGCTATAAAGAAGAAGTATGGCTTTGATGTCCCCACGCAGATCCTGACGGCTACGAAATTGCAAGAGGTGGTCAATGGCAACCCCTACCTCTCCCGACCGGATGTTGAGCTGCCTAAAATCTATGTCGTCTTCCTGGAGACCATACCAGAGGCGATCCCGGAGATCGAGGAGCGTTTTTTAAACGGTGATGAATACGATATTCAGGGTGACATCATTTATCTCTATCTGAATAATGGTGCCGGAAAAAGTAAGCTCTCGAATAATTTCTGGGAGTCCAGACTGAAGGTCAATGCCACCTCACGCAATTGGCGGACGACACTGAAGTTGAAGGAAATGATAGAAGGATGAATAAAATTCTTATGGCGGTTTGTGGTTTGCTTTGTGTAGTAAATGAACCCGGACTATCCCAGTGTTTTTCACTGGATTCCATCCCGATTAAGGCAGTGGCCAAGTTGATATTGAACCCGACAAGCGGGGGGGAGAGTTTCCATTCGATGGATATTTATCGGTTGTCCAAATACGATTTTATAGCGCTATATGCACATCCGATGTTTTTTGTCGGGAGTGAGGAAATGAAGCATCAGGGAGTGCTGATTGAGAAGGAGATGGTTCCCCTAATCAATGAATTGCTCTGTTCCGGAATCAAGCACTACCCCGATAAGGAACTTAGACGATGGTATAGACAGACCGGGCGAGCACAGTTCGTTCTTTTTAATGTAATACTGGATACCATGACGGTCGAGGCTGACCTTTATCAGCAGGTGGAGGAATTGCTCTTTGGCGCATTTATTATCCAGCAACATAACCGGCAATCGGACTATCTAGCCGATGTGACAAGATCCATTTTGGGGTGTTACAAGGCCTTTGGAAATGACAGCCTCACGCTGCAATCCAGTGATATCCAGTTATCCTTGTTGGATGAGCAACCTCAGCAGGTAGGGTCCGGCTGTTACTGGTGCTTTGTGCCGGGATTTGTAGTGATGTCAGGACCTTGCTACGCTGGTGTGGAAATGACCTTTCATTGGGAATTGATCCAGGATTTTGGGGATGTAAGGCTCTGCATTTATTCGGGTCAGCGTGATGGAACTGAACTCGGTCCCTGCAGTTATTATTTTGTGATGGAAAAATCTGATATAGGAAAATGGATGTTGACCACTCGTTCAAAATTTACATGCGAATAAGCAAATGTATTTGTATTCGGGCATGGTACATCTGAAGTTCACTCCACCATCTTCATGGCCGTGTTCATCAGCTGATTCACCGCCAGGTAGACCAGCTCCGGCCGTCGCGGCCGCCAGATCACATCATTGAAATGTGGACCCACATGGATATAATGGTCCAGCCGGCGATCGCATATCTCCTCATACACGTGTTTTTCGGTATTCAGCAGACAGATCCAGCCGTCTTCCTCCTTGATGTCATCCCACCATTCCTCATAATAATCGCCGTCCTCTGCATGAAAGTTGAACACGCTTTCACAGATCAGGATATACCGGAAGATCCCTTTCTTGATCATCAGGTCGATCAGGTTGCGTTTCAGAGCCTCGATATCATTGTGCAGGCAGTCATTCCATTCCCCAATCAACTCGAGGATGGCAAAACCTTCATCATATTCCACGAACAGGACCTTGACATAGAGGGTCGATGAACCGAAATCATCCCACTGTGGATGAATGAAATAGTTATACACCTTCTGGGTGTATTTGAATTCATCATATTGCCGTCTGAAGAAAGGAGAGTGCCGGTCTTCCGAAGCGGTATAATGATCACGCCAGTGAAAATGAGGTTCTATATCATGCATGACCCGGTAAAGGTCGGTGATGACGGATAAATGTGCAAATGACGATGGGCGCAGTACCTTGTACCCATGTCCAGCCTGCGACCATTGATCGTCCTTACAGGGCCGGAGTCTTCCGGGAAGACGACCCTCGCCGAACAGCTTGCCCTGGATCTGGGATTGCCCCTGGTTCCGGAAGTGGCCCGGGAGATCCTGACCCGACAGGGTCCGGCCTATACTGAAGCGGATGTCTACCGCATGGCCCTGGCCCAATGGCGCCAGCAGGAAAGGATCTGCAGCGAGGCCGGATCGGGTATGGTGGTTGCTGATACGGATCTGTTGACCTACCGGATCTGGCTGGAACAAAAATACAGTAGATGTGCCCCCTGGATCCATGCACTCCACAAACGCGGGGCGCCGACCCATTACCTGTTGTGTGCCCCCGATCTACCCTGGGAGCCTGATCCCCTGCGGGAACATGAACATGCTCGTGAGGCCCTCTTTGATCTACATCTGCTGATCCTGACGCGGGAAGATTGGCCCCATACCATCCTGCAGGGAGACGCGACCACCAGAAGGGAACGGGCCTGGTCGGCTATCCGTGGTTTTTTATTCTGAGCCAGGTCAACTACCTTCGCGTCACATCGGGGTGTCAGACCAGATCGTCTGACTGAGATTATACCCATTGAACCTGCCCGGGTCATGCCGGGAAGGGAAGATGAGCAAATGGCCAGCCAGACTCTATACGGCGCCCCGGTGATCCATCATGATAGATCGCCACTTATGCAACTCATTCGCCTCCTTTCCATTTTCCTCGTCTTCTTCCTTTTTTCTACCCTTGCTTCAGGCCAGGAGATATTGACTCTGGGAGGTCAGGTCCTGAATGAACAGGATCAACCTCTTGCAGCAGCAGCATTCCAGATCTCGGAAGGTCCGGGCGGAATCACCGATGAGGAGGGGCGTTTCTCCGTTGCCCTGTCATCAACTGATTCTGTCACCCTCAGTATTCGATATCTCGGATACCAGACCTGGACCAGGGTCATTACCATTCCCGTGGACGAGCCCCTGTTCATCCGTCTCCAACCGTCTGTTTATGCCTTGCAGACACTCGAACTGATCGGGACCTGGGCAGAGTCGGACGCTCCCTTTACCATGAGCCAGATGACGGCTGAAGACCTGGAGCCCCTGAACATGGGGCAGGATATTCCCTATTTGCTGCGATATACCCCGGGCGTGGTGTCGACCTCTGATGCGGGGACCGGGATCGGTTATACCGGTATTCGCGTGCGGGGAAGTGACCCGACAAGAACCAATGTTACGATCAACGGAGTCCCGGTCAATGATGCGGAATCCCAGGCGGTGTTTTGGGTGAATATGCCGGATCTGATCAGTTCGGTTGATCACGTGCAGGTGCAGCGCGGCGCCGGAACATCGACCAATGGCGCCGGTGCCTTCGGCGCGACCATCAACCTGCAGACGCAAACCGTCCGGACCGAACCCTACGGCGGATTGTCGACGTCCTTCGGATCGTTCGGCACGCGCCGCGCCAATCTTGAAGCGGGAACGGGCCTGTTGGGCGGGCATTGGACGCTGGACAGTCGCTGGTCCCTTATCGATTCAGATGGCTATATCGACCGGGCCACCGCCAATCTGAAATCCTGGTATGCCGCCCTGGCCTGGCAGGATGATCAAACCCTGGTCCGATTGCTGGCTTTTTCCGGGCGAGAGCGCACCTACCAATCCTGGTGGGGAACGCCACAGTCCCGGATCGAGAATGATGAGGAAGCCATGCTGGCCCATGCGGCCAACAACGGATTGACGCCGAGTCAAACCCAGAATCTGCTGACATCCGGACGAACCTATAATTATTACGAATACGAAAATGAGGTAGATCAGTATGGGCAGGACAATATCCAGTTGCAGTTTTCCAGGGCCCTCAATGATCGCTGGCGTGTCAATGCAACGGCCCACTATACCCGTGGAGCGGGTTATTTTGAACAGTTCCGTGATCAGGACGATCGCTCCGCTTACGGGCTCGGGCCAGTCATCACGGAACAGGATACCATCCTGTCCACCAGCCTGGTGCGTCGTCGGTGGCTGGAAAATGACTTTATCGGGGGGGTCGCCAACCTTCGGTATGAATCATCCCGTTGGAATGTCCACCTGGGCGGTGCCTGGAATACCTATCTGGGGGATCATTTTGGCCGGATCATCTGGGCGGAATACGCCCAGGGTATTCTGCCTGATTATGAATATTATCGCGGCGATGCGACCAAGACCGACGGGAATGTCTTTTTGAAGGCAGACTGGGCGATGGCCCGGAACTGGCGGCTGTTCGGCGACCTCCAGTTGCGACAGGTAGATTATCGAACCAGTGGGGTGGACAACGACATGAGAGTCTATGATGTGCAGGATGAGTTGACGTTCTTCAATCCCAAGGCGGGATTGACCTGGACCGCACGTTCCTTTCTCGAACTGTATAGTTCTGTAGCTGTGGCGCGCCGGGAACCCTCTCGGAGTGATTATGTCGATGCGCCGGAGATGGTCACACCGCGCCCCGAGCGAATGGTTGATGTTGAAGTGGGGACGCGGATCCGTTGGAAGGACTGGCGCTGGCATGTGAATGGCTACTGGATGGACTATACGGATCAGCTGGTGCCCACAGGCGCCCTGAATGATGTGGGTACGACCCTGAAGACCAATGTCCCTGAATCGTATCGCCTGGGGGTAGAAGTGGAAGCTGCGGGAAGTTTTGGTTATGGCCTGGGATACCAGGGAAGTCTGGCCTGGAGCCGTAATCGGATCCCCCTGTTTGAAGAGATTGTCTATGATTATTCTACCGGATTTGAGGAGGTCCGGATCGAACATCGGGATGTCGACATTGCCTATTCGCCGGAATGGGTGTACAGCCATCAACTAAGCTGGTCCGGATGGAAGGGCCTGGGCCTGATCTGGATGAGCCAGTTCGTCAGCAGCCAGTACCTGGACAATACCTCCAATGACGACCGGGCTTTGGGATCCTGGTGGGTTCAGGACATCCAGTGCCACTGGGGTAAACAGGTGAATGGGCTGGGCGAGATACAATTGCGGTTTCAGGTTAATAATGTGCTCGATCAACGCTACAGCTCCAATGGGTATACCTACTCCTATATCTATGGAGACCCTGTCACGGAGAACTTCTATTACCCCCAGGCCGGTCGGAACTGGATGGCTGGGCTGTCCATAAAGTGGTGAACCACTGCGGATTGGCACGAATATTTCTATGAATAGTCATTGACCACCCTTTATCGGGATGATTCTGGTTTGTCTATGGTGAAATTCCCATAAAAACGGGTTAGCTTTGCCTACGTCCATCCCAGGACAACCCCGAAACTATCCCGAAGACTGATTTAATCACCGAATCAATCATGTTCCCATGAACAGGATAGTAACCCTTGTATGCCTCTTCCTTTCTACTGCGCTGGCCTTGAATGCGCAAGAATACCGCACCATCACCGGGTGGGGCAATAATGTTGATCACCCGGAATGGGGTGCAAATCATTCGTTGCTGCAGAGCAATACCACGGATGCCTTTGCCAATGGTTTCAGTACACCGGCAGCCCCCCAGCGGGCAAACCCCCGTCTGATCTCCAACTATCTCATGAGCCAACCCAGTGTTCTTCCAAGCACACAGGGATTGAGTGATTATGTGTGGGTATTTGGGCAGTTCATTGATCATGATATCACTCTGGTGTTCAATAACAGCACCGAATTCTTCCCGATCACGATCAATTTCCCTGATCCTATTTTCAATCCCGGCGGTGCTTTACCGAATGCCTTCATTCCAATGACCCGTTCCGCAGCAGCTCCTGGTACGGGTACTCAAGCTGGGAATCCTCGGCGTTATGCCAATGAGATCAGTGCCTTTGTGGATGGTTCGGCCGTCTATGGACCGGATTCCATCTATGCCGACTGGTTGCGAACCCACGTCGATGGCAAAATGAAAACCTCTTCCGGCAATCATTTGCCATTCAACACAATAGATGGTGAATTTGACAGCCCGCAGGATGCGTCAGCACCTATCCTGGATAATGCCACAAAGCAATTCAACAAGTTGTATGTAGGTGGAGATATTCGCGCCAATGAAAATATTTTTCTGACCTCGATGCATACCCTCTTTGTCCGCGAGCACAATACCCAATGTGACCGGATCAAACAGGATCATCCATCCTGGAATGATGAGCAGATTTACCAACACGCCCGCAAAATCGTCGGGGGCACCATTGCCGCTATCTTGTACGAAGAATGGTTGCCCACCCTGGGTGTTCAATTGCCGCCCTATACCGGTTATGACCCAACGATTAACCCTGGCATATTTAATGTGTTTTCTGCTGCCGCCTATCGACTGGGGCATACCCTGCTGAGCAGCAACCTTCACCGGTCGAATAACCTGGGTGGGACGATCCCCGAAGGCGATATCCTGCTGAGGAATGCCTTCTTCAATCCCCTGGCCATCTTGAATGAAGGTGGTGTGAATCCTCTGCTCAAAGGCATGGCCCACCAGATGCAACAGGAATTTGATCGCCGGGTGATCGATGATGTTCGAAACTTTCTCTTCGGTGGCCCGGGATCCGGAGGCATGGACCTTGCAGCCATTAATATGCAGCGCGGACGTGATCGCGGACTTGCTGACTTTAATACGATTCGCGCCGACTTTGGCATGACGAAATACACGTCCTTTCTCGAAATGACCGGCAATGAGGAATTGGCCGATTTCCTCAAAGTGGCCTATGTCAATGTGGATGATATAGACCCTTGGGTTGGTTTCCTGTGTGAAAAAAAGCAGACGGGAAGCATTTTTGGTGAGACGCTGGTCAAGATCATGATCGATCAGTTTGGTGCCATGCGCGATGGCGACCGCTTCTATTATGAAAATGATGCGGACCTGACCGCGGAAGAAAAAGCAATGATCAAAGCGACGCGCATCTATGATGTGGTGATGCGCAACTCTGACATTACCATTCTGCAGAAGAATCTCTTCAAAATGGAGTCGCATTATGATATGTGTAAGGCAACCGAGCTTGAAGTGGAGGTTAATGGCGAGGTGATCGCCAATGCAACCGATGAACCACTTCAGGATGTTGAATTCACCTTGTCTGCTGAATTTGCAGAGGACGTCTTGTCCGCTTCGGATGCGGATGGCCTGTTCACGTTTGGACAGACGCAAACCTGCCGTGGATATCATCTGACTGCAAAGAAGGAGGATACCTACAAGAATGGCCTGTCCATTGCCGATCTGATCCTCATGCGCCGTCACCTGACAGGTGACCCACTGCTGTCTTCACCCTATCAGTTGATCGCTGCAGATGTCAACGCAAACGGTGATATCAGTATCGCAGATCTACTCTCCATGCGAAAGGTGTTGATCGGTGCAGAGTCGGGTTTTGCTGGAACAGAGCCCTGGGCTTTTGTCAATAATGACTTTGTCTTCGCTGATCCTTCCGATCCATTTGCCGAGATCGAGGAAGCCTCAGACCTGTTGATCAAGCCGCTTGAGGAGGCCCATGCATTCGATGTCCGGGCCATCAAGATCGGCGATCTGAACAGCACCGTTAAACTCAATGGGTTGATCGAATCCGAGATCCGGAACAGCCAGCCTCTGGTGATGGAAGTACTGGACCGCAACTGGGATGCAGGCGAGACGTTTGAAGTGACCTTGCTTTCCCCGAATATTGACGGATTTGCCGGATTCCAGTTTACCTTCCAATACGATCTGGACAAGTTGGAATTGACAGAAATCCGTTCTGAAGATATCGAGTTGAGTGAAGGTGTGAATTATCATCATGTACCACAATCGGGCTCTGTCGCCCTGGCTGCAGACTGGACCGGGGTTATGGGGAAGAATGCCAGGACGATGACACTCGTGTTCACGGCGAAACGTAAGGGCGAATTGAAGAATACGATTCATATTAATTCAGGCCTTATCATTCCCGAAGCCGTTAGTCAGAATTTTGACATTACGGATGTGACCCTGAAGATTCGCAAAGACCAGGTCAGCAACGATACAAAAGAACCATTTGTCCTCTTCGGCAACCAGCCGAATCCATTTAATGGAGAGACCATCGTTTCATTCGAATTGCCTGAAGCAGGGGATGTCATGCTGACCGTGTATGACCTCAGCGGCCGTCAGCTTCTTCAGCGGAATGGCTACTATTACAAGGGATACAATCAATTGTCGATCAATCGAAATGAACTGGGGACCACCGGCTTGCTGATCTATCAGGTCAGTACCGCTCACGGGACAGCCACCCAGCGAATGATCGTGAAAGAGTAAGCGCGTTTTATAATCCTATGACGTCAAGACAGGCTGTCCCGTTCACGGGCAGCCTGTTTGCTTTTGGGACATGGGAATGGACTCCATTCTGAGATAAATATCTCTTCAACCCCTTCAGGGTTGAGAACGGGAAGCGCCAACACCCCGGGTTGCACCCGGGGCTACTCTATTCAACCCTTTCAGGGTTGGCTTTTAATACCCCAACTTTACGCCTAAGGGCTGGGCGTTTCCAATAAGCCGTGTGGCTGGTATCTGATGCCACGCAATTGAATTTCAAGGCTGTTGCGTTACTTCTCCAGGGTTTGCATTGGACACTACAGTATCCTGGGATGCTCCCTAGTGGAGTACTTGGAATAAAGCCATATTGGATCCCTTTGGGGTCCAATAGAATAGTCATGGGTTAAACCCAGGGTTACAAGGGCATTGCTCTTGTTGGGGCGACATTTTTTATCGAAATCACAAGAAAGGGGGCAAAACACTCCAACGAAATATGCTGGTTTATCTCTGGTGCGATGCATGTTTTTGAATCTGGTTAAATGATCCAAAAAGCGGTGAGGCACCGCCATTTATAATCATTCATTTACGCAAACGCATGAAAAGTTCGTCTCACCCTGCCGGTGAGACACCGGCACCAACGTCTTGTTTTTTTTCTTGGATTCTAACTTTTTGCATTCGCTCAATTCGTATGTGGCTGACGCCACCAGGAGAGACATTGGGTAATGGCCAGGTTGTAATGGTCCGTTCGGGGTCCAATAAAATAGCCCCGGGTGAAACCAGGGATGGAAATGTATGTACGTATCGATCCTGTATGGGTAGAAGCAAAGCTGAATCTGAAGAAATAAGGGGGCGGCCCTTTAGATCCGACTGAAGGGTTATAATTTATGGGAAGCTCAAGGCGAGCCATAGGCCCTATGATAATTAGCAGAATTCCCCAAATCAAAACGATCCGAATAATCTACTTTAGATCTGAATTTAATCTTCTGATTGAATAGAGGTGCATAAAAAGTTCTGGACCCTGGAGGGGTCCAATAAAATAGCCCCGGGTGAAACCCGGGGTAGAACGTCAGGAGAGATCAACCCTGTAGGGGTTGAAGAAAAGTTCTACATGGAGCATGTCGCTTAACTTAATCCATCAGGTATTGTTCCTCAAATGGTATTTGATGTTCTATCAATAACCGTTTATATTCTTCTATGAACGACTCTTTTTGATGGTGGACTTCCTGGTTGCGCACATAATGGATCAATCGCTCCAGATCCATTATGGAACAGGTAAACGCCCCATATCCCGAAGACCAGTTTCTAAAAAGGGGAGCCATCTCTTTGTGTTTCATCCATTTTGATGATGCCAGCTTGATATCCTTGATCAATCCGGAAAGGGCTATTGCAGGATGTAAGCTGAATACAAGATGAACATGATCCTTCATGCCATTGATAGCATGGAGATGGCAACCCTTTTCACGAAGGATTCCGCCAATATACGCATACAGATCTTGCGGGTGATCCAATACCAGTCGAGGCTCATGTCGATATGTGGATATCACAACATGATAGAGGATTTGGCGAAACGAACCCATAAAACAAAAATAAACAAAATGCTTTTTGTGTGCCTGGTTCTCGTATTGTACAGTGACTAAATAGCGGGTGTCACCATTCATTCATGGTCTTTTTTCTAGATGTCAACCAAAATTTGGCATGCTGCTTTAGGAAATAGAATTCACCTCATATCGAATAAATATCAATTTCCATGATCGGAAAAGGATACTATGCTAAATCAATTCACTTTGATAAATTGACCTGTCCAGGGGCGTGAAGCAAGA
>JAUIEA010000083.1 GCA_030429045.1 Bacteroidia bacterium | reverse complement strand
CATCAAACACCGGACTGTTGTTGCAGACCTGCTGGGCTTCCGGGGTGATTTCCACCGAAAAGGTCGCGCCGGTATCCTCTGGATTGTAGATATTGGATATCGTATTGTTGCGGCAGCATCGCTGGTACACGATATGATAGCTTTCCGGACTGACGGGGAGATTCAGGGTGAAATAGTACACGCCTTCTTCTACCCGGATGTCAGGCGGCACCAACAGGCAGGGGTAGACGGGATTGGCGATCTGGATGACCGGAAAACTGAGGGGGACGGAGAGGATGTTGATGGCGTTGTTGGTATTCAACAGGCCACACGGAATACTTTGTCCGCATTGATAGACCGCTATCTGGGCCGGATCGTCAAAAGTGGCCCCGCCACCATAGGCATCCCGGTATATTTTCATGGTGAAATTATAGACTCCGTTGCCCTGGCAGGTATAGGTGATCACCCCGCCGATGATATGCCGGGCAGAAATTGGTGTAAGAAATGCGGCCAGGAGAAAATAGACCAGCAGTCCCCAGCGTTTGTGCAAGGGTGTCCAGAAAGACTTCGATATACGCAACCTGATTGGCATCAAATCAATTGAAACGGAACTGCATACTGAAACAAATTTACACCATAGAATGGTTTGGCCTGAGGATAAGGACTTTTTGTGTGAGCTGCTGGCGGATGACAACCTGTTAGTCTTACCCACCGATACGGTTTGGGGAGTGTGTGCAGATGCAACCAGTCCTGTCAGTATTCAACGGGTCCTGACCCTGAAAGGTGGGGATCCGAATCAGGGAATTGTCATCCTGGTTGCCGATCTGGACATGCTCAAACGATATGTGCCGGATCTGTACCCACGTCTGGAAACCCTGTTAACCCTGCATAAACGCCCGCTGACCATTCTGTTTTCCAAAACGGTCGACTTGCCCGATGAATTGCGCGGCCCCCAGGGTGAATGGGCCATTCGCATGACCCTTGACCCGGTCCTTCGGCCACTGATCCAGGCCTATGGACGGCCACTGATCGGAACAGCTGCGTGCAAGTATCAGGAGGATATCCCCCGGCACTTTGGTGAGATCCGGTCTGATATCCTCGAAAATGTGGATTATATCGCCAAGTGGCGCCGCAATGAAAAAGAGACAGGGCCCCCGTCTTCAATGGTCCGACTGGATGAGCGGCACGAGCTTGTTTTCCTGCGCAGCTAGGAAGGCTACAGCAGCCGTTCGAACACTCCCTTCTCCTGAAAGAGTTTCCAGGCGGTGAGGATCTCCGGGTCCTGGAAGACGTTCATCCGGGTTTCCTCTGCTTCTCCCCCTGCATACCGGGCCACCTGTCTCATGAGCACCTGCTTGAAAACGGGATTTCCGATTACCACTGCAATGCTGGCCTGGACGGTTTTATCCTGCTGTGAGGACCACTGCCTGAACCGGGCCCACAACGCCTCCTGGTCTTTCAGCTGGTCCGGACCGGCCTGACCGGAACGGATCTCGTGGAGTTGAAAGGCGGGTATGTGGTGCTGGGCCGCCTTGATTTGAGCACTGTTTCGTGTCGTGTCCAACGGAATGAACACATCCGGCGAAACCCCGCCACCACCAAAGACACTGCGACCGTTATAGGTGGAGTAGGTCTTGGACCCCGTGGTGTTCGCGGTGGTCTTTTGGGTTAATTCCCCTCTTTCTTTTCGAGCCTGGACATCCAGTTCATAAGCCTGCAGGTCGGAATAGTCCCGCTGGATGGACCGGCCGGACGGGGTGTAGTATCGGGCGATGGTCAGGATAATCGCCGAGCCGTCCCGCAGGCCATATTGCTCCTGGACCAGCCCCTTTCCATAGGTGCGGCGACCTGCAATGAGGCCGCGGTCCCAGTCCTGGATGGCACCTGCCATGATCTCACTGGCGGAAGCACTGTTCTCATCCACCAGGAGCACCACCCGGTCTACCGCAAAGAATCGCCGACCGGATGTCTTGTATTCACGTCGATCTGCTTCACGGCCGACGGTGTAGACCAGGAGCCTGTCCTTTTCGGGAAACAGCTGACTGAGGATATTGATGGCCTCATGCAGATATCCACCAGGATTACCCCGCAGATCGATCAGCAGGTCTTTCATGTTGGACTCCTTGTGCAGGATCTCGATGGACTCCATGAATTCACGGTAGGTATTCGCTCCGAAACGGTGGATACGGACATATCCGGTGGTGGTGTCCAGCATGACCCCCTCGCTGACACTGGGCACGCGAATGGAGGTTCGCCGCAATCGAACATCCAGCAGGCCGACGCCTTCTCTCTGGATCTTCAGGCGTACCCTGGAGCCCTGATCCCCTTTGAGTTGCGCGGTCGCTTTCTCATGGTCCAGTTCCGGACCCGTCAGGAGGCTGTCATTGGCCATCAGGATCCGGTCGCCTGGCAGGAGGCCCTTTTCCTCGGCAGGACTCCCCGGGAGGACGCGCAGGATATGCAATGTGTCTTCGTGAATGATGAACTCAACCCCGATCCCCGTGAAGACACCTTCCCGAGACTCGCGCAGTCGGAGGACTTCGGCGGGAGAAAGATATTCTGAATGGGGGTCCAGATGCCCCATCAAACTGTGGATGGCATCCTCCAACAAGCTGTCGCGACCGATTTCATCCACATATCGGGCATCGATATAGCGGATGAGCTCTTCTATTTTTCCCTCCATGGAAGCCGCCCGCAAGGTGTCATGGTACCGGACGACCTCGACAACCGGGCCGGAACCCTGCATTTTTCCCCCGAAGATCATACCCAGGGCAACCATGCTGCACAACAGCAAAGGCATCCAGATCTCCCGAGTTGTATTTTCCTGGCCTTCCATGTCCATTTCGTTTCGCGTCCGCAAAAGTACATCCTATCCTCGCATTCTGCCCGGCATGGCTCCAGGCTTTTCCCCGTCCCTGCATTGAAAGGAGACTTCGGGAATGATTTTACCGGTTTGTTTGTTCCTTTAGCTGTGGTCCTCTTGACAGGATGCAGAAAAAATCGCATCTTGAATTGTTCTTGCCCTTGCATTAAAACCTGATTATGCCCCCGATCAAGCTGTTGGCTTATCTCTCATTGATGTCATTTCTCCTCTTGCCAGCGATGGTCCTGGGTCAGTCCTGGGACAAATCAGCTTATGCCGGATTTCGCTGTGCCATCTTGCAGGTGAGCGATGTACGCGTCGATGACAATGGCGTTCGCTTCAGTTGTTCATTGGCGAACACCGGTCGGGAAACGGTTCGGTTTGAACCGGACCACCGCAGCGGTGTCGTTGTGTTTACGGCAGACAGGAGTCTGGAGGAGGCAGGTCTGGCTGCAGAACAGGACCTCATTGCCCTGGGGATGCTGCGATCCGGGTTGACCCTGAAGCCGGGCCAGATGGTGACCGGCAAGAAGTTTGAGTTTTCCAGGGACCTGGCGGCTCTTCCGGCGACACATGCCGCTGCACCCGGTCCACCCATTATGCCGCAGGAGGATGAGGACATCCACCAGACCCCGAAGGGAAACACCGGAGCGGCAAAAGACGATTTCATTCCGCTGATCGATCCCGATCGGGAGGGTTGCCCGGATCTGGTCATCGATTCCCTGTGGATCCTGGATGAACGAAAGAATTCGATGCATGTGGCCATCCGCATGTCCAATCGGGGTGATGGCCCGGCGACCTTGTACACGGCGGATAAGCAGGACAAGGGAATGGGTGTCAGCTTTTACTTTGGCACGACGGATCGGATCAGCAGGGGATCACTGTTCATTCAGGGCGAGCATGTCGATGACGGCCTGGCATCCAGTGACGGCCAGCTCTTGCCGGGACAATCCCTCGTCAAGGAGGTCAAGGTGAATACCCGGCGACACACCCGTTTCCTCACCGCATTACAATGCCGGTTGGATACGTTCCAGCGGGTTCATGAATGCGACGAGAGCAACAACGAATTTGTCCACTTCCTGCGCTAGGGCGCAGGTGATCCATCAATAGTAAGATGGTCGTCTCACTCTGGCGGCATGCTTGGCCAGACGCAACACCTGGCAGGTATACCCGAATTCGTTGTCATACCAGGCATAGATGGTCACGGTCTGTCCGTCAGCAGAAACGATGGTTGAGGGTGCATCCAGCACCGAAGTACTGGTCATGCCCACGGCATGGGTGGAGACATATTCTTCATCTGCAGAATAGTGGATCTGTTCAACCAGATCACCACTCAGGCTGGCCTTCCGGATCATATCATTGACCGCATCGACGGTGGTGGGTTTTTCCAATGTGAGCACCATGATGGCCAGTGACACGTTGGGTGTCGGGACACGGACTGCGTTGCCGGTGAGTTTGCCGGACAGGTGAGGCAACACCTTGGCGACAGCAGTGGCAGCCCCTGTTGAGGTCAATACCATATTCAAGGCAGCGGCACGACCGCGACGCGGTTTCTTGTGGAAGTTGTCCAACAGGTTCTGGTCGCTGGTATAGGCGTGGACCGATTCAATATGTCCGCGCTGAATGGTAAATGCATCATCCATGACCTTGAGGATGGGTACGATGGCATTGGTGGTACAGGATGCAGCACAGAAGACTCGCTCCTCTTCAAAGTTGACGTGGGCGTGATTGACACCGTAGACCACGTTCGGAATGTCCTTTCCCGGAGCGGTAAAGAGGACCTGGCTGACTCCCGGACGCATGTGGCGACTCAATCCGGCCTTATCACGCCAGACGCCGGTATTATCGATGACCATGGCATCCGAGATGCCATATTCGGTGTAGTCGATATCCTCCGGATTCTTGGCGTGGATCAGATGTACGCTGTTGCCGTTGATGATCAGTTCAGACCCATCCGCAGCGACCTCTACCGTACCATGGAAATCGCCATGCACGGAGTCTTTCAGGAGCAGAGCAGCGCGCTTGGAGGCATCCAGATAGCGATCTTCCAGGCTGGGGCGGATCACGATGGCCCGAAGGCGCAACTGATCACCGCGGCCAGTGGTGCTGATGATGCGACGGGCGGCAATCCTGCCGATCCGGCCCAATCCGTAGAGGATGACATCCTTTGCGGCCAGATGCGGGTTGGGTGACTGAACCACGTGGTTCAGGCGAGCCCCGAGAAAAGATTGCATGTCTGGAAAGGTGGATTCATACTGCATCCATTCGGAGGCCAGTTTGCCGATATCCAGCAGGGCTGCCGGAATCTCTTTCAAGGCCTGGATCCCTCGGGCCACCTTGAGGGTGGTCTCTACCGGAATGGGCATATCCATGTAGTTGCGGGCCACTCTGTGCAGGTGGAGCACTTCACTGGGGCGGACATCATAGATGTCTTCACGGAAGAAGACCAGCTCAATGGACCGGTCAAAGCGCAAGGCCCCTGTGATCTGCAGCAACTCCAGGGCTTTCTTTTCTTTTTCGCGCCAGTCGATGAGGGTATTTTCTCGTTTCTCTCGGATCAGAGTGGAATGCGGCGTCATAGGGGGGAGATTTAATCGTGAAAGAGAGTGCAAAAGTCGGAAAAACCCTGCAGAACCAATAAAAAAGCGCCTCCCTTTTGAGGAGGCGCAGTCCGATTATTTTTTATGTGTGGTCAAGGTCAGGCAACTCCGAGGTAATGCTTCAGGAGTTTGCTCCTGGAAGCCGAACGCAATTTGTTGATGGCCTTGTCTTTGATCTGGCGAACCCGTTCACGAGTCAGGCCGAACTTGTCTCCGATATCCTCCAGGGACATGGGGTGTTCGACGCCAATGCCAAAGTACAGCTTGATGACATCGCACTGGCGATCGGTCAGCGTGCTGAGGGAACGTTCGATCTCCCGACGAAGTGACTCGGAATAACTCAAATAGTCATCCGTGCCGGGAGTGCCACTGTTCTCCAGGACATCCAGCAGGGAGTTGTCCTCACCTTCGACAAAAGGAGCATCCATGGAAACGTGCCGTGCAGCAACACCCAAAGTCGTTTCGACTTCCTCGGTCGGGATCTCCAGCATGTCCGCCAATTCATCGGCTGATGGTTCACGCTCATACTCCTGTTCCAGTTCGGAAAAGGCCTTGTTGATCTTATTGAGGGAGCCGACCTTGTTCAGGGGAAGGCGGACGATCCTGGATTGTTCTGCAAGTGCCTGCAAAATGGATTGACGAATCCACCAGACCGCATAGGAGATGAATTTGAATCCTCGGGTTTCGTCGAAACGCTGTGCCGCTTTGATCAGACCCAGGTTGCCCTCATTGATGAGGTCACTGAGTGAAAGACCTTGATTTTGGTATTGCTTGGCAACAGACACGACAAAACGGAGGTTCGCTTTGGTGAGCTTTTCGAGAGCCCGTTCATCCCCCTGTTTGATCCGTTTGGCGAGATCCACTTCTTCTTCCGGAGTCAGGAGGTCGACCTTACCGATCTCCTGTAAATATTTCTCCAAAGACTGGCTCTCCCTGTTCGTGATCGATTTCGTGATCTTTAATTGTCTCATGTACCGTTTATTTTATAGAACGTCTGTTTGAAAGTTGACTACCTTTCAAATCGGCCGGGGATACATGTTCAGGGATGATGAAAATGCGCTGGATAAACAGCCACACAAAAGTAGGCCATTTTGATGTAGTAGTCAACCTTACTCGGACTTAACCGGGTCAGATAATGAAAAGTTCCCATGCATGGAGGAAATGTTCGGTCAGCCTTGGAATATTCCCCGATTTGTAGTTTATTACGCCCTTTCTGATCAATGAATCTCTTTTAACCGGCTATGGGAAGAACAAAGATAAAATGCGAATTCCTGCTCAAGGCGTCGCCCACCATCGTTTATCAGTTCCTGAGTGATCCCTCTTGCCTGATCCGATGGTTCTGTGATCATGTGGAAATCGATGAGCCCATCTACACCTTTATCTGGAACGGGTATGGTGAAGATGCCGAACTCATCGAGGACATTGAGGACGATCGTCTGCGCTTTGCCTGGACAGAAGCCGATGACCCTGCAGAATATTTTGAATTCGCCATCACCATCTCTCCGATCACCGATGAGACCATCCTGACCATCACAGACTTCTGCGATGATGACGAGGTCAAGGATCAGGAGCTGTTCTGGGACAGCCAGATCAAAAAGATGAAGCATGTGATGGGCGGATAAAACCATTTGACCACCAGCCAGGCCATGGCCTATGTTTGAAAGCTGGCACTCCTTCCCCCTTGTCCGAATTCTCCTCCCGTTTGCCGCCGGGATCCTGATCGCTGATCAGTCCGGTTGGTCTTGCCAGATCCCCTTCCTCATCCTCGTTCTTCTATTGCTCACCCTCTGGTCGGCAACAGCACTGTCCATCCGGCAATCAAATGCCTACGGAATGGCCTGGCTGCTCTGGGTCGGACTTGCCGGGACAACCTTCCTTTCTCTTCATCAGCCCCATGCAGCCATGGATCATTGGGTGCATACCGGCATGGCCGACAGGGAAGAAACACCAGACTGGGCTGGCCAGGTCCGCGACCTGACCCTCAGCGGGCAATGGATCCGGATCAATATGGATGTTGACTCGGTAATCGTCGCCAATCGTCCTGTACCGGTCTCCGGTCGCTTGTTGGTCTACCTGGATGCGGAGCAGAACCGGGAAGTGGCGATCGGGCAAACCATTCGATTTACAGGGCGACCCGCTCCGGTCATGCCCCCTTCAGACCCTTATGGATTCGACTGGCGACGATACCAGTTCGTCCGGGGGGTGACCCACCAGGTGTTTGTCCGGGGCCAGGCAGATGCTGCCGATGATGCATTTTCCTGGCGAACAGCCCTCGGTGAAACCCGACAGCAGATCCAGGGCAGCCTGACGCGGCTGGTCCGGGATACCACGGCACACCAGCTGCTCGCGGCCCTGATGCTGGGTGCCAGGGATGAATTGGGGGATGAGGTCAATCAGGCCTATCAGTCCTCGGGAGCGGTGCACATCCTGGCGGTCTCCGGCCTGCATGTCGGCCTGGTCGCCGGTTTTTCATTGCTCCTGTTCGGTTTTCTATGGCCCGGACGCCGGAACAGCTGGCAGGTAGCCCTGCCGACCGTCCTCCTGGTCTGGACCTATATCGCACTGACAGGCGCTGCGGATTCGGCCCTGAGAGCAGGCGTCCTCTTCTCGTTCCTGTTGTTGGGACGAGCCCTGTCCCGCCATGCAGAAGCGTTGAATCTCCTGGCAGGTGCCGCCCTGTTGTTGCTGCTCATCAACCCCTGGATGATCTTCCACGTCGGCTTTCAACTGTCGGTGATGGCCGTGGCCGGCATCGTCGTGCTCCATCCGCTCATTTTTCGGTCCTGGACGCCACCCGATCGGATCAGTCGATTTTTCTGGAACCTCGCCGCCATTACCCTCGCCGCGCAGGCCGCAACCCTGATGTTGAGTCTCTATTATTTCCATCAGTTTCCCACCTATTTCCTCCTGTCAGGCCTCTTTGTCGTCCCCTTGTCCGGACTGCTGCTGGGCAGTGGCTGGCTGACGATCTTCCTTGATCTTTTTCACAGCGAATTGGCAGCCTGGGTCGCCTGGATTCCGGAACTGACGGCCAGGGTGATGAATGCCCTGGTCTTCGGGATCGCACATTTGCCCGGCGCCCTCTCCTTCGGCTGGGCACCGGCGATCTGGTGGACCTGCCTGGTGCCCCTTGCAGTGGGTGCGTTGCTGTATGCCATCCGGATGAAGCAATCCCGGGCGTTCCTTGTTGCCGGGGTGGCTCTGATCCTCGGCCTGGCCCTGGATGTTGCAGACCGCGTTCAGCAGAGAAGACAGGTGGAGTGGGGAGTGATCCGCCGGATGGGACACGCCCCGGAGGCCTTCGTCAGGCAAGGCAGCGACGGTCTGTTGATCGATCTCTCCGGTGAACGATCCGAATTGGAGCGAGTAACGCTTCCTGGATATGGCCGGGTCTGGTTGGTGCCCCGCTGGCTGGACCTGAAATTTGGCGGATTTGAAAAGGATGACGCAGTCCTGACCTTTGGTGAGGAGAGCCTTTCCTGGGGCGATCGATCGGTGGCCCGTACACATCTTGCCATCGGACGACCTTCAGGCGAAAAAGGTGTACAGAAAACAGAGACCCTGCTCCTGCCCTGGAACATGCCCCCCTGGGAGAAACAGGCCTGGCGGGATCTGGACCCGGGTGAACTGGTGGACCTGCGCGAACACGGTGCCTGGATCCGTTCATTCCGGTAGGTGCAGGGACTGGCCGCTCGGCGAGGACTATTCAGACCGATGGAAAGTGGTTATCTTTCACAGCAAATCCATTCTGCCAGGGAGTGCTGAGATTCACGAAAAAGGAACGCAGATCACTGCTGATCATGGCCTGGGCCATCATCGCCCTTCTGGCCATCCGGTTTTGGCTGAGCGTACATGAAGTGCCCCTCACTGTGCATCCGTCAAATTCATCTGCTGAAACTGTCGACGCGCCGAAGGGGGGATCTGCTGACCGTCGACAAATACCTGCAAGTCGCAAACCTGCACACCATGGTGAACAGGAAGATCCCCGCCAGGCAACTGATTCCCCGGAAGACATATATGCACGTCGTGGCGATGAGCTGAAACCGGAAGTATTCGATCCCAATACGGCTTCCTTTGAGGTGATGGCAGCAGCCGGATTGCCCCGTCGCGTAGTACACACCATCCTGAACTACCGGGAGAAAGGCGGCAAATTCTATAAGAAGGAAGACCTCCTCAAGATCTATGTCATGACCGACTCGATCTACGCGCGGGTGGAGCAATGGGTGGATATTCCTCCTCCTCCGAAATCTCCGGCCCGGGAGCGGCCCAGGGTACTGATCGACATCAATGCTGCCGGGCCGGAAGAATGGACCTGGCTACCCGGTATAGGGAAGGGATATGCCGGTCGCATTTGCCGATTCCGGGATGCCCTGCATGGATTTGTGTCGATCGATCAGGTGGGTGAGACCTTCGGCCTGCCCGATACGGTCTTCCAGCGCATCCGTCCGATGATCACACTGGATACCAGGGCGGAGGGAATTGCTATCAATGCCTGGACGGCTGAAGAGCTGGCCGGTCATCCCTACATCCGGCCGAAAGAAGCCCGTATCCTGACCAACTACCGGATGCAACACGGACCCTACCGCCAGCCGGAGGATGTCCGGGCTGCGATGGCCATACCCGACACGCACAGGCTGCAGCTGTTGGTCCCCTACTGGCGTTTTGGAGAAGAAGAGAGGTGAGCCTGTTCGGCTCATGTCTGGAAGGAATTGTGCCTAGACGGAACTGACAGCGCTGTACTTCCGGACAAAATCGATCATCTCACCAACCATGTCCGGTGATCCGGCAACTATAGTAGCTCGTTGATGCAATTCCTCCGGATTGATCTCCATGATCCTGTCCAGCCCCGTGTTGATGGCCTTTCCGCCTGCCTGCTCTACGATGAACGACATGGGATTACACTCATAGAGTAATCGCAGTTTGCCATTCGGGTATTTGCGGGTGTTGGGGTAGAGGAAGATCCCCCCGGAAAAGAGAGTCCGGTGAATATCGGACACCATTGTGCCAATGTACCGCAGGCCTAGGTTCATATCAGAACACTGGTCAATGAACCGACGCATCTCCAGGTCGAATTTGAGGTAGTAGCCTTGATTGACGGAATAGTAGATGCCGCGATCCGGGATCTTGATATCCCGATGGGAGAGGCAGAATTCTCCGATGGATGGATCCAGGGTGAAGCCATTGACGCCCTCCCCGGTGGTGTAGACCAGGATGGTGGAGGTGCCATAGAGGACATAACCGGCGGCGACCTGTTCGGTTCCTTTCTGGAGGAAGTCTTCCAGGTTGCAAGGTCCAGTCTCATCACTTTTCCGGCGGAAGATGGAGAAAATGGTACCGACGGAGACATTCACATCGATATTCGACGAGCCATCCAATGGATCAAAAAGGACCACATATTTGGGATGCTTGCCCACAACCGGTTTGAAGGGCAGGATGTCCTGCATCTCTTCGGAGGCGATGCCAGCACATTCGCCGCTGTTCTGCAAGCATTCGATGAGTTTGTCATTGGCGTAGATGTCCAGTTTCTGGACGATATCGCCGCTGAGGTTTTGAGCGCCATCTACGCCCAGGATATTGACAAGACCAGCCTTGTTTACTTCCCGGTTTACGATTTTTGCAGCAACGCCAATATCCCGCAGGAGGCCTGTAAGTTCACCGGTTGCAGCAGAATGCTCTTTCTGGGATCGCATGATGAACTCATCCAGCGTGACGATCCGGTTGAGGGGTCTTTCCATACCTGTTTGAGGTTTAGTCTGAAGGTCAAACGCGGTGCAAAGATACACCTTGACTTCCGCGGCAACTAACTGCTGCCTACTTTTGTTCCATTCCCTCGTGATATTTCTGCCGTGAAACACCTCCTTGTCCTCAATCGCTTGTTCTGGAAATACCGTTGGCGCCTGCTGACCGGGATCGGTTTCGTAGCGCTGGCCAACTACTTTTCAGTCCTCCAGCCGAGAATGGTGCGGTATGCCCTGGATGAGGTGATCGCCAACATGCGTCTGTATCCGGTCCTGGACGGGTTTGCCGGCCAGGAGGTCCTGGGAGACTCCATCGGCGAGCAGCTGTTGTTCTTTGGCGGGCTTGTCCTCACGTTTGCACTGATGATGGGGATCTTCATGTTTTTCATGCGCTGGACCATCATCGTCATGTCCCGGCTCATGGAGTACGATATCCGAAAGGAGATCTACGATCATTACCAGTTGTTGACCACGGCATTCTACAAGCGAAACAGCACGGGCGACCTCATGTCCCGTATCACGGAAGATGTCTCCAAGGTGCGGATGTATCTCGGACCGGCCATTCTTTACGGCATCAACCTGATCACTCTGTTTGTATTGGTCATCCAGGCCATGATCCAGGTCAGTCCGATGCTCACCCTCTTCAGTCTGCTTCCCCTGCCCATCCTGTCCATCTCCATCTACTATGTCAGCGAGCTGATCAATCGGAAGAGTGGATTGATCCAGAAACAGCTGTCCTTTCTCAACACGGTTGCCCAGGAGGTGTATAGTGGTATCCGGGTGGTCAAATCCTATGTCCAGGAAAAGGCGATGGTCGGCTACTTCAAGGAGGAGAGTGAGACCTTCCGGGTGAAGGCCCTTGACCTGGCCCGGGTGGATGCCCTCTTTTTTCCGTTCATGGTGCTGATGATCGGGGTGAGTACCATTGTCACCATTTATGTGGGTGGCTTGCAGGTCTTTTCGGGGCAGATCACCACGGGTAATATCGGCGAGTTTGTCATTTATGTGAATATGCTGACCTGGCCCGTCACCTCCATCGGGTGGGTAGCCAGTATCATCCAGCAGGCAGATGCCTCCCAACGGCGGATCAATGAATTTCTGGCTACGGAGCCGGAACTGGAGGATGGCCATGAGCCACTGACGGAGCTCAGGGGGGAGATCAGGTGTCAGCATATGTCCTTTACCTATCCGGATACGGGGATTGAAGCATTGAAGGATGTCAGCTTTTCCCTGCAACCGGGACAAAAACTGGCAGTTGTCGGCCGGACCGGCAGTGGAAAGTCGACCCTGGCAGAACTGCTGTTGCGGATGTATGATATCAGTTCGGGTGAACTGCTGCTTGATGGCCGGCCGATCCATGAGTGGCGCCTGGCGGACCTGCGCAACCAGATCGGGTATGTCCCGCAGGATGTCTTTCTTTTTTCTGATTCGGTTGCGGCCAATATTGCTTTTGGCCATCCTGAAGCGGACATGGCGGCGATCTCCACCTATGCGGGTGCGGCGGCGGTCGCTCAGGACATCGAGCGGTTGCCGAAAACATATGAAACCCTGGTCGGCGAAAGAGGGGTCACCTTGTCTGGCGGCCAGAAGCAGCGGATCTCCCTGGCCCGGGCGCTGATCAAGCAGCCCCGATTGATCATCCTCGACGATTGTTTGTCGGCAGTGGATACGGATACGGAGAAGCAGATCCTGCAACATATTGATGAAGAGATCGGCCAGGCCACGGCCATCGTCATTACCCACCGGATCACCAGTATGATCGATTTTGACCACATCCTGGTGCTGGATCAGGGCCGGGTGGTCGAACAGGGCACCCACACCGAACTTCTGTCCTTGAAGGGGGCATATGCCGAACTTTACGAGCATCAGATGATGGAGTCCGAACAAGAGGGGTTGTCCTAGGCTTCGGTTGCCAAATTTTTAATGTTACATTTGTTTGTATCGATAGCACCTAAAACGACGATCCGTGGATCACGATCCGAAACGACAGGACCTGGTCAAATCATTGAAGGTCCGTGCAGGACGACGAAGGACTTACTTCCTTGATGTTCGCAGAACGAAAGGAGATGACTTTTACATCACCATGACCGAGAGCACCCGGCGATTTCATGGTGACGGGTATGAACGTCACAAGATCTTCCTCTACAAGGAGGACTTCAATCGTTTTCTGAGTGGGCTCGAAGAGAACATCAACTATATCAAGACCGAGTTGATGCCGGATTATGATTTTGATGAGTTTGACCGTCGCCAGGCGGAATATGAAGCCCGCAAAGCCGAAGAAGAGCGCCTCGAGCGCGAAGGCGGTGGAGATGACAGCTCACCGGATGACGATGAAAAGCCGGCCTCCGAAGACCAGATCGACTGGTAAGATCCAAGTCTCATTAACATGATTTCCCAGACATGGTTTGGTACTGTATCGGTTGATGGGCCAAGCCTGTTTGCCGGGATGTGGGTACCCATGATAACGCCTGGTTGTTCAACGATGAAAGGGGTTGCTGACGCTACCCCGGTTCACTATTCATGGTCAGGGACAGACGAGAGAGGGCCTGAAAAAATGGGTGTTGTCAATAGCCTCCGGCTTTTTAACTGCCGAAGGCAGTTAGCCGGGGGTAAAGAAGATCAGCCAGGCAGGGCTTTAGCCCCAATGCCTACAAGAATGAACAGAAAAAAGTGAGGAGGGATTACCTGTGGTGATCCCTGAGGATCCCGAGGTCAGAATCAGATCGCCGTCGCTTTCATCGCCTCTGATTCAGTAAGCCATTGTTCACTGATGCGGGGCATCGTTCACAATAGCATACTGAATCAGGTGCGATCTGATTTTCTAGTGGAGCTGGAGGGAGTACCTGCGGTGATCCCTGGGGCACCCGAGGTCAAAATCCATTCGCTCCCGCCTTGGGGCGGGACAAATTCGGGTCGTGTCATTTCCCTGATGCGAGCATCGGTCAATTCCCCGACCCGAATTTGGTGCGAATGGATTCTCTAGTGGAGCTGGAGGGAGTCGAACCCTCGTCCAGACAAAGCAACCAAGAGCCTTCTACATGCTTAGCTTTTACTTGGATTTTCGAGTTCCTGCTGGTGTAAACGCGAACCTACATGAACCTTATCTCCGGTGTCTCATCCGCGGGGTGGAGTAGTTCCCACGAACCAGCCTGAATGTTGTTGGTGTGCGGCTTCCTTTTGTATCAGGCGTCAAAGGAGCGGCACAAAGGCATTCTAATTCCTAGAATTAGGCTGCCATGGCGTAGTTAAAGTCGCCAATTAAGGTGGTTGATCATCATTTTATTCCCGAAGGACCCTCGAAAGGGACGGAGTGAATAATCCTGCTCCGGCATGCTTACTCAAAGAACATCTTTCCTGTCGATTCCGGTCAGCCCCTGAAGTCGATAGTCGCAAATGTAACTATTCCCGGGTGCCTTTAGTTCCCCGGATCAAAAACCTGTTCCTGACTTGTTTGAAGGACTATCTTTGCCGCCATGAGCAAAACACGTGCAATCGCCCTGATCAGGGAGGGCAAAGTACCACCGGATCGACGTGTCGTTTTTACTCCTCAGCAATGCAGGGAGATCCAGGAACGATTTGATGTGGAGGTACTGGTCGAATCATCACCCATTCGCTGTTTTCCGGATGAGGAATACCGGGCGGCAGGTGTTCAGCTCACTGCTGAACGTCCAGATGCGGATATTTATCTGGGCGTCAAAGAGGTCCCGATCGACCAGTTGGTGCCGAACAAGACCTATCTGTTCTTTTCGCATACCATGAAAGGACAGGCTTACAACCGTTCCCTGCTGCAAGCCATATTGGAAAAACAGATCTGCCTGATCGACTACGAGGCACTGGTCGATGAACGCGGGAAACGAGTGGCGGCATTCGGCTATTATGCCGGCGTCGTCGGCGCGCACAATACACTCTATGCCTTTGGCAAGCGTACCGGCCTCATTCATCTGCCGCGGATGAAGCATCTGCATGACTATGCCGAAGCCAGGGACTTTTATGAGAGCATGGACATGCCACCCATCAAAGTGGTGGTAACAGGTACAGGAAGGGTCGGCAAGGGTGCCGTCCGGGTATTGAAGGATATGGGATTGGAAGAAGTAACACCGGAGGCATTCCTGGCAGACCAGGACCTCCCACCCAGTTGCTTCACCGTCCTGGGTGCTGAACATTACGTCCGTCGCCGGGATGGTGGTCCCTTTGTCAAACGTGAATTCTATTCGAACCCTTCCGAGTTTGTCTCCACATTCGAGCCCTATACACGACGGGCAGATGTCTTTATCAATGCCATTCTGTGGAAGGATGAGGCCCCGGCATTTTTCACCGTGGAGGAAATGGCGCGTCCCCAATTCCGCATTCGGACGATCGGGGATATCACCTGTGATATCGCCCCGCGATCTAGTGTGCCCTCTACGCTGCGCCCCAGTACCATCCAGGATCCGGTATTCGGTTTTGACCCCCGCACCGGCCAGGAAACAGAAGCCTATCAGGATGATGTGATCGATATGATGGCCATCGACAACCTGCCATCCGAACTACCCCGGGATGCGGCAACTGCATTTGGTGCCGCCATTTTGGAATATGTGTTACCGGATCTGATCGCGGATAGACCCTCGCCGATGATCGAGCGAGCTACCATCACCAAAGGCGGGCAGCTGACGGAACGCTTCCGGTATCTCCAGGGATATGTTGACGGTCAGGACTTCTGACCCTCCAGAAATGATCTGACAGCGGTCTCGATCCGATCCGCCGGTTGAGGATGGAGATCCGGCTGAAAGGCCTGACCGGTCACCTGTTCGTATAGTTGGATATAGCGCTGGCTGATCTGCTCGACAAACAGATCGGGCATCAGGGGCATCTCCTGTCCTTCCTTGCCCTGAAAACCATGCGCCATCAGCCACTCCCGGACAAATTCCTTGGACAGCTGGACCTGGGACTCTCCTTTCTCCTGCCGTTCTGCAAATCCCTCCAGGTGAAAATACCTGGAGCTGTCCGGTGTGTGGATCTCGTCCATCACCATGATCTGCCCGTTCCACTTGCCAAACTCATATTTGGTGTCGACCAGGATCAGCCCCTGTTTCCGGGCCATTTCGGTTCCTCGGGCGAAGAGGGTCCGGGTATACGCCTCCAGCAGGTCCCAATCCGCAGCACTGACGATCCCCTGCTTCAGGATCTCCTCCCTGGAGATATCCTCATCGTGTCCTTCGATGGCCTTGGTGCTGGGGGTGATGATCGGTTCAGGGAAGGGGTCGTTCTCGCGCATTCCCTCCGGAAGGGCAACACCACACAGCACTCGTTTGCCGGAGCGATAGGTCCGCCAGGCATGGCCGGTGAGGTACCCCCGAATGACCATCTCGATCCGGATGGGTTCACAGTAGCGGCCCACGGTCACATTGGGGTCGGGTGTGTCGATCAGCCAGTTGGGGACGTCATCCGCAGTGGCGCGAAGGAAGTAAGCCGCGAGCTGGTTGAGGACCTGTCCCTTGAAAGGGATGCTTCGAGGCAGGATATGATCGAATGCAGAAATGCGATCGGAGGCCACCAGAATCAAGAGGTCGCCGACCCGGTAGAGATCGCGCACCTTGCCATGATAGACCAGGTCCTGACCGGGGAATTGGAATGCCGTATGGGCTAATACCGGCTTGGAGGGGTGATTCATGCGCCCAAAGGTAGGGCAGAATTACATGTATTTGATGGAATTTCTGTCCCGTATGATCTCCTTGAGCTCCTTGATAAAGCTGTCGTATCCGGGCAAGACCTTGCGGGCGGCATCATTCAAAGCAAAGAAGGTGCCCTTGTCCAGTTCAGGCGAGATCTGGGAGATCT
>JAUIEA010000237.1 GCA_030429045.1 Bacteroidia bacterium | reverse complement strand
AAAGATCATCCAGGATTCAGGATTGAAGGTCCATTCAGCGATCCTCCTGCAGGAGGATCGCTGAATGGACCTTCAATCCTGAATCCTGGATGATCTTTTGGGCGATGTCAGCATTGGTCCCCTGGAGGCGAACGATGATCGGCACCTCAAGGTCACCCATGTTCTTGCAGGCATCGACGACGCCCTGTGCCACCCGGTCACAACGTACGATCCCGCCAAAGATGTTGATCAGGATAGCCTTGACGTTCGGGTCCTGGAGGATGATACGAAACGCCTTTTCAACACGCGTGGCATCCGCGGTGCCGCCGACATCGAGGAAATTGGCGGGTTCACCACCGGACAACTTGATAATGTCCATGGTGGACATGGCCAGGCCGGCACCGTTGACCATACAACCGACATTGCCATCGAGCTTGACATAATTCAGGTCGTGTTCCCGAGCTTCCACCTCTGTCGGATCTTCTTCATTCGGATCCCGCAGGGCTTCCAGCTCCGGATGCCGGAACAGGGCATTGTCATCCAGGACGACCTTTGCATCTACAGCCATGATCCGCGCATCACTGGTCTTCAGGCAGGGATTGATCTCAAAGAGAGAGGCATCGGACTGGATAAAGGCCTGGTAAAGTGATTTGATAAAGGATCGCATCTCCTTGAAGGCCTTGCCCTCCAGGCCAAGGTTGAAGGCAATTTTGTTGATCTGAAACGGAAGCAGGCCCAGGGAGGGATCAATAAACTCCTTGTGGACGAGGTGGGGTGTGTCAGCAGCAACTGCCTCGATGTCCATGCCCCCTTCGGTCGAGTAGATGATGACATTGCATTGCCGGCCGCGGTCGGTCAGGATGGAGATGTAGTACTCGCTGGGGTCTTCGTCGCCGGGATAATAGACATCCTGGGTCACCAGCACCTTGCTCACCAGCTTGCCTTCCTTGGAGGTCTGGGGTGTGACCAGATGCATGCCCAGGATAGCTGAGGCATATTCTCTGACCTGATCTTCATTCTTGGCCAGTTTGATCCCGCCTCCCTTGCCTCGACCACCTGCATGGACCTGAGCTTTGATGACAGACCAATCGGATTGGTACTTTTCTTTGATGGACTGGGCAGCATAAACAGCTTCTTCGACAGTTTGGGCCAGGATTCCTTCCTGGATCTGGACGCCAAACTGTTTCAACAATTCCTTGCCCTGGTATTCGTGCAAATTCATGGATGGTCTTCTTTTGCGGCAAAAGTAAGCCATTTGGTCGGTTTGCCGGACCCCGACAATGCAAAAGCCCCGTCATGCTTTCATGACGGGGCTTTGCAACAAATTATAATCCCATGAACAGTGTCTACTTAATCAACGTGCCAGTATTCTCGTTGTTTCGGCTTTAAGCTCTTCTTAACGACCGGCTCGCGGTGGAAATGCAGGACAGTAACTTTTTACTGTCCTGCATACCTTTCATTTATAATCCCATGAACTAACTTCTTGTTGATGTGTGTGATCTACTTCCGATCACAATACAAAGATGTAGAATGGGCATGCCTGAAACAAAAACAAAAACGACGATTTGTGAAGGCCTGTATTCATATGTAAAATTATACGATTGCGTAATACATTGTAAACCAATAATAAACGAGAGTAAGTAATTCAATAATGAATAAAATGTGAAAAATATAGTTCGTAAATGCCCTGTTTTGAGGCTGATTTGCCCCTTATTTTTTTGAATTTTTTAAAAAAGTGAATGTCTTGTGCCTTGATCAGGCCTGGGTTTACCACTCTTCCGGATGGAATTCTACTCCATCATCAGACAGAATATCCAGGGACTGGATAACCGATACCGTTGAGTTGTCATTATCTTGCTCGTCCTATACAACCCTGGACAACAATGGAAGAGCAAATTGAATCAGGTCGCGTCAGATGGATCGGTGTTCGCTCGGAGCGATATGAACCGCTTACCATCGTTAGCGAGGTGACTGCTCAGGCGGGCATCGGCCTGGCGGGAGATCATTATCAGGATCCGGGAGGCAAGCGACAGATCACCCTGATCATGATGGAGGATCTGGAAAAAGCAGCCGCAGATCTGGATCGGAAAGAAATTGACCCCGGGCTGGTCAGGCGCAATATCGTGATATCCGGCGTGGATCTTCATCGCTACAAGCAGGGGTTCCTGCGGCTCGGCCCCTGTTTGATCGAGGTCACGGGTGAATGCCATCCGTGCCAGCGAATGGAAAAGAATCTCGGAAAGGGAGGCCTGAAATCGATGGCCAATCGGGGAGGAGTCACTGGCAGGATCCTGGAAGGAGGTCTGATCCAAATTGATGACCCTGTCAAGTGGGCCTGATACCCGTTGTCCATTATCCAGTAGAGAACATCCGGCCAGTTTTGTGGTTATAGTTACTAAAGGCCATATGAATCCTGCGAATTGGCGCGAACTCACACCGGAAGAAAAGCGTGTTATTGAATTGAAAGGCACTGAACGACCTTTTACCGGTGAATACAATGATCATCACGTAAAGGGCACCTTCCATTGTCGTCGCTGTGATGCTCCCCTCTATCGTTCTTCCGACAAGTTTGATTCGGGTTGTGGCTGGCCCAGTTTTTATGACTCCCTCGATCATGCAAAAGTCAAAGAAGAAACAGACACAAGCCACGGTATGATTCGTACAGAAATCACCTGTGCCAATTGTGGTAGCCATCTAGGGCACGTATTTCCTGATGGACCAAAACCGACCGGTGTCCGTTATTGTGTGAACAGTGCATCGATTAATCTCAATAAAAAAGATTAAGCTTAAACCATGAAAAAATTTGCGAATATCTACGAGC
>JAUIEA010000082.1 GCA_030429045.1 Bacteroidia bacterium | reverse complement strand
CGCGCAGAGAAGTACAACTAACCGAATGACGACCAGGCAGTGTTGATCAAGCATACATTCAGACACGGTATTCACCCCCCGGAATACAAGGAAGACACCCACGGTCTGCCCATCCGTCAGTTTCCTTTTTCGCCGGTCATCATCCTGCCTGTGAACATGCACATCGGGGCACCCTCCGAGATCCTCGTCCACGAAGGTCAGGAAGTGTCCCGTGGTCAGCTGCTGGCCAGGGCGAATGGCTATATGTCGGTCCCCCTCCACGCTCCCGTATCCGGGACGGTGCGCAAACTGGCCAATGTGCCGACCATTTCAGGGAAGATGGTGCCTGGGATCTACCTGCAACCCTTCCCCTCCTCCACCCAGGAAGTGATGGAAGGAACGTCCGTCGACCTGGAGACTGCGTCAGCCGAAACCATCCTGCAGGGCATCCAGGATGCTGGTATTGTCGGGCTGGGAGGCGCGGCCTTTCCCACCCATGTCAAGCTCAAGATCCCCGAAGGCAAAACCTGCGATACCCTGATCATCAATGGCATCGAATGTGAACCCTACCTCACCACCGACCATCGGGTAATGCTGGAGCAGGCTGAGGATATCTTTACGGGTATCCGCTACCTGCTAAAGGTGACCAAGGCCCGGAGGTGCATCATCGGCATCGAAGCCAATAAACAGGATGCAGCCGATCATCTGACTGCGAAACTTCCCACAGATATGCAGGTGGAAGTGCAGGTCGTCCCTGTGAAATACCCCCAGGGTGCCGAGAAGATGCTCATCACCTCCCTGCTTGGCCGGGAAGTACCCTCTGGTGGACTGCCTATTGAAGTCGGTACCGTCGTGGTGAATGTCGCCACCACTGCAGAGATCGGCCGACTGCTCCCCCATGGCCGGGGGATCCAGGAGCGAGTTGTCACCATCACCGGACCGGCGGTCCAGAAAAAAGGCAACTACCTCATCCCCATCGGCACCCCTTTGCGCTATGTCCTGGAGCAGGTCGGTGTGGATGACCAGATCAGCGAGGTGTATATGGGTGGCCCCATGATGGGGGTGGCGGTCTCCAACCTGGATATCTCCATCGTCAAAGGCACCTCAGGCATCGTGGTGTTCAGCCAGAAAGAGGTAAAGAAGCCCGATGTCCTGCCCTGCATCAAATGCGGAGCTTGCGTCGATGCCTGTCCGATTTTACTGAATCCATCCAAACTGGGCATCCTCGCCAAATTCGAGGCTTATGACGATATGCCGGCCCATCACCTGATGGACTGTTTCGAGTGCGGGTCCTGCAGCTATGTCTGCCCGTCGAATATCCCGCTCGTCCAGTATTTCCGCCTGTCGAAATCCATTGTGAGGAAACGGCAGCAGGCCAGAAAAGAGGCAGCCCATGCGTAACACCACCCTGCATATCAGCACCTCCCCGCATATCCGCGATGGCATCACCACCCGGGTGATCATGCGCAATGTGGTCTGGGCGCTGCTGCCTGTCGCAGGGTTTGCGGTCTATGCCTTTGGTATCAATGCCTTCCTGGTGATCGTTACTGCCGTGGCCTCCTGTGTGCTGACTGAATATATCCTGTGCCGCTGGTCCGGAAAAGCCGCGACCATCGGCGACTGGTCGGCCGTCATTACCGGGCTGCTACTCGGACTGACCCTCCCCCCCATCTTCCCCCTGTGGATGACCTTTGTGGGTGGGGTTCTGGCCATCGGCGTGGGCAAATTTGCCTTTGGCGGCATCGGCTACAACGTCTTCAATCCGGCCCTGGTGGGTCGGGCCATCCTGCAGGCTGCCTTCCCGGTGGCCATCACCACCTGGTATCCGTCCTTCCTGGAGGGTCGCTTTTCGGAGATCTCCTCGTCGGTGCTGGCCTTTCCCTTTATGGAACCCACAGTCGATGTCGTCACAGGCGCAACGCCGCTGTCGGCCTTCAAGTTTGAAGGTGTACAGGCCGCCTCCAGCGATCTGGCCCTGGGACTGATCAGTGGAAGTGCCGGCGAAACCTGCGCGGTCATCATCCTGCTCGGCGGACTCTACCTGGCCATACGAAAGATGATGAACTGGCGCATTCCGGTCGCCATTCTGCTGACCGTGTTCGTATTCAATGGTGCCTTGTGGCTGGTGGATAGTACGGTATATCCGAGTCCCCTGTTTGCCCTTTTCTCCGGGGGACTGATGCTGGGCGCCGTGTTCATGGCCACCGATATGGTCGCCTCGCCACTGACCTCGCGAGGGGTGGTGGTGTACGGCGTATTCATCGGCATCATGGTGGTGGTGATCCGCACCTGGGGCGGATTGCCAGAGGGTGTGATGTATGCCATCCTGCTGGCCAATGCGGTCAGTCCCCATATCGACAAACGCTTTCAAAACCGTGTCTACGGCACGACGAAAACCGTCGCCTTATGAATACGGCAACGACCATACCCAGCGAAAGCCAGGCCAGCAGCAGCAAGATGCTGGTGGCCATGGTGGGCATTGGCACCCTGTGTGCCCTGCTCATCGCCCTGGTCTATGAGGGAACCTTCGATCGTATCGCCCACCTCCGGGCAGAAGCCCTGGAGGCTGCCGTATTCCGGGTCCTGCCCGGCACCAGCACGACAATCGTATTCGCACTGACCTCCTCCGGCACATTCGAGCTGGCTGAAGAAGGGGCAGACCGGGTGGTCTATGCCGGATATAACGATCAGGGGGCACTGACCGGTGTGGCGGTGGAAGCCGCCGGACAGGGGTATGCGGGCATCATCAATATCCTGGTCGGGTATGACCCGGCCACGGAGACGGTGGTGGGATTCTATGTCCTGCAAAGCAACGAGACGCCCGGCCTCGGGGATAAGATCGAGAAGGACGAGAAGTTCCTGGCCAACTTTTCCGGTCTGGATGTCTCCCTGGAAAACAGCCAGTTGAAGAACCGTGTGGTACCGGTCAAGAGCGGTACCAAAGCCAATCCCTGGGAGGTGGAGGCCATTACTGGCGCCACCATTTCATCCCGGGCCATTGCCGAGATCATCGATACGGGCGTCGGAGAAATGATACCACTCATTCATAAACATCAACAAGTCTTTCAAAAAATGAACTGAACAGAATGGCGGCACAGGATGACATACGGACAGCAGGTACAGACAACATGTCGACCGACACCTTCATCAAGGGATTGTGGAAGGAGAATCCTGTGTTTGTGCAGGTGCTGGGTATGTGCCCGGTACTCGCCGTATCGAACACCGCCGAGAATGCACTGGCCATGGGACTGGCCACCACCTTTGTGCTGGTGATGTCCAATATGCTGGTCTCCTCTCTGCGAAACTTCATCCCCAAACAGGTGCGCATAGCCAGCTATATCCTGATCATCGCCACCTTCGTCACCATCATCGACTACGCCATTCAGGCGATCAGTGTGGAATTGCATAAAAGCCTGGGGGCATTTATCTCCCTCATCGTGGTGAACTGCCTTATCCTCAGCCGGGCCGAAGCCTTCGCCTCCAAGAATGGGGTCATCGCTTCCCTGCTCGACGCCCTGGGCATGGGATTCGGATTTGTGATCGGCCTGTTCAGCCTGGGTGCCGTGCGGGAGATCCTCGGCAATGGCACCTTCTTCGGCATGGGTCTTTTCCCCAACGGCTTCCAGTCGTGGATCGTGATGATCCTGCCAGCCGGGGGATTTTTTACCCTGGCCCTGTGGCTGCTGCTCTTTAATATCTGGAAGGAAAAAAGAAAACCGGCATGAACGAACCACTGAGTCAAATATTCATCAATGCGTGCCTGGTCAACAACTTTGTCCTGGCCTACTTCCTGGGCATCTGTCCCTTCCTGGGGGTATCGGGTAAAATGGAGACAGCCACCCGGATGGGTGGCGCGGTGACCTTCGTGATGCTCATCAGTTCCCTGTGCGCCTTCGGCATCCACCTGTTGCTGGAGGCGATCGGCGCACCCTTCCTGCAGCTGATCAGTTACATCGTGGTGATCGCGGCGACGGTGCAACTGGTGGAGATGTTCATCAAGAAGATGAGTCCGGCCCTGTTCCGGTCACTGGGCATCTTCCTGCCCCTCATCACCACCAATTGCGCTATTCTGGGATTGGCCCTCTTCCAGACCAACAAGGGCTACCACCTCCTGGAGAGTTTTGTCTATGCCCTGGGTGCGGGCGCGGGATTCATGCTGGCCCTGGTGCTGATCGCCGGCCTGCGAGAACAGCTGGACTTTGCCGAAGTGCCCAAGGTGGTGAAGGGAACCGTGCTGACCCTGGTGGTAGCCGGCATCCTCTCCCTCACCTTTATGGGGTTTGCGGGACTGGGTGGATAAACGAACAACGGATGATCATAAAAGACATGAATATATAACCGAATGAAACCTGAACCATGACCGCCCTACTCTCCATCGCCATCGTCGTCGGGCTGATGCTCATCTGGGCCTTCGTCCAGGACCGCTGGAAGAAGACCTTCCCGGAAGACACCGTGAATGACGATGCCCTGGCGGGGCGCTCGGATTGTGGCAACTGTGGCTGTGGTGGCACCTGCGTCAACCGGGCGCACCTCACCGATTGAATGACTGACAAAAACTCTAGAAATGGCAACCATAACCGACTATAACACCGACCGGCAATTCAAGGCCAAGGTCCTGCACACCCAAAGGCAGACTCCGGCTGATACCGACGAGATCCGGGAATTGCAGCTGGAAATCAACGATCCCGACTTCGCCTGTTCTGTCAACCAGAGCTTCGGGGTCCTGGTCAAATCCGACGGGGCCTTTGGCAATACGTACCACCATCGCCTTTACAGCGTGGCGGATATTCCTGAACAGAACAATGGCAGCACCCGGCTCACCATGCTGGTGAAGCGATGTTTCTATGTGGATGAATTCAGCGGTGAGAAATATCCGGGGGTGGCCTCCAACTACCTCTGCGACCGGAAGAAGGGCGACCAGATCACCATTACCGGTCCCTTCCCCCTGCCTTTCCAGGTACCGGACGACCACCAGGCCAATCTGCTGCTCATCAGCATGGGCACCGGCATTGCCCCTTTCCGGGCATTCGTCAAGCATATCTACGAGGATATCAAAGACTGGCAGGGGAAGGTGAGGTTGTTCTACGGGGCCCGCAGCGGGCTGGAGCTCCTCTACCTCAATGAACAGGACGGCGACCTCACCAATTATTACGACCGCGCCACCTTCGAGGCCTTCTCAGCAGTAAGTCCGCGTCCGGAATGGGCCGATCCCATCGCCCTGGATGTGGCCCTCGAAGACAAGGCTGCGGAGATCAGAGACATGCTGAATCAGACCAATACCTATGTGTATGTGGCGGGTTATGAGCGTATCCATGACAAACTCGACAAGGCCTTTGCGACCATCCTGGGCTCGGAAGAGAAATGGGAATTGCGAAAGGCGGAATTGAGAGCCGGCCGGAAATGGGCCGAAATGATCTATTAATCAGTAAATACCTTGACCATCCTCACTGCCATACTAGCCCTCGGAGGGCTGACCCTCCTGCTCGCGATCATGCTGATCGTCGCGAATAGGAAGCTGTATGTCTATGAGGATCCCCGCATCAATGTGGTAGAAGACATGCTCCCTCATGCCAACTGTGGTGCTTGCGGGCAGCCGGGATGCCGGCCCTTCGCCGAGGTATTGGTGGCGGGTGAAGCCCTGCCGGGCAAATGTACTGTCAGCTCTGAGGAAGGCCGACAGGCCATTGCCGACTTTCTGGGCATTGCTGTGGGTGGCGAAGAAAAGCAGGTGGCCCGCCTGGCCTGTGCCGGTGGCAGCAACGTAGCGGTGAATCGCGCACATTACGAGGGGATCAACAGCTGCCAAGGTGCGGCCTTGGTTTCCGGAGGCGGCAAGGGCTGCTTCTGGGGATGTCTGGGTATGGGCGACTGTGCTTCGGTTTGTGATTTTGATGCCATTGTCATGAACGAGCATGGCCTACCGATGGTGGACGTGGATAAATGTACTGCCTGTGGCGACTGCGTAGAGGTCTGCCCCAAGGACCTCTTCTCCCTCCAACCCGTCAGTCACCAGGTGTGGGTGGCCTGCAAGAACCTGGAGCATGGCGACGCGGTCCTGGAAGACTGCCAGGTCGGCTGCACGGCATGTGGTAAGTGCGCCATGGATGGCGGCGACCTGATCACCATGGTCCACAACCTCCCGGTTGTGCATTATGGTCAGGGCAATCTACACCGCGAAACCATTGACCGCTGTCCCACAGGCGCCATCGTCTGGTTGGAAAAAGGCGAAGTCCACAAGGGCAAGGAAGCCAGGAAGATCGTCCGTTTGGGCGAGCGGGGCTGGGGGGAATCGTAGTACTGAAACTTGACTAAACCATCCCTTCGCCTCTCAGTCACTTCGTCTCTGGGTCCTCATATTAGCATCGGCAACACATCCCAGGCATTGAACAGCTATCCGGAACATCCAGGAATTCCCGAGACACCGGGGCGTATTGACGACTCTGATCTATATCTATGTGACTTCCAGGACCTTAGACTTGAGCAAAAGTCCTTTAGATCACTTATCTTTAGAAGGCCGCACCTGAGCAAAAGCGAAAGATTTATTCAGAAATGTAGCGGTTAAAAAAAGTTAGTCATGATAAATTATTAATGAGACATCAATGAATTTAGAGAGCTTTCCCAAACTGTTTTTATGTTTCTGCATCATGTTGGTAGCGAGTTTTGGTTATTCGCAGTCTACTGTAGTTATATTTAAACAAGAAGACTTCAAACTTTTTTCTATGCAGTATACCAAATTTGGCCTAGAAAGTTTTTGGAAAAGCATGTATACTGACTATCGATTTTCTACAGTCGCTAGTGATAGTATGCCTAGTGGTGTGATTAATGCATGTCTATGAATCAGCAAGGAAGGTGATACGGAAATGTATTTTGATAACTATATAGAGTTTGGGATTTACAAGGAATTAAAAAGAATTCTCAAAGAAAATTTACACCAAGTTAAGCCAATAACTGAAAATCTAAAAACAATAGCAAAGTTTAGATTTGGCGAAATGTATATTATTAAAGACAACAATGAATTTAATGATTGCCATAAAATTTTCGTCTATACAAACAAATATGATGTCATAAGATACTAAAAGAATACCCTAACTAACAAATGTTAGAAACTAATTCCACCTATCATCGGTACTCATTCTTATATAACCGTAACCCAACATTTTGACAATTTGTCAATTTCAAGATCATTAACATAAAACTATTATTAATAAAGCAAATAAATGTCCTATGAAACTTTTAATTAATTTTTCAATGAGTAAAGCGATTACATTAATTGTTATGTTGTTTTTAGTATTATTTATAAATATTAAAAATTGGGCGCAAAACTTTAATCAACAAGCCGCGACAGAGCTAGACAATGGTAAAGTTTATTTTTTTGAAAATACTCAATACATGCGATATGACATTAAGCTTGGTAAAATTGATGAAGGTTACCCCGCCGAAATTAGCCCGAGGGGATTCTCCAAAAACTGGCCGGCCGGATGGACGAGTGTAGATGCAGCAGTGAACTTGGGCAATGGTAACATATATTTTTTTCGTGGAAATCAATACGCTCGCTATGATATTGAAGAAGGGAGAATTGCACAGGGATACCCTGCCAAAATTAGCCCAAGTGGGTTTTCCAAAAACTGGCCTGCCGGATGGACAAATGTTGATGCAGCAGTAAACCTGGATAATGGAAGTATATATTTTTTTCGTGGAAATCAATACGCTCGCTATGATATTGAAGAAGGGAGAATTGCACAGGGATACCCTGCCAAAATTAGCCCAAGTGGGTTCTCCAAAAACTGGCCATGTGCTATAAATTCCGCGATTCCAGAAAGTCACAAAGGCAACATGGTGGACGACCTGTTGTCGCTTTGGAACAGTATCCCCGACCAAAATGATACAGACCCAAACGAGGAGGACATAGATGGCACTTATCAAAAGGATTATCTGACTGAATATTATTTTGGTGCAGAGAATCACATTCAAGGGCTCGCGAAGGCTGGCGAGCATTGGATCCTATCGCACAATGCAAATTTGAAAGATAAGGTTTTGCTGGTAGATCCATCAAGAGATAAACCATATTGGACCTTTGGTGAAGGTGATCATCCTGGTGCTATTCAAGCTTGCGGGGATGTTGTAATAGTTGCCGCTAAAGGTGACGGTACTCCGGATAAAACTTATTTCGTACAAGTGTCCGATCATAAAGTTCTTCCTGTTTCCTATAATGAATATGGTGATGCTGTTGGGCTGGCCTACCATCCCGATCATAATAGTCATTATGCTATTATAGGAGACAAGGCAATCCTAAAAGCCTCAGGGAGTCTGTCTGACCAAAGTTGTGAATTAACGAAATTAACTAAGCGTGGTGATAAAAAAGTAAGATCCGGCTTAGATGAAGGAGGAACCCAATTATTTTATAATAAAAAAGACGGACATCTATATTGCATTAATTTGCAACGAAGAAATGGATGGGAAACCATGGACCTAGATAGAATAATTTTGGGCACTAATTCCGACTACACTGTTGAAAATATCGGTAGTAAGAGGATAGAAAAAACTTCTACTGATGACTTTGGCACTGGGTTTCGCTGGGGAGGTGCGGTGATATTTGAAGGAGATAAAATGCATGTCTATGCAACGGAGAGAACATTACACTGGGGGCCGTTTGCACAATTTTGTGGTCTATCCCACTGGATATTCTCAGAGGAAAATTCATACGAATATGAGGTGAAAATTGATGCTTGTCATTCCGATCTCGATAATACCGGTACAGGTAATCGAATCTCGGTTGAATTTTGGTCAGGGGAAACATATTTATACGCTAAATATAGAGATGGTGTATCGGACGGATGTTATGGGGCTGATGCTTCATTTTCATATTCATCAACCCGCAAGGTCAGCCATGTAATTGTAAAAACTGATGGGGGGGATGCTTTTTACATTGATGAGATTTCATTGAAGATTGGTGGTGATGAAGTTAAACATTATGGTAGGGATAATGGAAATGGATGGTGCTTGAGTACAGACCCAAATGACGCAAACGGGTCTTGGAAAAATTATATTTCTGGCACTGGAGGCAAGTGTATTTCCTCTATCAAGTTCTCGTTTTGATTATTAAATTAGATAATTTAACTTATAGCTATTTAGATTACAGATTATTTGTGAAGAACATAAATTATTTTGAATGCCAAATAGCATTGCAATGCTCTTGGACAAGATTTTTGTGCCAAGATAATTTTGTGCGCGCCAATATATAATCCACCATTCAAAAAAAACGGAATTGTATAATCGAAATGAAAACGTTGGATAACAACGCATAAAAATAATTGGCGAAATAGCACAAAAAACAGGGTTTTTGGCTCGTATCAAAGTTTGTGTTTAACCTATAGCTTCGTGCTTAGAAACCGCCTACTTTTCATATACAAACCGTTAGAACTGATACAATCCATGCCTTGAATTTGACAACAGACATCATAAAACACGAGTTCAAAGAAGGGCTTCCGCATGAATTTGAAATTGCGGACCTCGGGCAACTTTATCAGGAATTTCCCGAAATTCTAACCACCTCTTTCAGAACAGGTTTCTACCATATTATATGGTTTAAAAAAGGCAGCCCGGACTTCCTGGTCGACTTCAAGCCTATGACCATTACCCCGGATAGCCTGTTGTTCCTGGGTAAGGATACCGTACAACGCTTTGGCAAAAACAATCGCTTTGAAGCCAAAGCCATTCTGTTTACAGATCACTTTTTCTGCAAGACAGAGCTAGACGCACGATTTTTACGGAGCAGCATATTGTTCAGCGACCTGCTATCTGTCACCCAGGTCAATCTGCAGGAAAATGAATCTGCATTCAATGATCTGTTCCAGCTACTGGAAACTGAAGTTGCACACGAAAAAGACACTTCGCAGGACGCCATTCTGAAAAATCTCTTACACAGCTTTTTACTCCTGTCCGAACGGGAGAGGCGGAAGCAAGACTTTGTCAAAATAAAAAAAGGAGCAGAACTTGACCACGTATTGCTGTTTAAAGACCTGTTGGAAGCAAACTATCACACCCTGAAAAAAGTAAGCGAATACGCTGAGCGAATCAACATCACCGACAAGCAATTGAACCACGCCACCTCCAGAATAGTAGACAGGTCGCCAAAGCAGATGATCAACGAAAGGGTGCTTTTAGAAGCAAAGCGACTTCTGGCACATACCCATAATAGCGTAAAGGAAATTGGGTTTAAACTGGGCTTCTAGGAGCCGACCAACTTTGCAAAATACTTCCGCAAACACACCGATCTCTCCCCTGTCGAATTTCGAGAGCGATACGCATAGGCGTAAAAGTATCAGTCAAAGGACCTTTTGTATCATCATTCTTTAAGCGTTGTGCTGCACCTTTGTGAATCATCAATTCAAAACGCAGAACATGAAGAATACTACGCTGGTAGTAGCCAAAGTCATAGTATACAGCACGTGCCTGTTCCTATTGCCTTTTTGGTTCCAGGCATATTTTACCCCACTGGCAACTCTGAACATTACAAGCATTGGTCTTCTTCCTGCAGCAGATGCTGAATTGGTGGGGCTTTCCAACATTCGTGGCACCGTAGGTGGATTACGCCTGGCCATCATTTGTATGACGTTTATCGGCGCCTTTTACAAAAGACGCGACCTCTTGTTCGGCGCCGCCATAACAGTCGGGGTGGTATCCCTGGGTCGATTCATCAGCCTTGCTTCAGACGGGTGGGAACTGATCAGCTTTGTAACCGCAGCTGGAGAAGTGCTCATCGTACTCTCGTTGCTCCACCTCAGACAAGACATTCCCAATCCCGCTAAGGACTGAGAACTAACATAACTTTGTGCAGCTCGTGCCAGAAGGCTGGTGGAAGGTATCCTGCAGCTTGGTCGGTATCATCGAGATCTCTCTGCTTTCGGAGGCGCTTCCTTTGAAACCAGGGCTCCTGAAGACGAACCTCTCTGCACGTCTGCACACCCCAAGCCTTTATTTGGCCGATATCCATTTCTTACTCCGCATGCTGGGTTCCTACCCAGATCATAAAAACCCAAGGCTCTCCAGGCTCGCTCTGTATGCGTGAGTAAGTGAATCCTATACATTACTGTCCCTGAGCACCCCGCTTCCAGGGCCAACAAATCATTTGCCAGCTACTACAATCAGACTGGCACCATCACCATCAACAATAACACCTTTGTCGATCCAGCCCCGGGCGTATCCAAGTCCGGTTATGCCGAACTGGCCAACAGTGAGGAGAATGCCGTATGACTCGAAATGCCAGTGTAACCACTCATAGACCTTGGTACCGGCGCCATCGTCCGGTTGGAAAAGGGCGAAGTCCTTAAGGGCAAGGAAACCAAGAAGATCGTCCGGATGGGTGCGCGGGGCTGGGGGGAGTCGTAGGACGACTGAACCTTCCTATCCATTCGTATATATACCCCATGGTCTATGCGTCTCAAGGTTTTTATACCTGTATCAGTAGCGAATCCCTGGCACTCCCATTATTCATCCCTCGTACTATCATCAAACACTACGCGTACTCTAATTGTACACTAAAAGTGCATTGATAACATTTCAAGACAAAGGCTCACTCACCAGCGCAAGAGATCAACAAATAATATCAGATAATAGGAACAATACTAAATGCAGCCGAATACCAATAAATAGGTAATAATATATGGGGAAATTGCAATGTAGCAATGCAAACAACCACAACTTTATGTAATTTTAAACATAAGACTCAACCGTATCATCAACCAACCTAATCACTATATTAATATAATCACTCATAGCCTAATGTATAATATCGACAATCTAAACAGCCCTTGCTAGAAACCACATGATACGCACAATGACAAACTATAGAATTATATTTTTCCCACAATTAAAACAAATGTATAGTCTAATAATCAAAACAACTATGTAGCAAAATAAAAGCAAATTACTAGTCAGTAGAATGCCAACAATACTTTTAGAATTAAATGTCGTATCGATTTTAAGGAAAAAATAAATATCGTCCTGTACTAAAGACATATACTTCAAATTGTACAAGTTACAATTGCTGAAATTAATAAACCCACATATCAATGCCACTATAGGTAAAATAATAAATTAACTTAAATCCGTTATTATGAAAAACCTACAACAAAATAACTTAGTAAACAAATTGCTTTTCTGCCTTCTGCTCATTTCAAAAACAGTGTGGCTTGGCGCCCAATGTCCAGCAACAAGTATTACACTGACTACTCAGCAACAAGTAGATGATTTCACAACAAACTACCCCGGATGCACTCATTTGACAAATAGTTTAACCATTGGGCCCTCAACTGACATTATTAATTTAGACATGTTGACTGGAATTACTGAAATTGACGGGCTTCTAAGAATTTCAGACAACACCAATTTAGTTAACGCAAATGGGCTTAGCAATTTAAACTACATAGGAAGCCATATTGATATACGCAATAACCCTAATTTAGTCGCCTTGGATTTAAATGATGTAAGCTCCACCAATTTTACTAGTATTTATGTTGACAACAATGTTTCACTAAACACTTTTAATGCTCCTAACTTCATTACAACCACATCAAGCTATATTATCATCGAAGATAATCCATCATTGTCGACGCTCACCGGATTTGATGCCTTGCAATCTATAGGCGCCGATCTACGAATTGATAATACCATTGCTGCTGATTTTCCTGATTTTCCAAATCTTACTTTTATAGGTAGAAGCATCGTATTTAGGGACAACACGGGTGTAAATGATATAGATTTATCTAACGTTGGATCAACCAACTTAATAGATATCCATGTAAAAGGGAACACCTCCCTATCCAGTTTTGCGGCTCCAAATAATGTAACATCTACCTCAAGTTATATTATCATCGAAGACAACCCATCATTGTCTGCACTTACTGGATTTGATGCCTTGCAATCTATAGGTGCTGACCTTAGAATTGACAATACCATTGCTGTTGATTTTCCTGATTTTCCTAATCTTAATTTTATAGGTAGAAGTATCGTATTTAGGGATAATACGGGCGTTACTGATATAGACTTATCTAACGTCGGGTCTAACAATCTTATTGACATACTGATTAGCGGCAACCCATCGCTTGCCAATTTTGCAGCACCAAAAAACGTTACTTCAACATCCAGCTATATACAGATATATAATAACCAATCACTAAGTAGTATTTCCGGATTTGGCGCCTTACAGTCAGTTGGCAGCGTATTAAGGATAGACAACACAGTTGCCAACTCATTTCCAGAGTTCGCCAATTTAACCAGTATCTCTATAGGCTTAACTCTTCAAAACAACTCAGGAATAACCGATCTTAACTGGTTGCCCGCTATTGTAAACCTGGGCACTCAATTGATTATTAAAAACAATGATCAGCTAAGTTTCTGTGCGATTCAACCAGTTTGTGATTTTCTAAATGGAAATGGGACAAAAATCATTTCCGGCAACACAGGCTGCTGCGAGACCGAACAAATTCTCAGTGATGCATGTTCAAACGGAGGCTCTGGCGAGCAAGAAATCTGCGATGGTGTCGATAACAACTGCAATGGACTGATTGATGAAGGCTTCGATATGGATGATGATGGCTTCACCACATGCGAAGGTGATTGCGCTGATACTGACCCAAGTATTCATCCTGAAGCTATAGAAGTGTGTGATGGTTTGGATAACAACTGTGATGGCTATGTGGATGAAGGGTTTGATCTGGACAATGATGGAGTAACTTCTTGCGCTGGTGATTGCGATGACAACAACGAAAACAACTATCCCGGCAACACAGAAATCTGCGATGGTCAAGACAACAACTGTGATGGCTATGTGGATGAAGGATTTGATCTGGACAATGATGGAATCGCAGACTGTCTTGACAACTGCCCTAGTGTATCAAATCCAAATCAGGAAGATGAAGATTGTGATGGTACAGGTGATGAGTGCGATGAATGGCCAGGGTGCAATGACTCCCTTGACTCTGATAATGATGGTATTCCGGATTGCATCGATCTGGACGAAATGGTTAATTGGCCATGTGGAAATAATGGCAACAAAGTCACAATTTGCCATATACCACCAGGTGACCCAGCCAACCGTCACGATTTATGCATCAACTCAAATGCAGTGCCCAACCATTTAAACGGTCATGGAGATTACATCGGTGAATGTGATCAGGTTTACTGCGGTGGGAACAATATGAAAGTTCTCCCAAGCAACGCCGCAGCTAGTCAGTTCTTTTCAGAAGGATTTGACATCAATCCTAATCCTGCAATGGATCGACTCAATGTCTTTCTTTACAACTACATGAACCAAGAAATATCGATTTCCATTTACAATCACCTTGGACAGCTTGTTCTGTATTTACAAAAACAGGAAATCAATACCCCTGTTTTGACCATTGAGCTAAATTACTTTCAGCTACCGGATGGCATGTACCTACTTTCTATCAATACAGAAGAAGGTCGGCAAACAAAGCAGTTTGTAATAAGCAAATAATGTGATAGGCAACTGATAATCTAAACATCCAAAACCAGGCGGGGATCAGTTTCCTGTCTGGTTTTTCCATTTTTGTAATGAAAATGAAATATAGGCCATTACCTTACCAGTTTCAGGATAAGGCTAAATAATAATTTATTACCATTCCATATTATCATCCTTTGACAAACCCAAGGATTAAGACTCACAAGTTCGTCCAACCAAAGTCCTCAAGCAAACCACGTTTTAGTCAAATATTATCCCTTGTGTTCAATTTATCAATTCTCACTTCTAAGTCTGCTATATTGGAGAACAGCAATACATCCAGGACATCTTCTCGAAAGGTGCGATTGGATCGTTCGAGAGACTGTTTCATAAAGTGTGTCAATCATTCAAGAACTGGACACGCAAATCATTGACTTATGAATACTGAACATTTTGCCTTCGAATCCTTTTCGAAGAAGGTAATAGCGAGCTTGTCAGGGCACCAGTCAAAGACTCATTGCTAAGGCTCCTGTAGAGTGCTTGTGTCTCAATATTTCAAGACCAGGTCGAACAAGCTGATGTGGCAGGGTCCCATTGTTCCTTGATACTCCCTCCCCCCTCCCAAACATAGAAAACCTATATTGTTGCGCTTTTGGCGGGTCGTGGAGCACCCTTCGTCCATCATGACAAAGCCCTTCGGTCATATGAACGGTACATGATTCGACCACGCGAAGATTGCAGGAATACAGGAAAACACCATTAAACATCAACCAACATGAGTACAGACAAGAAATCCTTTTTCGGCGTCATGAAATCCTACAACAAAGGATTTTGGGTGGCCAGCGTGATGGAACTGTTCGAACGATGGGCCTGGTATGGCCTCTTTGCCGTCCTGGCGCTTTACCTGACCGGATCGACGGACGAAGGTGGCCTGGGCTTCACCCATACCGAGAAAGGACAGATCATGGGGATCGTCACCGCCATCCTGTACCTGTTGCCCCTGTTTACCGGGGTACTCGCCGACAAGATCGGCTACAAGCTCTCCCTCATTATCGCCTACGCCCTGCTCATCTCCGGATACTACCTCATGGGCGAAGTGCAGTCCTATGCCATGGTCTTTATGGTGTTTCTATGGGTAGCCGTGGGTGCCGCCATGTTCAAACCGGTGGCGTCTGCCATCATCACCAAAAACACCGATGAGTCCAACTCGACACTGGGCTTTGGCATCTTCTATATGATGGTCAATATCGGCGGCTTCATCGGACCGGCTTTTTCCTCCACCCTGCGCACGCAGTTTGGCTGGAAGATCATCTTCCTCCAGGCCGCCATCGTGATCGCCATCAACCTGGTCATCCTCCTCCTCTTTTACAAAGAGTCGGACCGTGAGAAAAACACAGAAACCATTCCGGAAGCCATCAAGAGCTCCCTGATCAAGATCTGGGAAGCAGTGAAAGACAAACGCCTCTCCGTGCTCCTCATCATCATGGTGGGCTTCTGGACCATGTTCAATCAACTCTTCTATACCCTGCCCACCTTTATCGAAGACTGGGTCAACACAAAGGCCCTCCACGACTCTATCGCCCAGGTCTCCCCATGGCTGGCCAATGCCATGAGCGGTGGCGGCGATTCCGTCAATCCGGAAATGCTGATCAACCTGGATGCGGGTGCTATCATCCTGTTCCAGCTGATCGTCTCCTACTTCGTGTTGAAGATCCGCCACGTGAGTGCCATGATCACGGGATTCACGATTGCAGCAATCGGTATCGGCATCACCTTCTATACCGGGAACGGCTTCTATACCATCCTGGGGATCATCATCTTTGCCATCGGCGAAATGATGACCAATCCTACCTTCTCCTCCTTTATCGCCCTGATCTCACCCAAGGGAAAAGAGGCCCTGTATATGGGAACCTATTTCCTGCCCATCTTCATCGGCAACTTCCTGACCACGTTTATTTCAACCATGCACAGCACGTAACTGTGGGTAAAGTAGAATGTCAGCAATGTCATGGTAAGGTCGAAGAAATGGAAGTTGTTGCTCAATACTCTCCTTTAACTATGGGGTGGTGTATAGATTGTCATAGAGAGACAAAAGTAGATTTAAAAGGAAATGAATACTATCAAAAGATACACGATCAATTGGCTAAGAAATATGGTGTAGAGCAAGTAACTGCAGCGCAATTGGGGGGTCTTGAGTGTGGAAAGTGTCATTATTAATAAAAACTAGAAAGAAGAAAATTCCAATATAAATGGCTTCAAACAAAAAGTACTGGAAAAGTGTTGAAGAACTTACCGATAGTTCTGTGATAGAAGCACTTAGTAAAAATGAGTTTGTAGAAGAAATTCCAACAGATGAATTTTTAGGGGACAAAGAAACCTTAGAAAGCTCATCTACATCGCGAAGAGACTTCTTAAAATACGTTGGGTTTACTACGGCTGCAGCAACGTTGGCTGCTTGTGAAGGACCCGTAAAAAAGTCCATCCCATATGTAGTTAAGCCTAATGACATTATTGTAGGTGTTGCAGATTGGTATGCCACAGCGATTGCTGATGGTTATGAC
>JAUIEA010000081.1 GCA_030429045.1 Bacteroidia bacterium | reverse complement strand
AAACAGGAGGTCCTCCTGGTTCATGGTACCGTGTACCAGATTGAGAACAGAGTGGGCCAAACTGCGTTAATTAGAGTGGAGTGTATATTGCACATCTAATACATGGCAGGGATGGAATCGGAGATAGCAGGTTCAATAGAACGGGAAGCAAGGTTCGCCTTTCAGGATATCAAGACCTATGCGGATACGGAGTGGTTGGCAAACAACCGCAAACGCTATCGGCAGGTATTTGATGAGGGGGAGATCTCCTATATCTATGTCGAGCTCAGCCTGGTAAACAAGGCCTTCGAACAGGAGGATTGGGAGGTTTCGGTCGAACTCAAGTGTTTCAGAGCCGGTAAACGGTCCAAGGAGATCTGTAATCTGGTCCTGCAACGAAAAATAGCCGCATCCAGTCCTGTAGCTTATATCCGCGAAGGTTGGGGGAACAAGAAGATCGGCCTGTTCTGGAAGCCGGGAGCCTACGTCTGGGAAGCCTGGATCGGCGGAAAAAAAGTGGGTACCAGATATTTCTATGTACAAAGCACTGGTCAACGCCCGGTAGATATCCCCGGCGATTACCTCGAGCTGAAGTCGGTCCGCCTCTACGAGGCATCGGTTGAAGATCAGTTGGAAGAGGAGCGGACCTACCTGAAGCAAATGGATTTCGCGGAGACGAGATATGTATATGTCGAGGCCGAGTTCGCGAACCAACTGTCGGACATCCCCTGGCACCTGGAATTGATCACCAGATTTTACAATGAGAGTCGGGAGCTCAAGGGACAGGTCGTCAAATTGATGAAAGTGGATCCGGACCTGGAGACGATACGGCTATCCATCGGCTGGGGGACCTCTACCAAGGGCTCCTGGAGAGAGGGTAATTATACGGCGGAGTTGATCTTTATGGACAGGCTGGTCGCCACGGTCCATATTCCATTCGGCTTCCAGCAGGAGACCGGCTTCCCCCTGGTTTGGTTGCCGGGGGAGAAGGAAGCCAGGATCCTGGGCAATCCGAAACCGAATGAAGAAGGCCTGGCCCAGGTATTGGCAAAGCTCGACGAATTGGTCGGACTGGACCAGGTCAAACGCAGTGTACGCGAGCATGCCCTGTATATGGAGTTTCTCCGACTGCGCGAACAAAGAGGGTTTGTTGAACGGGACCAGGTACAAATGCACGCGGTGTTCAAGGGAAATCCTGGAACCGGTAAGACCACCGTGGCGGGCATGATGGGAGCGATCTATTTCCAACTGGGCCTGCTGTCCAAAGGACATGTCCATTCTGTGGATCGGGCCGACCTCGTAGGGGAATACATCGGGCAGACGGCGCCCAAGGTCCGCCATGCGCTGGACCAGGCCAGGGGTGGCGTACTCCTGATCGACGAAGCGTACGCCCTGGCCCGGACCAATGATGATGCCAAGGACTTTGGACGGGAGGTGATCGAAATGCTCGTGAAGGAAATGAGTGATGGCCCCGGCGATCTCGCCGTGATCGCCGCCGGTTATCCCTCCGAAATGGATCACTTCGTGGCGAGCAACCCGGGTTTGAGATCCCGGTTCAAGATCATCCTGGACTTCAGTGACTATCAACCGGTCGAATTACAACAGATCGCCGTGCGGGCCGCTGAACACATGGACGTCAAGCCGACCGAAGAGGCAACCCGACTTCTCGACCAGGTGATCGTGCGCGCCTATCGGGACCGGGATCGGACCTTCGGAAATGCCAGGTATGTGTATGATCTGATCGAGAAATGCAAGATCCAACTGGGATTGCGGATCATGCGATCGGAGGATGTTGACTCAGTACCGGATGAGGCTTTGTCTACTATCTCGGCGGAAGATGTACTGCTCGCGACCCATGCCCCGACAAGTGGCACCGTCCGCCTGCCGGTCGACGAGGAATTATTGGCTGAGGCGATCCATGAACTGGACTCCCTGGTCGGCTTGAAGACGATCAAGCAGGAGATCCATGACCTTGTTCTGCTCATCAAATTTGAACTGTCCCGGGAAGAAGGGAAACGGGATCCCTTCTCCATGCACACCATTTTTATCGGGAATCCCGGAACAGGAAAAACCACCATCGCCCGGATCCTGGCGAAAGTCTACAAGGCCCTGGGGCTTTTGGAAAGAGGACATGTGATCGAAACGGACCGGGCCGGATTGGTTGCCGGATTCGTGGGGCAAACCGCGATCAAAACAGCGGAACGGATCGAAGAGGCGAGGGGCGGAGTCCTCTTTATCGATGAAGCGTATTCCCTGACGCAGCCCGGTTCGGGCCGTGCCGGAGATTTCGGCGATGAGGCCATCCAGACCCTCCTCAAGCGGATGGAGGATCAACGTGGACAGTTCTATGTCTTTGTAGCCGGTTACCCGGACAACATGGAAGTGTTCCTGAAAGCCAACCCGGGCCTGAATTCGAGGTTTGATCGCACCCTGGTCTTTGAAGATTACGCTGAAACCGAACTGCTGGAGATCGCTCGAAATCTTGTTCGTGAACAGGGGTACAGCCTGGACGAGGAGGCTGCTGAACTGCTCACAGAATGGGTGGAAAAACTTCATCAACGGCGGGACCGGTACTTCGGCAATGCCCGAACCATCCGACAGCTGCTGGAAGAGCTGATCAAAGCACATCGAACAGCCGTGGCCAGAGACTTCGGATCCGGCTCACATTCGGATGCACAGGTGCTTTCCGGAGCGTTGGTACAGAAGGTTCGGTCGCAGATGGACCGGTCTGAATGGTCCAAGTCCGGCATCGGTTTTAAGAAGGGCTGATCAGATCCAACCCAGGTGGATCGGCTTCAATCGGGAAGGGATCAGGGTCTGGTCCTGGGGTTCCAGAAATACGGGATCCTGGATCCAGATACCGACCTGAAAAAGATCCAGCCATGCACCTGAGGCAAAGATCTTCGTCCATTCCTGCCATCCACGCCACATGTCCTCCGACCATCGGATATCATCAATGATCACCAAAAAAGGCTGGTTGGCCTTTTGATGAAGTTCCCGGAGGATCTCCAGGACCCGTTCGGGCCGATGATCCCCATCCAGATAGATCAACATTCGATCGTGCCGTTGCCAGGGGATCATCTTCATTGCATCCTGAAAGGTCATGTGCCATGCCTCGATCTGCTTCAATCCCAGTAAATCCCAGCCCTTCCGGGCGGTCTGGAGCTGATTGGCAGAACCGTCAACCGTCACGAGCCTCGTAGATGACGAGGCCGATGAGAGATAGGCTGAAGAGATCCCCAGGGAGGTGCCCAGCTCGAGAATGAACTGTGGTTTCCACCACAACACTGTACGAAAGAGGAATCGTGATTTCCAGGGCTGACTCAGGCTGGTCGCAGCGATCTGCGAGATCATCCGGTTCGAAGACCCTTCCAAAGCGCGCCCGGTACCATGGTCAACGACATCAATTTCGGTGTGGTCATGAAGGAGATGCTGGCGCCACGCCTCGATCTCCTCGAACGCATAATAGGTGCGTCGATCATCCAGAACCTGTCGGCAGAAGGCATACAGTACAGGCGAATGCATACTGTATGCCGTTCGGGCATGCCAATAATATTGGATGAGTCGGATGAGTCTGAACATAAAAAAGAAAGCCCGGCATTCGCCGGGCTTTGGGTGGCTAACCGGATTCGAACCGGCGACCCTCGGTACCACAAACCGATGCTCTAACCAACTGAGCTATAGCCACCAGATTATTGAGACGCAAAATTACGAGATTCCCCGTGAATAGGAAACTCTTTTTGTCGGTTTTTGAGATCCAAGTGAAACTAATTCAACCCTGACTGCAATCTCGCCGTGGTTTCGACAGATTCTGACCGCCTCGGGTATGGAACGGGTTGGATGGCACTGGGCCGGTCCGACTTCTCCGGGCATGATCCACCCATCAACGGACTTCCGGGTGGGATTAACCATTCGCTTGTTTCGTCGTTACTATCTTTGATACCTGATGAACGCTGAGGAGCAGTCATCAGGACCCTGATCGTCAATACCTGTGACTGAGATATGAGCAAGGATCGTCTGGTGGAAAAGCAGCTGATTGTGGAAGGAATGACCTGTTCTTCCTGCGCCAGGACAGTACGTCACTATCTGGAAGGGGAGGGTATGTCCGAAGTCTTTGTCGATGTGCCAAAGAACAAGGTGACATTTCGGACGGTGGAACAGGCCGATCGCCTGGAAGAGATTTCCACGGGAATAGATCGGTTGGGATACCGGGTTGTTCGCCGGGATGAATCGGCGTCAAAACTGACCATCCAGGTGAAGTTTATCATCGCTGCCATCCTGACCGGTCCGATGATCCTGGATCACCTCCTTCATCTCGGAGGCGTGAAGCTGCCCTATATCCATCATCCCTGGGTCCAGTTTGGGCTGACACTTCCGGTCTTCATCCTGGGCGTCGAACATTTTGGCCGAAGCGCCTGGTCGGCTCTGCGACGTGGAACGACCAATATGGACGTACTGATCATCCTGGGGAGCTCTGCAGCCTTTCTCTACAGTTGTATCGGCTTGTGGATGGGCAACCCGGATTATTACTTTTTTGAAACAGCGGCATCCATCATTACCCTGGTGATGCTGGGCAATTTGTTGGAGGACAGGGCTTTGCGCGGAACGACCACCGCCATCGATGAACTGGAGAGCCTGCGACCCCAACAGGCACGCCTCTGGATGGGAGAGGGCAAATTCATGGATATTCCGGTCGAAGATCTTCGGGTCGGAGACACGGTGATGGTCCGAATGGGAGAAGCCATACCAGTTGACGGGATCGTCCTGGAAGGGACGGGCGAAACCAACGAGTCCATGTTGACCGGTGAAAGTGCTCCCGCAGTAAAACAACCGGAGAGTACGGTGTACGCAGGGTCGACCATGATGATCGGCCACCTGATCATCCGGGCGACGGTCGATCCATCTGAAACGGTGTTCCGCCAGATCATTCGCCTGGTAAAAGCAGCCCAATCCGATAAGCCCCCCATTCAGCGACTGGCAGATCAGATCAGTGCAATATTTGTTCCGGTGGTCATCGGTATAGCCGTGTTGGCCTATGTGGTCGGTGTGTATTTTCTGGGATTCACCTCCGGTCAGGCCATGATGAATGCCATTGCCGTGCTGGTGATCTCCTGTCCCTGCGCCATGGGGCTTGCCACGCCTACAGCCGTTACGGTGGGCTTGGGGCGGATGACCCGAAACGGTTTGATGATCAAGGGGGCAACCACGATCGAGCGGCTCGCGGGGATCAAAACAGTCCTCTTTGATAAAACAGGAACCCTGACCACTGGTCAGCTCAAGGTGCGTCAGATCAGATCAAAAGCTGGCCTGGAAGCAGTCGTACGGTCTGCCATCTATCAGATGGAACTTCGGTCCAGTCATCCCATTGCCCGGGCCCTGGTGAGTTATCTGGGCAATACGCGCGTAGATCCAGCCCTTGAATTGACAGACATCGAAGAAGTGGCAGGGGTGGGGATGAAAGCCCTGGATCAGGAAGGCCGGCAACTCCTTTTGCAACGGGATGAACTCGACAGCCATGAGGGATATCACCTGGCCCTGTCCCGCAAGGGAGAAAAGATCGGTCATATCGCCCTGGAAGATGAGCTTCGGCCAGAGGCCAGGAGTGTGATCACTGCATTGAAAAAGAAGGGATATGCCTGTTGGCTGGTCTCTGGTGACCGGAAAGAGAATGTCGACCGGGTAGGTGAATTGACGGGGATTGATCAGGTCGTAGCAGCACAACTGCCCCAGGACAAGTACGCCTTGATCGACAAACTCCAGGAGGAAGCAGGCCTGGCCATGGTTGGCGATGGCATTAATGACGCTCCGGCCCTGGAGCGGGCTTCGGTGGGTATTGCCATGGCCGGCGCCGCCCATACCGCAATGCAGTCTGCCAAGGTAGCCCTGTTAGAGCCGGATCTCAAGCTCCTGCTGCGTTTGTTCCATCTCAGCAAGTTGACTCTTCGAACGATTCAGGAAAACCTGTTCTGGGCTTTTGCCTACAATGTTGTCGCGATTCCAATGGCCTTTCTCGGATACCTGAATCCGATGTGGGGCGCGCTCTTCATGGCTTTTTCTGACCTGGTGGTCATCGGGAATTCGATCAGATTGAAATTCAGATCATGAGTTCACCAGACGGAACCATCTCTCTTCGTGAACGCCAGTGGGTTGAAACGTGGCCGACCCAGAAGGCAGTGGCCATGAAGGCGATCTTTTCTGCCTATTACAAACCCTTGTGGATCACCGCTTTTCGGATGCTGTCCGATCGGGCTCTGGCTGAAGATATGGTCCAGGAAGTCATGAGCAAGCTGTGGCAAATGGATCGGCTGGATCATATCCGCACCAACCTGGGAGGATATCTTCATCGATCGGTGGTGAACCACAGTTTGAACAAGATCAAGGAACGCAAACGGTGGGCCTTTCAGGAGGATGCAGATCGACCGGATGTCGACCAGAGAATGTCTGCAGCCGCCCACAAATCGCTGCAGGAGGATATAGAAGCGGCGATCAGTGCATTGCCGGATCGTTGCCGACTGGTCTTTGTCCTCAGTCGATATGAGTTATTGGCCAACCAGGAAATTGCAGACCTGCTGGAGATCAGCATCAAGACAGTAGAGAATCAGATGACCAAGGCGTTCAGGCTCTTGCGCGAGAATTTGAGCCATTTACAGAAGTAGCAAATGGATAAAGATTGTCGGATATTTGACATTCATCAGCTTCGGGATAGGGGTATTCGCCTTTATGTTTGTCCTTTGCTTGGTATTAAACCCGTAACGTGGAGGAAAAGGTAATACAGTGGATCATCCTGGAGTCCAGGCAAGCCCTTCCTGAGGAGGAAGCACAATCCCTTGCCAGGTGGCGAGCAGATGATCCTGCAAATGAGGTTTTTTATCAGCAGAATTTGCTGATTTGGCAATCCAGCGCTGGTGAGGTCCACGGGCCTGGTCCCGATCTTTCAGCAGCCTGGGATCGGTTTGCCTCCACGCACGAGATCCAGCCCCCATCTTCCCGGTCCACCTCTTCCCTGATGCAGTGGATGAAGATCGCCGCCATCCTGGTGGTGCTTGCCGGCATCGGCATTTGGGTATTTCAGTCGCCCTTCCTGCTCGGAACGCAGGAGGTCATCACCCTCACCGCTGATGAGAAACCAATGGAGCATGTGTTGGCAGACGGAAGCAGGATCACCTTAAATACGGGGGCCATCCTCGAGGTATCCGGCGATCTTTCCAGCCGTCATGTACGGGAGGTCTCGCTGATTGGAGAGGGGTTTTTCGACATTCATCGGGATCCGGAACGACCCTTTATCATCCGGGCAAACGGTATGCAGGTCGAAGTATTGGGTACCGCATTTCACGTTTTGTCTGATGCAGGTCTGTTTGAGGTAGTCGTCCGTGAAGGGCGGGTAGCCGTTTCCAAAAGTGACGGTTCCGATCGCGTTGAACTGGTTGATAATCAACGCCTCCTCCTGGATCGAAAGGAGGGTTCCCGTACAGTGGATCTGGACCCGACCGGAAATGCCTGGGCCTGGCAAACAGGGATCCTTCAGTTTCAGGCCACGCCTCTGGATGAGGTGATCCGCACGGTAGAACGATATTACCAGATCAAGATCAACCTGGCCAATCCGGCAAATGAGGTGTGTGCCTTCACCTCCCGTTTCCAGGGAGCCGATGCCACCACTGTCCTGCAATCGATCGCTAGTTCATTTGGGATGAAAGTTCGATCCTCGGGGCTAGGGATTTATTACCTTACAGACGGGAAGTGCCGTTAAACCCGGATAAGGGATCATCAGGGACGGCACGCTGAAAAACATGCGAGTCCGTTATCACATAGTCATCTTTCTTTTCGTTCTGGGTGCACCGGTGTTGGCCCAGGATGTGCTGGACCGGCGAATTACTGTCACGATCCCTGAAGGGACACTCGAATCGGGTCTGATCGAGTTGATCCGCCGGGCTGATGTCAATCTGAGTTTCAGCAACGATCTGGTCCGGGAGTATGCCGTGCAGAAGCAGGTGTACAAGTCCACGCCCATCCGCTTGATCCTGAAAGACTTGTTGAGTGGTACAGATCTGACATATGAAGTTCTTCAGCAACAGATCATTCTGGTTAGGGTCGTACCTCCCCCCAGGCATTATACGATCAGTGGGACGATTGAAGACCGACTCACCGGCGAGCCTCAGATCGCTGCAAATGTCTATCTGCCATTTCTCTTGTCCGGCACATCCAGCAATGATTATGGATTCTATAGTCTGACCCTTCCCGAGGGACAGCATAAACTGGTGTTTTCCTATTTGGGGTATCAGCCCGTAGAGACGGTGGTCATGCTGACGTCCAATATGACCCTGGATATCTCCATGCAGGCAGACGGCCTGCTGGAACCCATTGTTGTCACGGCAGAGATCGATACCGGCCAGATCAAGCAGGCATCACCGGAGACCGCCCTCGATCTTCGGATGATGAATGCCCTGCCAGCGCTAGGGGGTGAGCCGGACCTGATCAGGTATGCGGCGCTGCAGCCGGGCATTCAAACGGGAAGTGATGGATTTGGCGGGGTCCATGTGCGCGGTGGTAATGCCGATCAAAACCTGTTTTTACTGGATGGCGTACCGGTATACAGTCCCAGTCATGCAGTCGGGATGTTATCCATCTTTGACAGTCCGGCGATCCGCAGTGCCAGCGTCTACAAGGGGGGATTTCCAGCGCGGTATGGAGGACGTTTGTCATCGGTCTTTGACATCCGGATGAAAGAGGGGAATAGCAAGGAATTTCAAGCGGAAGCAGGGTTGGGGTTACTCTCCGCGAAGGTTGCCCTGGAAGGGCCGATCGACAAGGAGTCGAGCTCCTTCTTCCTCAGTGGCAGGAGAACCTTGCTGGATCCATGGATCAAGAGCTTTACCAGTTATGTCAACCAGCAAGCTGGGCGAAAGGGATTTACAGATTACGCCTTTTATGATCTGAACGGTAAGATGAACTTCCGCAGTGGTCACAAGCACCGGTTTTATGTCAGTTTATATACCGGAAACGACAGCTATCATCGGGAAGAAGAACGGGCAGTCAAATTCTCTGATCTGGAAGTGAATGATAAGGCCCAGTCCGATCTGATCTGGGGCAATACCATAGCGGCTTTCAGGTGGAATTGGCTGTTACATCCACAATGGTTCCTGAATACGACCATTCATTCCAGCACCTTTCGTTTCAGTCTCCTGGACTTCTATGAATATGAAGAACGCGATCAGGATCTGAGCAGCCGTCAATATGACCTGATCTCCTTCAGCTCACTGATCCAGGATCTCTCCATCAAAACAGTAGGGGAGTATCACCCATCGGCAGAACATACGATTCGATTTGGTTCCTCACTGGTGCGACACCGATTTCAACCCGGAGTCCTCGCATTGGACGAGAACAGTGTGGATGCCGATATTTTTGTAAGTGGAGGCCAGGTCAGGAACCTGGATTCATTGCCGGCTTATCCGGTGATCCGATCCCTGGAAGCGGATGCCTATATCGAGGACCAGATCAAGATCTCACCTGCCTGGTCGGCGAACATCGGTGTTTATGGCAATTTTTTTTATGTCCAGGAACGGGGGTATGTCTCCCTTCAACCCCGGATGTACCTGTCCTATCAGCCGGTGCCGTTGTTTGGAATGCATGTCAGTTATTCCCGGATGACCCAGAATCTGCATTTGTTGACCAATTCCGGTCTGGGACTTCCAACGGATCTCTGGGTGCCGGTCACTGAGAATATCCGCCCCCTGGAGGCTAGTCAGGTTGAGGTGGGGATGAACCTCGCTTTCAAGTCCGGATGGGAAGTGGAATTGTCGGCCTACACCAAGCAGATGGAACATCTTCTCGGGTTCAAGGACGGCGCCAATTTCCTGGTCAATGGAAATGTTATCCAGGGAGGCGTTCTACCCGATTATTGGGAGGCGTTTGTGACCAGCGGTACCGGCCGGTCGGAAGGTCTGGAATTCAGTATGGCCAGGACCGCAGGACCGGTCACCGGAACGCTGGCCTATAGCCTGACATCTACCCGAAGGCAATTCGAAGAGACCAACCAGGGAAAAGCATTTCCATTCCGGTATGACAGAAGGCATGTCCTTCATCTGACGGGTCTTTGGCAGATCAATAATGGACTGTCTCTCGGAGCGATCTGGACCTACGCCAGCGGCAATCCGATCACGTTGCCCACCCAAACCTTCAACGGGGAATCGCCCTACTATACCGGTATCCCGGGAATCATCTATTCATCCCGAAACGGGTATCGGATGAAAGACTATCACAGACTGGATCTCAACCTGCAATACCGATATGTCCAATCCCGGTTCTCCCATCTGTTCCAGATCGGAGTGTTCAATTTGTACAATCGCAAGAATCCACTCTTTGTCCGAATCCGGGAGAATATCTACAATCCCCAGGAAAAACAACTGGTGGAAGTGTCCCTCATGCCCCTGATGCCAATTCTTCGTTACCAAATCATGTTCAAATGATCGTGTCGATGTATGCCTGCTTGCGTGTTTTCCTCCGGTGTTGGATTGGTGTCTTGATCCTGCTGTCCATACCAGGGTGTGAGCAGATCTTTGAACCCATCGAGGATGAAGAAAAGATGATGGCTGTATCAGCGACCTTTTCGCCTCTCGTGGATGTCTCCAACCCCGATCTGGGATTTCTGGTTTTTCTCACGCCGGTGGTTCCCTTTTCGGACGGACCAAATGATGATTTTCTCGCGGATGCCCTGGTCGAACTACGGGTTGGAAACGAGCCCCCCGAAACCCTGCTTGCCGGAACCATTGGTACGCGAAGTGTCTATGCATCCTTTACCAAACCACAGATCGGCAAAGCCTATACCCTGCGCATTCAGGATGACCTGTATGGCGAAGTTGAAGCGACTGACCGGTTGCCGGCGATCATAGACGGGGCCATCGACGGTTATGCTGACCTCGTCCAGACGGATCTTCCGGAGGGTAAAAAAAGAATCGTATTCACACTGGACCTGCATATTCAGGACCGTCCGATCGAAGACAACTTCTATCATATCTACGTCGAATACCGGCTGAAATCAGATCCGGGTTTCAGGCGGTTTTTCCAGGTGTCCAATGCAGAAAACAACGATCCTTCGTTGACGCCGTATCTGCTCAATCAATCCATACTTATGGATGGCCAGTTATTCGACGGCCAGAAAAAACAATTGAAACTGATCTGTCAGGCGGATCTGGACCCCGGACAGGAGATCAAAGATGTCCAGGTGGAAATGCGTCATGTCTCTTCTCATTACTATGAGTTTCATCGGACCCAGGCCATCCAGGTCAGCAACGGCGGAAGTCCTGTTGCGGAACCGACACCCTTGTATTCAAATGTCAAAGGTGGGGTAGGGTTCTTTGGTGGTTTTAATCCAACCCGGGATACGATTCAGTTAAACTGATCTTCAGTCCCTCCGGGTAAAAAAAAGAGGCTATTCACCTGGTGAATAGCCTCTTCGATCCGGGTGTTCTCCGGGTTATTTTCTGCGTACGTATGCGTTGATCTGATGTTGACCTTCCAGCGTGCTCACGGTTGAAGCGGCTTCTGAAGCAGATGTGTAGGTCCCGACCAGGATGGCATTCATACCATTGCCGGTAGGTTGCATGGATGCCGTGGTGTATCCGATCTCCTTGATCTTCGCCAGGCGGCCTTCAGCATTGGCCAGGACCTTGAAGGTTCCGGCAATCACATCAAAGGTTCCGGCATCTGAGGAACTACCTGAGGCGGAGGGTGGAGTTGATGTAGAAGAGCTGCTGCCAGCCTTGTCGATCACAGCAGGTTCGTTGTTGGCATATTGGACCTTGACCGGCGAGTCTCCCAGAATGCGAAATTCCGTCCGGCGATTGATCTGGTGATCAGCCTCACTGCATTTTGTGCCATCGCCACATTGATTTTTCAATTCGCTCTCTCCATATCCCTTGGCACTGAGACGATCCGGAGAAACACCTTTAGTTTTGAGATACGCCAATGCGCTTTCCGCACGGCGTTGTGACAATTTCAAATTGTAAGCACTACTTCCTCTCGAATCGGTGTGTGATGCCAGTTCGATCTTGAGGTTGGGAAATTGCTTGAGAATGGTTGCCAGGCCATTCAGGTCAGTTTTGGCATCCGGACGGATACTGGCATCATTGAAATTGTAATAGATGTTCGGCAGGGTAATGACATTGCCAGACGCAAATGGATTGCGCCCGTTGGGATCGGTGATGTCAAAGGCAATGGCCAATTCGCTGCCGGGTTCCATGTCTCTGGTAGAGACTTTTCGGCTGGCTTTCAGATCATCCTTCTCAATGGTCACATCGAAGTCCCTATCCCGTGGCAGGTAATAGTTGAACTGGCCATTCTGATCGGTGTACAAGACGACAGCCTCTGATGTGCCTTCCTCCTGAATGGTCACCTTGGCACCTGCGATAGGTGTGTTATAGCGCGGATCCAGGACAACGCCACGGAAGGGAATGACATCCCCCATGGGTTCGAGCAAAACCATGATCTCTTCGGGCCATGACGCTTTCTCTACCGGAACCTGCTTTGGAAAATAACCATCCGCATTTACGGCTATGACATAATTGCTGGGGGATACGTTGGTGCCGAATTTACCTTCGCTATCGGTGACGCCCTTGATCTCCGAATCAGCCATTTCGACCTTCAGAATGAGTTCATTCGAATTTGGGTCCGGAGCCTGGATGCGGATCAGGTTGCCATTTTCATCCGTGATGGTGAGAATATTGGAGAGATTCATCTCTTCCAGATCGAGGAAGGCGATGTCGGCACCTGCCAATTCTGCCCCACTTGCATTATCTGCGACAAATACATTGAAGGGCCGTGGTTTGGCGGCATTGGCCATTGCCCTGTCCTTGAGGAGCTTGTTGAGTCCCTGGCTGGCATAGAAACTGTATATGTCATCCTTTCCCTGGCCACCGGCGCGATCGGAGGAGAAGTATCCGTTTTTAGTCTCCAGGTCGAGGATCAGGCCAAAGTCATCCTTGTCACTATTGAAGGGTGCATTGAGATTCTGGGCCTGCTGCCAGGAGCCATCTTCATTCTGCAGGGTATAGAGAATATCCAGTCCGCCGAGGCCATCCCAGCCCTGGCTGCTGAAAAAGAGGTGACCATCCGCATGAATAAACGGAAAGACGTCATCGCTGCTGGTGTTGACGGAGGCACCGAGGTTGACGGGTTCGCCCCAATCACCGCCGCTGCGATCCACATAGTAAATATCCAGTCCACCCAAGCCCCCCGGACGATCAGAGGAGAAATAGAGGCGATCACCGTCCGGACTCAGGGACGGGTGACAGGTTTCGAAATCGTCACCATTGAAAGGAAGATCCACCGCGTCGCCCCAGGTGTCACCGCTTCGGGTGGCTTTGAGAATGCGCAATTTTACCCAACCATCTTCAGATTTCTTCAGCTTTCCTTTGAGGTAGTTGCTTCGTGTGAAATAGAGATCATTACCAGACATGTCAAAACACAAGGGGCCCTCGTGATACTTGGTATTCAGGCGATCGGCAAACATGACCGGCTTTTGCAACTGACCATCCGATCCGCGCTTGGCTGAATACATGCCCATCGTATTGTCCCGCAATCGGCGGTCAATATATTTGAAGACATCCTCCCTTGAAGAAATGAAGAGGATCCCATCCTCAAAAAAAGCAGCACTGAACTCCAGTTCTGCCGAATTGATATTCGTCTCATTCTTGACCGTTACATCGAAAACATCAGTGGCATCCTGGGCAACCAGGGTCATGCCACCAATAAGGCCAACTAAAGCAAGTATATACCGAGTCATAATCTGGTCTTTCGGGGGGAGGAATTAGTAGAAGAAACGTGGGTTCTTAAGATTGTCACTGCCTTTGACGAGATCGATCCGCAACAGTGCTTCTGCACTGCCTCCGGAAGAGTCCATGATGTCTGAGAGTGAATAATCATAAGCCAACCCGAGGCCAAACATGCGAGTCAACTGACCAAATAACAACACATCCACAGAGTCTCCGTAACCATCACCGCCTACGCGGTAGGAAAGGCCGGTGGTGAATCGTTTGTTGAACTCGAAGCTCAGGTTGATATCCACATCGATCGGAGCATTCTTGACATATTTTCCGAGGACTGAAGAACGCATCACCAGATCATTGGATACAGGCAATGCAAACCCTGTCATGGCATAATAATGTCGACTTTCTGCCGCCGTTTCGACATTGTTGTTCGGATTGAAGCCGATCACATTCTCGATCAGGCCAGGAGCTGAGATGCCAAAGAAAAAGTTCTGGACAGACAGGTAGAGACCGGCACCGACATTCCAGTACACATCACTGGTCATCATATTGTACTGCACGGATGGATCAGCAGGATCGGCAATGATCAGGTTGGGGTCAGCAAAATCCATCTGATAGTATTTTGCACTTCCCTGAAAACCGATCCTCAGCATGGCATTGGGCTTGTTCAACAGGTCGTAAGAATAACTCAAGGCACCATTCCATTTGTTCATGATACCGACGTTGTCATGGTTGAGAACGACCCCGAATCCAACGCGTTGACCAAAGAAGGGGGTATTGAAACTGACCAGTTGAGAAACTGGTGCGCCTTCAAATCCCATCCATTGGTTGCGATAGATCCCCACAAAACTTCCGAATCCCTCAGCGCCTGCAAAAGCAGGGTTCAGGTAGAGTTTATTATACATGAACTGCGTATAATGACTCTCCTGTTGGGCATGGAGTGTGCTGGCGCCAAGGCCGAGCAACACAATCAAGAGCAGGTTCTTTATCTTCATGATCCTCTGCATTATCGAAGTATGGTGATAAATCCAGTGACTGCATCAGTGCCGTCACCCCGGGTGAACACATAATAATATGTGCCATCTGGCAGGGGCTGTGATGAATTACCGAGGTAATCACCAGCCCAGTTATTATTGTAGGGTGCAGCCTGGTAGACCAGATCACCCCATTGATTGTAGATCTTCAACCCGTTCTTGGGATATTTCCCACCCTTGATGCAATCGATGACAACGACATCATTCCGCGCATCATTGTTTGGAGAGATCAGGTTGTTGGGTTTACATGAATCATCTCGTTCATCCACTGTGATCGTGACCACTGCCTGATCACAATAATCCGGACACTCTTCGTAGCATACCTCGTAGATAAACTCAACAGTACCCACAAATCCGACGGGAGGAGTGTAATCGAAGGTGCCGTCAAAATTGTTGGTTACGGTACCAAACGCTGGCTGGGTCAGGAAGGTAATATTCGCATTCGCGCCAAAGTTGATCAGGTCGTTCCCGATGATATTTCCGTCGTCAATGACCTCGTCATTGTAGATAAAGAAGGAGTCATTATTGATGACGGGAAGGTCGAGGACGAAGATGTCTATGCTGCCAAACAACGTATTCGTACATGAATCAATCGTCACAGAAACGGCATAGGTGCCTTCATTGTCCGCAGTCACCAGGGGAATGATCGGGTTCTGTACCGTGGATGTGAAACTGTTCGGACCCGTCCAGGAATAAGATGCGTTGGCAATGGTCTCTGCAAACAGGTACAGTGAATCACCTTCACAAAGGACCTCTTTGTTTGCTGTGACATCAATGATATATGGCAGGACAGTAAGGTCTACTTCACAGGTATCCGCATTACCGGAAGCGTCAGTGATCGCAAAGACCAGAGTGTACGTTCCCGCAGCGAACACGGATCCGCTGGTTGCGCCTGCAGGACTGATCAGGGTCGTGAACACCCCGCTGCAGTTATCGGCTCCCCCGATGTCCCGGTAGTATACCTGCAATTCCTTGCATTCGTTGAGGGTCAGACTGTCAATGAAATAGTCATCATCAGAGATCACTCCGTCGTTCGCGTCGATCGTAACATCAGCAGGACAGTCCGCAACAGGGGCAAATTGATCCAGCACGGTGATGTTGAAGGAGCAAACCGAGCTATTCCCACAATCATCTATTCCAGTATAGGTGATGGTGTGGTATCCCGTGGGGAAAGTCCCCGGTTGTCCACTCGGGATGACCGTGACATCAGTAGTACAATTGTCTTCAAATACTGGATCCTCCCAGTCGACAAAGGCAGCACAAATAGCCACATCTGCTGGGAGCAGGATCAAGGTATCTGATGGACAATTCGTGAACGTCGGCGGCACTGAATCACAAACCGACAGGATGATCTCACAGGTGCCGATATTGCCAGATTCATCGGCCGCGGTATAGGTGATCGTATAAACGCCGTTGGGGAAGAATCCGGGATCTGGGCCGTCAACGGTGTAGATCAGCGTATCACTGCAATTATCCGTAGCGAGAGGCGCATCCCAGAAGAAGGAAATACCGCAACTATCCGGATCGGAGACCAGATTGATATTCCCGGGACAGTCGAATACCGGCGGAGTGACATCCAATACCGTGATGTCAAATGAGCAGCTGCCCAATGTATCCGGTCCGGAAGGATCGATAAGGTAAACGGTGACGATGGTGACGCCGACCGGGAAGAAGTCTCCGGAGTTCATTTCTGATTCGAGTACCCAATCTGCAGTATTACCGCAGCCACCGGTAAAGCTCGGTGCATCCCAAAAAGCGGTGGCACCACAACTGTCGGCTGCTGAAAAGAGCTCCTGGCTGGTCGAGCAGAAGATCACGATATCGCCACCGCCATCGACAGTGACATTATAGATACAGGAGTCAACATTGGCAAAGTCGTCAAATGCATACCAGGTGATCGTGGTGGTTCCTTCCGGCAGTTCCTGGGTATTATTGGTAAAATCAATAAAATCAGGAGAATCCCCGATTCGGAAAGAAAGATCGGCTATCACGCCACAATTATCACCTACTTCAGGTACAGGCAGATCCAGAATAGCAGTACATGAATCTGTGGTCGCATCGACTGTGAGATCGTCCGGACAATCGGTGAAAACCGGAGCGATGAAATCGATGACAAAAATGTTGAAGGAGCAGGTGTCGGTATTTCCAGCATCATCCATACCGATATAGGTAATGAGATTCTGGCCTGGCGAAAAGAAGCCCAATGTATCCGGACCGTTGATCTGTACATCCAGA
>JAUIEA010000080.1 GCA_030429045.1 Bacteroidia bacterium | reverse complement strand
ATCCTGTACATCCTCATCCCCTATCTCGTAGCCAAGGGGGTGTTGAGCCTGTGATCTTTGATCATCATTTTCAAAAACTGCTTGGAAATCATGAAAATGGGTTCACCGTTCTGAGTGGCATCCAAAACCCAGGGATGAAACCGCAGACTACGCCCGTCCAAGCCTCCTATCATACCCACTCCCGAGCGACTGACCCATAAAAAAAGCCGGTCCCTGTGGAAGAGACCGGCCTTTTTGATTTTTTATCTGAGTGGAATTTCTAATCCTTCCACTCCGCAATAAACAGGTTGGTATCCCGGGTACCTCCATTGTTCCGGTTGGAGGAAAATGCCAGGTACTTTCCATTGTTGGAAAAAACCGGAAAGGCGGAAAACGCATCCTCTGCAGTTACCTGCTCCAGACCGGTTCCATCCACATTGATCAGGTACAGATTGAAGGGAAAGCCACGCTCGGTCGCATGATTGGAAGCGAACAGGATCTTCTTGCCACTCGGGTGGAAATAAGGGCACCAGTTGGCCTTGCCCAATTGGGTCACCTGGCGCGCATCACTGCCGTCAATATTGGCCACAAACAATTCCATGTTGGTCGGCTCAACAAGTCCTTCACGAAGTAGATCCTTGTAGGCCTTGACCTCTTCATCCGTGGTCGGGCGGCTGGCTCTCCACACCAGCTGGGTGCCATCGGGGGAGAAAAATGCTCCGCCATCATAACCCAGTGTGTTGGTCACCTGGATCAGGTCGCTGCCGTCGATATTCATGACATACAGCTCAAGGTCACCACTCCGGTCGGAGGTGAAGACGATCTTGTCGCCCTTGGGGGAGACCGTTGCTTCGGCATCATACCCCGGTGCATCGGTCAACTGGGAGAGGATGTTGCCATCCAGGTCAGACACAAAAATGTCATAGCTCGGATAGATGGGCCACACATACTTTCCACCCGGGCCCCGTTCCGGTACAGGTGGACAGGTGTCCATGGCCAGGTGTGTAGACGCATACAGGACGGTAGTGTCTCCTGGCAGGAAATAGGCACAGGTGGTCCGGCCCTTCCCGTTGCTGATCATCGGCGCTGGAGTATCCGTCCAGGTGTCCTCCCAGCCGGTGACGTAGATGCGATCACAGGGCGCACCCCAGGCATCATTTTTTGCCTGGAAAATGAGTTTTTGATCATCAAAGGACCAATACGCTTCCGCATTGTCTCCACCAAAGGTCATCTGGCGAATATGTGCGAAATGAGTTTCTCCCGGGAGGATCAGAGAATCCATCCAGATATCCGTGGATTCTTCCTGCGCCACTTCTGTTGCAGGCTGACTGCAGGCGACAATGCCCAACAAAAGAAGGGACCAAAATGCTGTTCTCATAGATTCGTTGATTAAAAGGGCTGCAAATATAGCAGTCTCCGCTTCGGATTAGGTGGGAAGCAGGATGTCCAATTGTCATATTTCCATCAAGATTCTATATGGTCTCCGGGATGGCCTTTACCCGAATCGCATCCAGATGAACAGGCTGATCAACACAATGCCCATCAGATTGATCCAGAAACCGGTGCGGATCATCTCCCTGGTCCGGATCATCCCACTCCCGAAGACAATGGTATTGGGTGCCGTGGCCACCGGCATCATAAACCCGAGAGAGGCGAAAAGCGTGGTGGCCAGCATCAGCCCCTTGACTGGCAGATCGCTTTCAGCACCCAGCGCCACCATAATGGGAAGTACCATCTGCACACAGGCGATATTGCTGGCAAACTCGGAGATCACGGTGATCACTACCCCGGATACCAGCAGCAGCAGCAGGGGATGGACATGATGCAGGATCTCCAGTCGCTCGGCCAGCCAGTCGCTCAGTCCCGATTCCATAAAGCCCAGAGCCAGGGCAAAACCGCTGCCAAACAACAGGACGATCCCGTAGGGTAGTCGCTGTACATCCGACCACTCCAGGATCCTCCTTTTTTCCGTTTTGGCCGGGATCATGAAGAGCAGTATACATACGGATACGACCACCATGCCATCGTTGACCTTTGACCCCACTCCCAGGGCATTGGCCCATCCCGTTATGGTCCATTCGCCAAACGTGAAATCAGGCCGGGTAAACCAGGCCACCACAGTGAGGATGAACAGGGCGATAACGACCTTCTGATCCCGGTTGAGCACTCCCAGATGACGGTATTTATCCCGGAAATAATGTCGGGGCAGGTGCCCTCGATGTCCATGCAGATACCGCCAGCGAATCACTGCATAGGTTCCCACCGCCAGGAGGACCGTGATCAGGGAGGCGATCAGGAAAAAGCTGGCAAAGTTGACCGAAGCATCACCGGGGAAGGTGCGCTGGTAAAAGCTGTAGAAGTACATGTTGGGTGGCGTCCCTACCAGGGTACTCATGCCGCCCATAGTGGCCGCATAGGCCAGACCGAGCAAGAGGGCGATGGCAATCGGATGAGTGCCATCAGACACATCCTCACCCCGCAGATGCGCGATGATGGATAGGACCGCAGGGACCAGCATGAGGACGGTTGCCGTATTGGACACCCACATCGATAAAAAATAGGCAGCGATCATGATGCCGGCCAGAATGCGAGACGGCTCGGCCCCTGTTTTACTGAGGATTCCCAGGGCCAGTCGAGTGTGCAGATCCCACTTTTCCATGGCGAAGGCCAGAATGAATCCGCCCAGAAACAAGAAGATAATGGGATCCATGTACTGGGAAGCTGTCTCGCCGGGGGAGGCAATATCCAGCAAGGGCATCAGGATGAACGGCAGGAAGGAGGTGACCGCCAGGTCCACCGGTTCAGTGAACCACCAGATCGCTACCCAGGCGGTGATCGCCGCCATTTGAGTAACTGCAGGTCTTCCCGGGTCCAGGTCCAATCCATAGAGAATGAAGAAAAAAGACAGTGGACCACTCAGGAGAACCAGCAGGTTGCGCGAATGCAGGTGTGGAATAACAAGACGCTTCATCGAAGCAACAATTTACCGCTTCCTCCCCGATTTTGACATCCTCACCCCGGGTTCCTTCTGTGTTTGTCACAGGGGATGTACTTTTGTCCCTGCAATTGATTGATCACCGTTTATTCCCGTTCATGCGTATTCCGTCATCTATCTACCGACCCATCCTTTCCTGGATGATCATCGCCTGTTTTCCGCTTGTGGCATTCTCCCAGGCCTCCATCTGGACTATCCAGAAGGATGTGGCCTTCCTGTCCTCCGACCTGACCCAGGGCCGGATGACCGGCACAGATGGCGAGCGCCTGTCTTCCCGCTATATTGCCGAACGATATTCCCAGATCGGGTTGACACCGAAAGGGGAAGAGGGATACTATCAGACCTTCAGCTTCAAGGCACCATCCAACCCGCATGATACACAGGGGGAGGGTGAAGAAAAAACCTGTACAAATGTGGTGGGATTCCTGGATAACGGGGCAAAACAGACCATCATCATCGGCGCACATTACGACCATCTGGGTGTAGGCGGATCCGGCAGTGGATCCCTGAGCACTGAGACGGATGAGATCCACAATGGTGCCGATGACAACGCCTCCGGTGTGGCCGCCATGCTATACATCGCAGAGCAATTGAAAGGAAGCAAGCTGAAAGGCAACAACTACCTCTTCATTGGTTTCTCCGGTGAAGAACTCGGCCTTTTCGGTTCCAAGCACTATGCCGATCATCCCACCATTGATCTGGCGACTGCCAATTATATGATCAACATGGACATGGTGGGCCGCCTGGACAGTGTCCTGGTGATCAACGGCGTGGGCACATCACCTTCATTAAAGCCTGCCATTGAGAATGTCAAAACAAAAGGGTACAGCATCACCACAACCGATAGCGGAGTTGGCCCATCTGACCATACGTCATTCTACCGGAAAGACGTTCCGGCGATCCACTTCTTCACAGGCCAGCACAAGGATTATCACAAACCTACAGATGATGCCGATCTGGTCAACATGGAAGGGATCCAGCAGGTGGGCGACTTTATCCTGGATATGATCAAGGTGCTGAACAAAGAGGACAAACTTGCTTTCGCCAAGACTAAGGACACCGACTCTCGCAAAGCAGCCAGCTTCAAGGTCACCCTGGGTGTCATGCCCGATTATACCTACCAGGGCGATGGCATGCGCATCGACGGTGTCCTGGACGACCGACCCGCCTTTAACGCCGGTATGGAAGATGGAGACATCATCCTGCAGATCGGTGAGACACCGGTCGGGAATATCTACGACTATATGGGTGCCCTGGCCAATTACAGCAAAGGCAAGAAGGCGATCGTGAAGATCAAACGCAAGGACCAGATCCTGGAAAAGGAAGTGGAGTTCTGATCATCTCCGTTCCGCCATAAAAAAAAGGCCTCCACTGGAGGCCCTTTTTTATTCGTTTGATCGGGATCATAAGTCCAACCCATACCACACATCACAGGCGCCATGCCCCGTGGCGCCCAGGGGGCCGGACAGGGGTTCAAACTTGTATTTCCGATACAATTGATTGGCTTCGTGCAACTGGTGCACCGTCTCGATATAGGCGTAGGAATAGCCTGTTTTCTTCGCTTCGGCCAGGATCTTTTCCAGGAGTTTTCTGCCCCATCCCCTTCCGCGCAAAGCGGGCAGGAAATACATCTTCTTGACTTCACATTGACAGGCTTCGCCGCCGGCGAGGGGACCATATCCTCCTCCTCCGAGCACTTCACCTTCAGACTCCAACACCCAATAATTGGCTCCCTGGCGGATATAGGTGTCGAACATATGATCCACCTCCGGATCCATGATGGAATACCCTTCACCCACCAGGCCATAGGAACTCATCACCTCGCGGATGATCCGGGCAACTTTCGGATTGTCGGAGGCGGCCATTTGCCTGATTTGGATCTGCATAGACATTTGGACTTCAGGGAGGTATCCTGTCAGATCAGGTAGCCGGCTTTTCTTCGGTCACCTCTGCCGTTTCCTGCGGAGTGTCCTGCTCATGCTGGTGCTTGACCTGCTCACTGAGAGATTCTTTTTCAGCAAACGGACGGGGACCGATCAGCCGAACCAGATCTGACTTGTGCAACACCTCTTTTTCTAGCAGTTGCCGGGCCAGTTTTTCCAGTTCCTCCCGACGTTCGAGAAGCAGCTTTTTCGACCGCTCATACTGCTTGTCGATCATCTGCCTGACCTCATCATCGATCAGCTTGGCCGTCTCATCCGAATAGGGCTTGTTGAACTGGTCTTGTCCGATGCCATGGAAGGAGACGTTTCCGACCTTCTCATTCATCCCGAACACAGATACCATGCTGTAAGCGATCTTGGTGATCTGGTCCAGGTCATTCTGGGCACCGGTGGAGATCTTGCCGTAGACAACTTCTTCGGCTGCCCGACCGCCCAGGGTCATACACATGCGGTCCAGCAGTTGCTCGGTCCGGGTGATATATTCCTCCTTGGGCAGGTACTGGGCATATCCCAGTGTTCCGATCCCACGGGGCACAATGGTCACCTTGACCAATGGACTGGCATGCTCCAGATACCATCCGCAAATGGCATGTCCGGCTTCGTGGTAAGCGATGATCTCCTTTTCCTGCGGGGCGATGAGCTTGCTCCGTTTCTCCAATCCGCCGATCACCTTGTCCAGCGCATAGTTGAAGTCATCCATATCGACTGCATCCTTCCCCTTTCGAGCGGCGATCAGGGCCGCTTCATTACACACATTGGCGATCTCGGCGCCGGCAAAACCGGGCGTCATTTCCGCCAACAGCGAGGAGTTAATGTCCGGTCCGATCTTGATATGCTTGAGGTGAACCTCAAAGATCTGGCCTCGGCCGGCCAGGTCAGGGCGATCTATACCGATCTGACGGTCAAATCGTCCCGGACGAAGCAGGGCATTATCCAGGACATCCGGACGGTTGGTCGCGGCCATCAGGATCACGCCTTTATCCGTCGAGAAGCCATCCATCTCCACCAGCAACTGGTTGAGCGTGCTTTCCCGCTCGTCATTTCCACCGGTGAAGGCCGCTTTCCCCCGGGCCCGTCCAATGGCATCGATCTCATCGATGAAGACGATGCACGGTGCTTTTTCCCGGGCCTGTTTAAACAGGTCACGCACACGGGATGCTCCGACACCGACAAACATCTCGACAAAATCCGATCCCGAAATGGAGAAAAAAGGCACCGCAGCCTCTCCGGCAACGGCCTTGGCCAACAGGGTCTTACCCGTACCCGGAGGTCCGACCAACAACACGCCCTTGGGGATCTTACCGCCCAGGGAGGTATATTTTTTGGGATTTCTGAGGAAGTCGACGACTTCCATGACCTCCTCCTTCGCTTCATCCAGACCCGCTACATCGGCGAAAGTCACGTTGACCTTGGTGTTCTTATCGAAAAGCGTCGCCTTGGATTTGCCAATATTGAAGATCTGGCCGCCCGGCCCGCCACCCGACGAGCTGACCCGCCTCATGATGAACAGCCAGATGCCCACGAACAACAGGATGGGTAAGACCCATCCCAGAATCGGACCCAGCCAGTTCTGCTTCTCAATATACTGGGGCTCTACCCGATGATCTGCAGGCAGGCCGGCATTCAGCTCATCCAGGCGCTTGGCAAACACTTCTGCCGGGCCAATATTGAAATAGTAATGCGGCTTGGGACTACCAAATTTGGTGACCGCAGCATCATTGTATCGCTCATCAGAAAGTATATCCTTCTTCAGGTAGATATAGGCATACTGCTCATTGACGACCTCAAGCCGTTCAACGTGCTGATCCTTGACCATCTGTGAGAATCGATCCCACCGAATGGGATCATTACTGATGGAGGAAAAGCTGATTAGGTTGAAGATGATCAAAGCCAGTCCGATCAGCGCATATACCCAGTAGGAATTGAAACGCGGTTTCGGATTTTCTTTCTTTTCACCTTCCGGTTGACGGGGGTCTTCCATAAAATAGTTCCTCTGTTAATCGAAATAGGTAGAAAACGGCCAATAGGGCCTAAAGGTTCTCATAAGTTGTTGTCTCGGCATCACTCCAGAGATCTTCCAGATCATAAAACTCACGTGTTTCCGGATGAAACACATGGACCAGTGTCTGATAGTAATCCAGCAGCACCCAACGGCCATGTTGTTTCCCTTCCACATGGTAGGGTTTCAGATTGGCCTCCTCCTGGATGCGTGTGGATATACGATTTCCAATAGCTTTGATCTGGGTTGAAGAATCACCATTGCAGATAATAAAGTAATCCGCAGGGGCATCTTCGAGCTTACGCAGATCCAACTTAATGATGTCCTTACCTTTTATATCCTGGATACAATCGATGATCAGATCATTCAGCCGTTCATCAGTGACCGCCTCTCGACGGGCTTCACGGGTCAGATAATTCAAATGATGAGCTTTACTTTTGACAAAATCAAAATTAGGTAATCTTCAACGGAATTGTCAAACGAACCACATTCACCACTTATTGGGCGCCATCTGATCCATTTGGCAACGGTATCCTCTACAAATACCTATCTGCTGGATAGGGTATCAAAAAGCACACCACCTGAAGGAACGGCCGTCTTGGCAGACTTTCAGACCGCCGGTAGAGGACAAATTGGCAGTAGTTGGCAAAGCGAGCCCGAAAAGAACCTGCTTTGCAGCTTTTTACTCTATCCGCATATCCTTCAGCCGGATGACCAGTTTCTCCTCGCACAGATCACCAGCCTGGCCTTAGTGGACGCCCTGCGTCCCATTTGTCCATCCCTGTCGATCAAATGGCCGAATGACCTCTATCTGGAGGAACGCAAGATCGGTGGAATCCTCATCCAGAATCAATGGCAGGGTTCTTCCCTGAAATCCTCCGTGATCGGGATCGGCCTCAATGTCAACCAGCAATCCTTTCCGATCCAGGATCTGCATCCACATTCCCTTCGCCTGTATACCGGGCAGGAGCATTCGGTGATGGAGCTCTTCCAGCACATCTCACAAGCATTGGACATCCGCTATACACAGTTGCGTTCCGGGCAGGCCGAACAGATTCGAAAGGAGTACCACCAGAACCTTTATGCCCTGGGACAGATCTATATCTTTGAAGACCTGGTTCGATCCAAAGATTTTACAGGAATCATCCAGGGCGTGAACCAGAACGGGGCCCTGCGAGTTGAAGATCTTTCAACCGGTGAGATCATCGCCTTCCAACACAAAGAGATCCGATTTATATGCAAGCACTCCTCCTAGTGATCGGTGATGAGATCCTGCTGGGTCAGACCATCGATACCAATTCGACATGGTTGGGTCAGGAACTCCATGCCATCGGGGTCCAGATTTCCCGACGCATGACCGTCAGAGATAACCTTTCTGAAATCGTGGATGCGCTTTCCTATGGTTGGAGTCGGTATGACCTGGTGATCATGACTGGCGGACTTGGGCCTACCCGAGACGATATCACCAAGACCGCTCTGGCCGAGTTTTTCAAGGTCGACCTGGTCTTTGACCAGGGCACCTATGACCGGATCCTGCGGATCTTCGAACGGATCGGCCGACCGGCTACAGAAGCACATCGGGAGCAATGCTTTATGCCATCCAATGCGACCCTCCTGCCCAACGCTATGGGAACTGCACCGGGGATGTGGATCGAAGAGAACGGGCGTATCCTGATATCCCTTCCGGGTGTACCTTATGAAATGAAGTCCATCATGACGAGTGCAGGCCTACCGCGATTGAAGACACAGGAGGGACTCATTCCCATCTTCCATCGGACCTTGCTGACGGCTGGCCTGGGCGAAAGCGAGATTGCCAGTCGTCTTGGCACATTTGAGGATCAGCTGCCATCCCATATCAAACTGGCCTACCTGCCATCACTGGGTCAGGTGCGCCTGCGTCTGAGCGCCTATGGCGGGCAGGCTGCAGAACGAGAGCGTGAGATGGCCCATTATGCGCAGATGATCCATGCAGAACTGGGGCAGGCGGTTTACGCTGAGGGGGATACGACACTTGAAGCCACATTGGGAGAGCTCCTCCGTTCCAGGGGTCTTCTTCTTGCGACAGCGGAAAGTTGCACCGGAGGCGCCATGGCCCATCAGATCACCTCTGTTCCCGGTTCCAGTCAATACTACCTGGGCACCCTGGTGGCGTATCACAATGCCCTGAAAATTGAAAAGCTCGGTGTTTCCATTGCCGACCTGGAGACCCATGGAGCGGTTTCCGAGCCTGTGGTTCGGCAGATGGTTCGGGGTGTGATCCGGGCATTTAATGCCGACGTGGCCATCAGTGCCTCCGGGGTGGCCGGACCGGATGGAGGATCACCTGACAAGCCGGTCGGCATGATCTGGATCGCCGCAGGGAATGATAAGGAGATTCGAACACATCAACTGAAATTGGGAAAGGATCGTATGAAAAACATTGAAGCAACTGCCATCCTGGCCATGAATGAACTGCGGATCTGGTTGCTTAACCACCCGGAGATCACGGGAAAGGGACTGGTCTTCTAGAACATCCTATTCGAGTATCTCCTTCGGCCCTTCACCCGCCTTATCAGCGATCCAGACGCCGTTTTCGCAAACGGGTATACATTCCGCCTCCAGGAAGGACTCTATTTTGTCCGCATGTTCGTCAGGATACAACACGTGCAGATTGGGGCCGGCATCCAGGCTGAAATAAACCGGCAGACCCGTGTCCGCGCGGAAGGACCGGATCGCGTCTATCAATTGGAGGCTTTGGGGCTTCATGAGCAGGTAGGAAGGATTCGAGGCCATCATCAGGGCATGCAGGGTAAGTGCCTCATTTTCGGTGATCTGACCGAACAGGTCCCAATCTCCATGCTGCAAGGCCGGCAATAACTGACTCATGCGCTGGCCCGCCTGAATATATCGGGTCGCTGCATAGGGGTGGGTTTCCATGAGCTGGTGACCGGCAGAAGAGGAAACCGCCTTCGTCCCGCTACTGACGATCAGAATGGCATTGCGCATGGTTTTAAAGCTCGGATGCAGGGCATCGGTATAGGGCACTGCAAATTCATCCGAACTTCCTGAAATATCACCATGTCTTCCCCATGCCGACATGAACGGGTACACGGATCTGGCTGCACTACCCGAGGCAAGACGAGCGAGATAGGATGCTTTGGTTAGGAATTCCTGTTCGTCTGCCAATGAATCAAAAAAATGTCGTTCCAGAGAACAGAGGCAAAGAGCCAGAGCACTCATAGAAGACGCGGAAGAGGCAATCCCCGAAGAATGGGGAAAGGAGTTTTCGGAATGGATGGTGAGGTGAAGCTGGCGCAAAAAAGGATAGATATTCCCAATGCTTTCCAGATAGCGTCTGATGCGTTCGGCGAAGGCCGGTGCCGGGACTCCTTCAAACATCAGATCCAGGGAAATCCCATCTGACGATACTTGTTCCCGACGCTGATAGTGCAGGGTGGTGGTGGTATGCGCCGTATCCAGCGTCAGGCTGATCGATGGATTGCGGGGCAGTTGACGACCGTGCTTGCCCCAGTATTTGACGATGGCCAGATTGGATGGGCTGCGCCAGGTGACCGACCCCTGGGGATGATCACTGGTATCCAAAACAAACTTCTGATTGGTGTAATCGAGACTCATGTTGCGAAGATACGCCTCGGCAGGCTGATCGACTTTATCACTTCTTCTCCTGTCCGGAGGCTTTATAATTCTCCGGGAGTTCAAATTCCGGCTTGTCGATATCATAAGAGATATTGAAATCCTTCAACACCATATCCAAGATATGGTCATCTCCCTCGACGTAACCTCGTTTTAAATGATAGCCATAGAAATAGGCAAATGTGGACCAGTACATGGCGGTAAACCCACCGCGCAATTCCCGGACCAGGTCGTACATGGGTCTGTCCTGTTCGCGTTCGATCATTTTCACCAGGATCTTGCCCTGGGTTTTGGACAGGTTCTTCAGCGGGTCTTCGAATTCTCGTTCCAGGTCATCCTGCAGCTTTTTGATGTAGCGTTTGCGTTCACGCCGACTCATTTCTTCCGTACTCTTCTCCATTTCCCTGAATACCTTGATCGCTTCGATGGCATAGGGATAGACCTTGATGGCATAGCGCCGGTACTTATAGTAGAGATTCTCTTCTTCCTTGCTGGCAAAGATGCGTTTGGACTTAACGGTGACAGTTCCCAGGTCTGCGATGATCATGGTATCGCCGTCTGAGATCAATACCGGGTACACTTTCCCATCGATAAAGACCCGCCGCAATTCAGCCTCCTGGGCCAGGAGCTGCAAACCAGACAGGCAAAGGAACAGGATGATCAGGATAGAGTTCTTCTTCATATATGCCTTTAACGCAAGTGATAGCCGGATAATTCGTCGGAGTATAAATATTTTATTGTCCGGAGAAGGTTAAAACAAGAAAATGGCCGAATCCCATTGCTGGTCTTCGGCCATTTGTATCTGTCAGAAAACGGATCCTAGTTGTCGTCGGTGACGTCATCCAGTTCTACTTTGGCCTTCAGTTGGCCCACTGCCAATTTGTCCTTCAACTTTTGCTCGATCTCGGCAGCGACTTCAGGATTATCCAGCATGAACTGTTTGGCTGCATCCCGGCCCTGGGCGATCTTGGTGCCCTCATAGCTATACCATGATCCACTTTTTTCGAGGACATCATGTTCTGCTCCCAGGTCGATCAGTTCGCCGGCTTTGGAGATGCCCTCACCGTACATGATATCGAATTCTGCAACCCGGAAGGGTGGTGCCAGTTTGTTCTTGACCACCTTCACCTTGACATGGTTGCCCATGACATTTCCTTCCTTGTCTTTCAAAGCACTGCCGGAACGGCGGATATCCAGACGTTGGGAGGCGTAAAATTTCAGGGCATTACCTCCAGTGGTCGTCTCCGGATTGCCAAAGAGCACACCGATCTTTTCCCGCAGCTGGTTGATGAATATGCAGCAACAGCCGGTCCGTCCGATAGCCCCGGTCAGCTTCCGCATAGCCTGGGACATCAATCGCGCCTGCAGTCCCATCTTGGAGTCACCCATTTCTCCTTCGATCTCACTTCTGGGAACGAGGGCGGCAACGGAGTCGATGACAATGATATCAATAGCGCCGGAACGGATGAGGTTCTCAGCGATCTCGAGGGCCTGTTCGCCATTGTCGGGTTGGGAGATCAGGAGGTTGGCCGTATCCACGCCCAAGCGATCGGCATAGTTCCGGTCAAAAGCATGCTCTGCATCAATAAATGCAGCAATGCCGCCTTTCTTCTGGCATTCGGCTATGGCATGAATGGCCAGGGTGGTTTTTCCCGAGGACTCGGGACCGTAGATCTCGATCACACGGCCTTTGGGCAAACCCATGGTCCCCAGGGCCAGATCCAGAGTCAGCGATCCGGTGGAGATCGCCTCTACTTCAACGACGGGGCGATCCCCCAGTTTCATGATGGTTCCTTTACCGTAGGTCTTGTCCAGCTTGTCCAGTGTGAGCTGTAATGCCTTCAGTTTGGAGTCTTTTTCTGTGCTCATGTCTATCCTGTTTTGCGCTTCAAATATAAAACATTTTGTTTATTATTTGAGCACTTGAAAACAATTATTCAAGAAAAATCGGGAATCGGGAATCGAGTCTTCGACTGAACAGCTGTCCCAATGACTGGACAGAGACCAGAAGATGTAAAAAAAAAGGGTGGGCCCTGCAGGGCTTGAACCTGCGACCCTCTGATTATGAGTCACCCCGAGTACTCGGGGTAACCAGCTGAGCTTTCACTTCTTTCATGATTTGTTTCTCTCCCATTGGAAAGAAAAGAGTGGGCCCTGCAGGGCTTGAACCTGCGACCCTCTGATTATGAGTCAGATGCTCTAACCAGCTGAGCTAAGGGCCCGAAGACGAGATCAACCTGCGTTGTCCAGTCATATGTCAAAGGTACTGCGCTTGCACAGCCTCGCGTACCAGATATTCGATCAAACCTGCGACCCTCTGATTATGAGTCATCCCGCTCTTGAGCGGGATAACCTTGTGAGCTAAGGGCCCGATGATCAACTCACAGCAGGTATAAGTTGTCAACGTTGTAAAGGTAGCGTATCCAATTGGAGTACCCAACGAAAGTGGAATTCAAAATGGCTGTGCATCTTTGCCATCTATGGCCACCACGCATATCCGTACGCTCTTGTTTGACCTGGGAAACGTATTGTTTGACCTGGACATCCCTGCCACTGAAAGGGCGCTGACAGGTCTTCTGGGTGAGCAAGCTCCTGGATTCAAGAGTTGGGCGGAAGACACCCGGTTTTTTGAACGGTTTGAGACCGGCGAACTATCCAATGCAGAATTTGTCCGGGAAATTCAGGGGCGTTGTGTTCCAGGCACCACGGTACAAGCGATCACTGCTGCCTGGAATGCCATGTTATTGGGCATGCCGGAGAGCCGATTGACCTGGTTAAAGGAGTTGAGTACGGAATTTCGTGTTGCCCTGTTGAGCAACACCAATGACCTGCATATCACGTGGGTCCGTGCCTATCTGAGGAATGCATATGGGATAGGATCGTTTGAAGACGAATTCTTTCACAAGGTGTATTACAGTCACGAGATCGGCGCTCGAAAACCGGAAGCTGCGGCCTTCCAGCATGTGCTGGATGACCTGGGTGTGACCGGAACGGAGGTTTTGTTTGTTGATGATGTGGATGAGAATACGGCTCAGGCCGCTTCGATGGGCATACAGGTACAGCTGCATCAGCCGGGGAGGGAGATCCGGGACTATCTGCCTTTGTATTTACGGAAAGTGATTGGCTGAGGGAGTTGGGTAAAAAGAAAAGACCCATGTCTGCGGACAGACATGGGTCTAATTAGAGGGAGCCGGCAGCGACCTACTTTCCCACCTAACGGCAGTATCATCGGCGCAGTGGGGCTTAACTACTCTGTTCGGAATGGGAAGAGGTGGGGCCCCCACGCTATAGCCACCAGCAAATCTTTAGAGCTTGCGCTCCATATGTTTTTGGTTGTCACTCTCCGGGTTGGGTGGAGAGATCCTGACCTGTAAAAGGTCAAAGACAATGTTGGGAGTGAGAAAGAAAACGTGCGGAAAAATTTAAAAAAGGAAGCGATCGGGTAATTAGTACTACTTGGCTCCATACATTACTGCACTTCCACCTATAGCCTATCAACGTAGTCGTCTTCTACGACCCTCAGGGAATACTCATCTTGGAGCCGGCTTCGCGCTTAGATGCTTTCAGCGCTTATCCGTTCCGAACATAGCTACCCAGCGGTGCACCTGGCGGCACAACTGGTACACTAGCGGTTCGTCCATTTCGGTCCTCTCGTACTAGAAACGGACCTCCTCAATATTCCTGCGCCCACAATAGATAGAGACCGAACTGTCTTGCGACGTTCTGAACCCAGCTCGCGTGCCACTTTAATGGGCGAACAGCCCAACCCTTGGGACCTTCTCCAGCCCCAGGATGTGACGAGCCGACATCGAGGTGCCAAACCCTACCGTCGATATGAGCTCTTGGGTAGGATCAGCCTGTTATCCCCGGAGTACCTTTTATCCTTTGAGCGATGGCCCTTCCATACAGAACCACCGGATCACTTGAGCCAGCTTTCGCTCCTGTTCGATCCGTCGATCTCACAGTCAAGCACCCTTATACTCATGCGCTCTACGTACCATTACCAACGGTACTGAGGGTACCTTTGCGAGCCTCCGTTACTTTTTTGGAGGCGACCACCCCAGTCAAACTACCCACCACACACGGTCCCCCAAGATTTGGGGTTAGTACCTAAATATATAAAGGGTGGTATTTCAACGACGACTCCACCGCCACTGGCGTGACAGCTTCATAGTCTCCCACCTATCCTACACATCATATATTCAAGCACAATGTGAAGTTGTAGTAAAGGTTCACGGGGTCTTTTCGTCCCATTGCGGGTAATCGGCATCTTCACCGATACTTCAATTTCACCGAGCTCATGGCTGAGACAGTGCCCAGATCGTTACACCATTCGTGCAGGTCGGAACTTACCCGACAAGGAATTTCGCTACCTTAGGACCGTTATAGTTACGGCCGCCGTTTACTGGGGCTTCAGTCAAGAGCTTCGCTTGCGCTAACCCCCTTCCTTAACCTTCCAGCACCGGGCAGGTGTCAGACCCTATACATCTTCTTACGAATTAGCAGAGTCCTGTGTTTTTGCTAAACAGTCGCCTGGGCCTTTTCACTGCGGCCCCGATTGCTCGGGGCGACGCTTCTCCCGAAGTTACGCGTCTAATTTGCCTAGTTCCTTAGCCATGGATCACTCGAGCGCCTTAGGATACTCTCCTCGACTACCTGTGTCGGTTTGCGGTACGGGCCGTATATATCTGAAGCTTAGAGACTTTTCTTGGAAGTATGCTTGGGACTACTATTCCCTCTCCCTTGCGGGATTGGGATACTTTCAGGTCTCAGCTCAGCGGACGGATTTACCTATCCACTTCAACGCCTACCTCCCTTCAACCCCGTATTCCGTCACGGGGCGAGTCTTACGCGCCTTCGTCCTCCCATCGCAATATATACGGGTACCGGAATATTAACCGGTTTTCCATCGGTATCGCCTGTCGGCTTAACCTTAGGTCCCGACTAACCCTGATCTGATTAGCATCGATCAAGGAAACCTTAGTCTTACGGCGAACGGATTTCTCATCCGTTTTATCGTTACTCATGCCTACATTTTCTTTTCCAGTCGCTCCACCGTACCTCGCGATACGACTTCGACGCAACTGCAATGCTCCCCTACCACTCTTTCGAATCCACAGCTTCGGTGGTATACTTGATGCCCGATTATTTTCCGCGCAGGAACGCTCGACTAGTGAGCTGTTACGCACTCTTTAAATGAATGGCTGCTTCCAAGCCAACATCCTAGCTGTCTGTGCATTCCCACCTCGTTAAATCAACTTAGTATACACTTGGGGACCTTAGCCGATGGTCTGGGTTGTTCCCCTCTCGGCGCGTGACCTTAGCACCCCGCGCCTCACTGCTAACTATATGTCATGGCATTCGGAGTTCATCAGAGTTTGGTAGGTGGTGAAACCCCCTAGCCCTATTGGTAGCTCTACCTCCATGACACTAAAATTAACGCTGCACCTAAATGCATTTCGGGGAGTACGAGCTATCTCCGAGTTTGATTAGCCTTTCACCCCTACCCACAGGTCATCCAAAAACTTTTCAACGTTTACTGGTTCGGTCCTCCATCCCGAGACTATCGGGACTTCAACCTGCCCATGGGTAGATCACTCGGTTTCGCGTCTACCTCCACTAGCTCAATCGCCCTATTCAGACTCGCTTTCGCTTCGCCTCCGCGCCTTAAGCGCTTAAACTTGCTAGTGAAGAGTAACTCGTAGGCTCATTATGCAAAAGGCACGCCGTCATCCCGCACGAATGCGAGACTCCGACCGCTTGTAAGCGTATGGTTTCAGGGTCTTTTCACTCCCCTTCTTGGGGTCCTTTTCACCTTTCCTTCACAGTACTTGTTCGCTATCGGTCTCCAAGGAGTATTTAGCCTTACCAGATGGTGCTGGCAGATTCACACAGGATTTCTCCGGTCCCGCGCTACTCAGGATACCAACCACTAGTATTGTCGTACGTGTACGGGACTATCACCCCCTACGGTCACGTTTTCCAAACATGTTCCACTTGGACTTTACTAGATTATGTCGGTCCTACAACCCCCCAACACAAGTGTTGAGGTTTGGGCTGTTCCGTGTTCGCTCGCCACTACTTACGGAATCACTATTGTTTTCTCTTCCTCCAGGTACTTAGATGTTTCAGTTCCCTGGGTTGACGTTTACACGATATAGCTTCACTATATCAGGTTTCCCCATTCGGACATCTACGGATCAAAAGTTGTTTGCACTTCCCCGTAGCTTTTCGCAGCTTACCACGTCCTTCATCGTCTCTTGGAGCCTAGGCATCCCCCATACGCTCTTATTTGCTTCCTATCCTTACTACGCTCGTTCTCGATTCTCAACTCCCAACTTGTCAATGAACTTTCAGCCAATCATCTTACGACGATTGATCGCTGTGTTAGCAACCCGGTATCGAACCGGCCCAGATCCCCGAACGGATATTGCCTTTATAACATAAACACGGAGGAGTAAGCAAGCAAAAAACTTGACGTCATCTGCTCTTAAAAGGAGGTATTCCAGCCGCACCTTCCGGTACGGCTACCTTGT
>JAUIEA010000236.1 GCA_030429045.1 Bacteroidia bacterium | reverse complement strand
CGTTCTGTGCCCCCGTCAAAGGAGGCGGTCCGTTCGGGACAGCCACCCATCCGGGAAATGCCGGCGCCTGCAATGGTGTCTCCCCTTCCCCACCCTGCCCGCCGCCGTATCCGGCAGTCGACTATATCCTGCCGACTTACTCCCCGACGGCACCCCTGGCCGGCAATCCGGTCATCAGCATCGACCCCAATACCGGTTTGATCACCGGAACACCGGTCAACCTGGGTCAATTTGTCGTCGGTGTCTGTGTCTATGAGTACCGGAACGGGCAGTTGCTCAGTGTGATCCGACGTGATTTTCAATTCAACGTGGAAAGTTGCGAACAGACCGTGGTCGCAGATATCCTCGAAGATGAGGTGATCGGCGATCAGGAGTTTCTGATCAACAGCTGTGGAAACAATACGGTCACCTTTCTGAACCAGAGTTATCAGGAACAGTTGATCACCGATTACCTGTGGGAATTTGACATAGCGGGCACCAAGCAAACGGTCACCACAAAAAATGCCACCATCACCTTTCCGGGCATCGGCCAGTACCAGGGCATCATGGCCATCAATCCCGGATCGAATTGCGGGGATACCGCCACCATCTTTGTCAATGTATTCCCGGAGATCAATGCAGACTTCAGCTTTGATTATGACACCTGTGTCGCCGGCGAAGTCGCCTTTACCGACCTGTCCGTCACGGGTAGCAATCAGTTTGTCTCCTGGGATTGGGAACTGGAGCCCGGCAGCACCTCTGCCGAGCAGAACCCCGCACATCTGTTCTCGTCGCCGGGGATCAAACCGGTTACGCTGACCGTGACCGATATCAATGATTGCATGTCGGAGGTCACCAAACCTGTACATTGGTTTCCGGTGCCCCCCCTGCTGATCATAGAGCCGAGTTCCTTTATCGGATGTCAGCCTGCAGATATCTTTTTCAATAACCTGTCCTCTCCCATCGACAGCACCTACCTGATCGAATGGGACTTTGGGGATGGACAGACCGGTTCGGCCATCTCCCCGACCCACACATATGCTGATGCCGGGTTGTATTCTGTGTCAGTGGCCATCACCTCGCCAATCGGGTGTACCACCTCTGCCTTTTTCCAGGATTGGATCACAATTGATCCATCGCCGATCGCCGATTTCAGTTATTCGCCACAACCCATCAGCAGCCTGCAGCCGGAGGTCACTTTTACCGATCTCTCGACCGGGGCGGATCGATGGTTGTGGAATTTCGATACGGATGGCACCTCCAAACTCCAGAACCCTGTGTTCACCTTTCCGGATACCGGCCTGCAACGCGTGCTGTTGACCGTCACCCACCCCAGCGGCTGTCAGGATACCATCGTGCAATACCTGGATGTCGTCCCGGAGGTCCGCTATTTCCTGCCCAATGCCTTCAGTCCCAACCGGGACGGATTGAATGACTTTTTCGTCGGCCGGGGTCTGACCGATGGCATGAAGTTCTTCCAGATGCGCATCTACAACCGATGGGGTGAGTTGCTGTTTGAAGGGACTGATCCCGATACAGGTTGGGATGGCACGCTGAAGGGACGCAGTGATCCGGCCCAGCCGGGTGTCTATCTCTACCAGGTGGATTATGAGGATAGCAGGGGCAATGCATATACCTTGAGCGGCTTTGCAACTTTAGTATTGTAATATTTTATCGAGTTATAGGATTTTCTGCAGGAAGAGACTATCTTTGCGTGCCAATTTGCAAAAGGAACATCGTCATGGATTTGATCAAATACGTAGAGGAACAAACCGCTCTCGGTAAAACCTTCCCCACATTTCGCCCTGGAGACAACATCGTTGTCAGCTACCGGATCGTAGAAGGCGACAAGGTGCGTATTCAGGATTACCGTGGTGACGTCATCCAGATCAAGGGGACAGGAGCCAACCGCACATTCACTGTTCGCAAGATGTCGAATGGTGTAGGTGTCGAACGGATCATTCCGTTCACCTCACCCAATATTGAGGACATCAAGATCCTCAAGCGTGGTAAGGTACGTCGTGCCCGCCTGTATTACCTGCGTGACCTGGTCGGAAAGAAAGCGCGGATCAAAGAGCGCAAATTCATCAAGGCGTAACCCGCCTTTCTCCATTTACCATTTTTTCGCTTTTCTCAGTCTGGCCATGACCAGCCTGTCTTTCAGTGCATCCGGGAAGTAGGCAGCCAACCGGACCAGCCAACGATTCTTTACCAGGAGGTACCGATTTTTTGGCCGGGGATGGGTCGCCGCAGAAAAGACAGTTTCGGCCACCAGCTCTACCGGCAGTGCGCCAGCTTCCGCATTTCCGATGAACTTCTCCTGCATGGCCAGGATATCCCCATAGGGTGAATCCAGGTATTTGTCCTTGATGGCTCGTGCCTTGTTCCAAATCGGCGTCGCAATGGGTCCTGGCTGAATACCGATCACACGGATCCCCAGCATGCCCAGTTCATTCCGATAGGCATCTGTGAACGCCTCCACTGCAAATTTAGATGCCGCATAGGCGCCCAGAAACGGGGTTACCAGCCGTCCGGATACGGAACTGATCAACAACATCCGGCTGCTCCTTCCGGACCTTAATACCGGGATGGCCGCCCGGGTCAGCTTGTAGATGCCCATCACATTCGTCTCCATGATCTCCCGGACATCCGCTTCCTCCTGCCAGCCCAGTGGGCCACCCTGGGCAACGCCTGCATTCTGGACCAGCACATCCAGACCCTCGCCTCCCAATTGGCCTGCAAGCTCACGGATCATTTGGTCGTGCTCCTCGAGAGGTGCTGTCACATCGAACAGGATGGGATGGAACCGCTCCGGATACCGGACACTGAGCCTGGACGCATCCTCTGCCTTCCTGACCGTGCCATAGACCTGCCA
>JAUIEA010000079.1 GCA_030429045.1 Bacteroidia bacterium | reverse complement strand
GCCAAATTCGAAAGAGGACGTGGCGCCTAAACGCTGCATGGTTGATGCGGATGAGTCGCTGGGTATCAGAAAACTTTTCCCGGATCCACAGTATGAATGACTCAGGATCAGGTGCGGGAGGAAGGTGATGTCGCGAAACAGGCGAATAGTTCTTCACCTCGATCAGGTAAAGTTGATCGTTGCGAATGCCCAGAAAATCCACACCGCGAAGGCCCTGACCGGTGAGTTTCTGAAAAAGTTTTGTCTTGTCAAAGGGGATTATGGACCAGGAGGGATCAAAATCCAGCCTTAATCGACTCTCGTTGAATGTCAAATTAAAATATATAATTGATCAATATATCTCAACACCAAAATACCAATCTCATGAAAACGAAATTACTCCTTGTTCTCAGTATGGCCTGGATCTGCACCTTCCATCTTCCGGCCCAGGATCTTCGACAACGCCTGGACATGGCCCCCGGCTCCATCTGCCGGGACATGGTTCGCCTGCCCGGTGGAACTTCCATTGCTGTCGGTGAGGTTACGGGTGCACCGGTCCCATTTGGCTGGGTCTCCATGCTGGATGCCTCGGGTGAAGTGCTCTGGACAAAAATTCCCTTTGATCAGAATCTCGCCTCCGCATATCTCAAGGTCGTTGCCGACTCGGACAGCACCTTCCTGGTCGGTGGTTCACAATTTGTGGATCCCATCCAGGGTACGAACATGCTGCTTTTCAAGATGGATGTAAAAGGCCAGTTATTGTGGTCCAGAGCCATCCATGTGAACCCGGTGGATGCCTTCAGCGATATGGACCTGTTCGACAAGGGGGTCGTCCTTCTCGGGACTACCCTGGACCAGGAAACAGGACTGGACCTGGTGGTGGCCGTTCTGGATAACGCGGGTAATCCCGGGGTGATCCGTCAATTCGGGGCCGCCGGACTGGAAACCGCCTCGAGTATCCAGTATGCCGGCCCAAATGGCTTCTACATCGGGGGGACGACTACCAGTTATACCTTTCCAGGCAACCCACCCAGTGCATTTCTTATGCAGATGTCCCCCACCTTTTCCCTTTCCTGGATGCGCTTGATCGGTGACCAGGACGAGCAGCATGTGGCGTCCATGGCTTTGGATCAGGTGGGAAATCCTCTTCTGGCCATTCATGATGCCGGGGGTCTGGGCACCAACTATATCTGCAATTTCAATGCAACCGGATCACTGATCTGGGCAAATTCCTTCAATACCACCGCCCTTCGGGCGATGACACGATCACCGGGTGGTAAGGTCTTTACGGCCGACGATCATCGGGTCTTTGGACTGGATGTCGACGGGAATGTCACCAGCGCATGGATGCTGCAGACCGATCCGGATTTTAACACTTCGGGATTGACGATCGGACAAAAGGGCCAATACATGCTGTATGGATGGAACGCCATGACCCAGGATTACCCCGCATTGCATTTGATCCCCGACCCCTTTACCTCGAACTGTGATGTGGGAACAGCCATTGTTTACGGACAACCCTATTCACCCATGATCATCAACGAACTGATCAATGAAAAGAATGCCGGGAGTTTTGCCGGCTTCCCCTTCCAGATGATCGATATTGTTGTAAACCGCATTATTGACTGCCAGACCACCAGCGTGGCGTCCACCACCTCTGCAGATGCTCAGTTGATCGTGCAACCCAATCCTACTTCTGCAGAGGTGTTGCTTCAGATCCCGCTTCAGGGTGGTGGGGTACTGAGCTGGTATCAAATGGATGGCACCCTGCTGTCGCGCCTGTGGATAGAGGTAACGGATGCTCCCGTACAGCAGGATCTGGCTTCCTGGTCACCGGGAATGTATCTGGTCAACTTTCGGCATGGGGACCGCCAGTGGAGCACCACAGTGATCCGGACCGAATAGGACATGTAAAATCCAGAATCACCTCCCTATCTTGCCTCCATGACATCCTGGAGTCAACTGCGAAAGCAAATGGGAGATCGGCTGGAGACCGGGCACTTGCATCGGGTGCTTTATGCGACAGATGCTTCGGTCTACCGCGAACTGCCGGCGGGGGTCGCCTGGCCCCGGCATCTGGATGATCTGCACGCACTGGTCTCCTTTGCCAACGGAGAGGGAATACCCCTGATCCCCCGTACGGCCGGCACCTCGCTGGCCGGTCAGGTAGTGGGATCCGGCCTGGTCGTCGATTTCTCCAGATTTATGAACCAGATCCTGGAGGTGGATACCGGTCGCCGGCAGGTGGTCGTACAACCCGGCGTGATCCGGGATGAACTCAATGATCATCTCCGTCCGGCGGGGCTCTTTTTCGGGCCCAATACGGCGACGGCCAACCGGTGTATGATCGGAGGCATGGTGGGCAATAATTCTTGCGGATCGACCTCCATCGTATATGGATCGACCCGCGACAAACTGGTTGCCCTGGATACCCTGCTCAGCGATGGGAGTGAGGTCCGTTTCGCATCCCTGTCACCGGCAGAGCTGCAGGATCAAATGGGCAACCCCCGATTGGAAGGGCAGGTGTATCGGTACCTGCATGACCTGTTGTCTCGTCCAGAGGTTGCGGAGGAGATCGGAGCACGATTCCCCAAACCCGGCATTCACAGACGAAACACCGGTTATGCGCTGGACCGTTTGCTGGCTTCTGCACCGTTCACCTCCGGGGGACCCGACCTCAATTTGTGCCATCTTCTGGCCGGATCTGAAGGTACCCTGGCGCTCAGCCATCAGGTCACCCTCCAATTGGACCCACTGCCTCCTGGCCATGCTGTGGTGGTTTGTGCACATTTTCATTCCATTCGCGAGATGACGGAAGCGGTGCTGGTGGCCATGGAACATGGACTGTATGCCTGCGAGTTGATGGACAAGACAGTGCTGGATTGTACCCGGGACAGTCGCCAGTATCGGGCCAATCGCTTTTTCCTCGACGGTGATCCGGCCGCTGTCCTGATCTGCGAATGCAGGGGTCATTCGGTTGTGGAAGCCAGGGCTCTGGCCCAGAACCTGGTCCGGGATCTGCGATCCAGGGCGGCTGCCTATGCCCTGCCTGTGGTCGAGGGCGAACAGGTCCAACTGGTCTGGTCACTGCGCGCAGCAGGACTGGGGGTTTTGGCCAATCTGCCCGGTGATCCCAAGGCCGTGGCCTGTATTGAAGATACGGCCGTGGCCCTGGAGGACCTGCCGGATTATATTGATGACCTGGATCGCCTGATCCGGTCCTACGGACAGCGTGCGGCCTATTTTGCTCATGCCGGGGCTGGTGAGCTGCATGTGCGTCCCATCCTGAATCTGAAGGAGGCGGAGGGGCAACGGCTTTTCCGGGAGATCACCACGGCGGTGGCTCATCTGGTCCGTGACTACAGGGGGTCATTCTCAGGTGAACACGGGGATGGACGCTTGCGCGGCTCTTTTATTCCGGAGCTGTTCGGCGAAAAGGTCTCCCGCTGGTTTGAAGAGGTCAAGGATGTGTTTGATCCCCAAAACAGGTTCAATCCGGGTAAGATCGTCCGTGTTCCACCCATGTTGCAGGACCTGCGTTATAGTCCGGATCAACCCACCAGAGCATTTCAGACCAGCCTGGATTTTACCGGAGAAGGTGGCATTCTCCGCATGGCCGAGCGATGCAATGGCTCGGGCGACTGTCGCAAGCTGCCGTTTTCAGGGGCAACGATGTGTCCGAGCTACCAGGCCACTCGCCAGGAAAAGGATACCACCCGGGCACGGGCGAATGCCCTGCGGGAGTTTCTGACCAAAAGCGACCTGTCGACCCCGTTTACGGAGCCTGCCCTGGCAGAGGTGATGGACCTGTGCATCAGTTGCAAGGGTTGTGCCCGGGAATGCCCGTCCAGTGTGGACATGGCCAGTATGAAGGCGGAATGGCAGCACCAGGTCCACCTCAAGAACGGGGTCCCCCTGCAGCACCTCCTTTTCGGCCGGATCGCAGATGTAAATCGGGCGGTCATGCCCTTCTCTGGGATATTCAATCGCCTGGCCCGGTGGTCTCTGGTGAAACGGATTCTCCATCAGGTGGCTGGAATTGACCCCCGTCGAACACTCCCGGAATTAAATGCCCAGCGTTTTTCTCGCTGGTATGAAAAAACAGGTCAACATATTCCGGTTCGACAGCCCGAACAGAGATTGGTGTGGATCTTTGCGGATGAATTTACGGAGTATTATGACCTGTCGATTGGTCAGGCAGCTATTTCCCTCCTTCATCGCCTGGGCTATCGCACCCGATTGCCGGTGCACAGGGAAAGCGGTCGGGCTGCCATATCCAAGGGCCTGCTCACAGTTGCCCAAAAGGTGGCTCGATCGAATGTGCGATCCCTGACCCGGCAACTCGGTGAGGCGGATGTATTGATCGGCCTGGAACCCTCTGCAATATTGACGCTTCGGGATGAGTATGTACGTCTGGCTGACCCGGCGGATATAGCACATGCTCGACGGCTGGCCGGACAGACCCTTTTGATCGAAGAGTTTCTGTACCAGGAAGCCCGGGACGGACGCATTACGGCGGAGGATTTTCATGCCGAAAAAAAGCATTTTCTATTGCATGGCCATTGCCACCAGAAAGCCTTGAGCGAACAGGAGCAGGCTGCCTTTATCCTCGGCTTGCCAGCAGGGCATCAGGTAGAGATCATGCCGACCGGGTGCTGCGGTATGGCGGGTAGTTTCGGATACGAAAGCAATCACTTTGACATCAGCCAGCTCATCGGTGAGTTGGTCTTATTTCCAGAGATCAGAAATGCCGGTGCCGATGTACAGGTTGCTGCTTCAGGGCACAGCTGTCGTCACCAGATCCATGACGGGACGGGGCGGGAAGCGAGGCATGTAGTGGAAATACTGGAAGAAGCAGTCAGGTGAAATTCCAAATTCCAAGCTCCAAAAGACAAATAAATTCGAAACGACAATACCCAAATTCCAAACGGTGCCCTGTTCAGGTCATTTGAATTTGGGATTTGAAATTTATTTGGAATTTGGGATTTGTCATTTGGTGCTTCTACAATACGTTTTGTATCCGCGTGATCCAAATTGCCATGCTATACAGGGATGCGGTAGTAAGGCAAGAGGTGAACTTCCAAATTCCAGGCTCCAAAAAACAAATAAGCTCCAAAACACAATTCTAAAATTCCAAACGATACCGTTATCAGGTCATTTGAAATTGGGATTTGAAATTTATTTGGAATTTGGAATTTGTCATTTGGTGCTTCTATACAATGTACCGAAGTGCTTCCACTTCCGCTACAGTTTTGGGAATTGGATCGCCTAATATCTGGTAGCCTTTATCCGTGATCAGAACATTGTCCTCGATCCGGATGCCACCAAAATTCCGGTATTTTTCCAGGGCAGAATAATTGATAAAATTGTCGTGTTTTTTCTCGGCGCGCCATTGGTCGATGAGCTCGGGAATAAAATAGATACCGGGCTCTACGGTCAGGACAAATCCGGGTTGGAGCTGTCTTGCCAATCGCAGGTAAGCCAGGCCGAACTGGTCGCTCCGCTGGATGGTCTTGTCATATCCGACCAGGTTTTCACCGAGGTCTTCCATATCATGTACATCCAGTCCGATCATATGACCGAGACCATGTGGGAAGAACAGGGCATGGGCGCCTGCGGCTACAGCTTCATGGCAGTCGCCTTTCATCAGGCCAATATCCTTTAATCCGTTGGCAATGATCCGAGCGGCATGCAGGTGGACATCCCGGTAGGCTACTCCGGGTTTGCACGCTTCGATGGCCAGGATTTCAGCATCGAGGACGACTTCATAGACCTCTCTTTGCTTGTTTGTGAAGTGCCGATCCACAGGAAAGGTGCGGGTGATATCCCCGGCATAATGCATCCGGGATTCTGCTCCGAAATCGCCCAGGACCAACTGGCCGCTTTCCAGGGTATTGCCATGGAAATGATTGTGCAGGGTCTGCCCGTCCTTGCTGAGGATAATACCATAGGCTGGCGCCACTTCTTCTGCTTCACACATGCCTGTGACCAGGCCTGCCAGATCGGATTCCTTCAAGCCTTCTTCTGCCTCCCGCATGACTGCTACATGCATACGACCGGTCAGATCTACCGCCCAGGTCATTTCTGCGATCTCTTCATCGGTTTTAATGGATCGTTGAGCGACCACGGCATGGATCAGGGCTTCTGAGGCTCCGGTTTGAATGGCAGCCGGTTTTTGGCCGGTCCAGGTGGCAATGCGCAATATATTATCGCCGCGGTAAGGGGGCAGGTAATGCAATTTGTCGCCGGCTTTCTGAACGTCGGCGGACAGTCGATCCATGGAGCGAACCTCGTCGAATCCGGCTTGTTTCGCCTTTTCCTCAAGGGTGGGTTGAGGCCCAACCCAGACGATATCTTCCAGGGTCAGTTCATCTCCATAGAGGATAGATCTGCCCGTGGCTGTATCAATGGTGACGGCCAGGCCGGGCACATCGGGGCCCCCGAAATAGAGAAAGGAGCTGTCCTGGCGAAAATGATAGGGATTGCCCCGGTAGTTCATGGAGGCATCTATATTGCCAACAAGGAGGATCAGGCCGTTTCCGATGACTGCGGCCAGGCGGGAACGTCGGCCCTGGTATGTAGGTGCTGAAAACATGTCAGTGGATTTCTTGATGGCGAAAGATACAGCTTGCGAAAGGATCAGTCGGTGTCCGGTCGGGTGATCTTGCGCATCAGGTGATCTGCTGCCGAAAACGGGCTGATTTTTTCGGCCAGGACATCCGCCTTCAATTGCCGGACATCTGAAGAAAATTGAGTGAAGACCCAGGTGGCCAACTGATCCAGCAGGCTTTCCTGAAACCAGTATCCGGCCTGTTCACGGCGCTGCCGGGCAAAATGGCCATTCTGCCGGATTCCCTCCAGGATCTCCCGGATGACCTGATCGACTTTTGCCAACCCCGTTTCTTCCAGAGCAGACGCGAGGAGGACCTGTACGTTCTGGCCCGTGGTGCGCATCGGAAACAGATGAATGGCACGTTGGTAGTGGAGGCGGGCCTCTTCAGCCAGCTGCTTCCGGTCACCATCGGCCTTGTTGATGATCACCAGGTCTGCCATTTCAACGATTCCGCGTTTGATTCCCTGCAACTCATCTCCGGCACCCGGGATCAACAGGAGGAGAAACAGATCAGTCATGGCCTGAACCGCTGTTTCACTTTGTCCGACGCCGACCGTCTCGATCAGGATGTGGGTAAACCCGGCGGCCTCACAAAGCAGGATGGTCTCCCGGGTTTTTCGGGCGACCCCACCCAGCGTGGTCCCTGCAGGAGAGGGTCGAATGAAGGCACGCGGATCCCTGGACAGTCGATCCATCCGGGTTTTATCTCCCAGGATACTGCCATGGTGAACCCCGCTGGAGGGGTCGATGGCCAGAACGGCAACCTGGTGATCCATACCCGTGAGCAGGGTGCCATAGGCGTCGATAAAGGTGCTTTTTCCCGCACCGGGAGTACCGCTGACCCCGATGCGGACAGAATTGCCCGAAAAGGGAAGACAGCTTTCGATCAAGGCAGCCGCAGGGTCTCGATCTGCCGCACGGGTACTCTCGATCAGGGTGATCGCCCGGGCCAGGGCAACCCGGTCACCCGATCGGATGCCGGCAAAGAGTTCATCAGGTGAGATGGTTCTCCGTTCCATAAAGACGAATGTACCGAATTCTACAGGTCAATCCCCGGGTTAATGTTTTTAAGAGAATGACAAATTGCGATTTTAACAATGGGTAACTGGCAGAATATCAGGATGCCTATATTAAGGAGTTCCTGTCCAGGGGTTAATGTTCGTGAAGGCCTTTTTCAACCCTTGGAGACGGGCTCCACTGCATTTACCTTGGAGGCATCCACCTGTTTGTACGGCCAGGCCGGCGTATCCAGACCTTCATCGGTCAACTCTCTTCTCTTCCCGGATCCGCCACCTGGCCGTTTTTCAGGTGCTATTCGTCACAGTCATCTCCGCCCTGCGTTGTGCCGGGAGCACGGTCAGCCCGCTCAGGCGTTTTCCCAGCAGGTTTTGGCCAGCTGCAAGGTCAGTTCCTCAATGGCATAACTCCCGGCCAGGGGGTCCATCACCCGGTGCAGGTGCCCCTCTTCCTTCATCAGGTGCTGGATGTTGTGGGCAATACGGTAGGCAAAATCGATCTGCTCGATCTGTGGCGGGAGGATGGATAACTGGTCGACACCCCCCAGTACCGCACTCAGCGCACGAGTAGTGGCAGCGATATAGGTGGATTCCCAGGGAAGGGCAGGGTCTGGTGATATCGTGGCCTGGATCCGACAGGGGGTCTCCGAAGGCAAGCCATAACTGGCCATCAGGTGTCCCCAGATCAGGCGCCAGGCACGAATCCGGGCCATTTCCGGGAGATAGGCATTCCCGATCTCCATACGGACGATCAGGCTTTTCGCCTGCTGGGGATCCATGTCCGGATGATCCAGCCAGGTTCGGACGGCTTTGTCCAGCAGCTGCAACTCCCGGACCGGATCTTTCAAAGGACCGACAGCCGAAATGACCGACGACCAGAGTGGAAAGGTCTCTTGAAGCGTGGTGTGCTGTCCGGGGTCAGCAGGAAACAGCCATCCTCCCTGTAGTTGCTCCAATTGGCCGTTGGCAGAAAGTTGGCATGAAGAACGCAGCGCTTCCATGAATATGTTCGGATCCGAGCCCGGGGCCAGTTGCCAGTAAACCGGGGCCATGTCCATCCAGATCCCCTGGCAGAGGGTGGACACATCTCCCGGATGAACGTCGCCGTAGGCGATGCATTGTACCCCGCCCGCCAGGGATTGAACGGCCTGGCGTTGGGCCGCTTGCGGGTTCTCCCCGGAGGCGATGGTTTCCAGGAGTTGCCAGTCAGCCGATATGCGTCCGGCCACCAGGGGACCACCATAGTTTTTACCCGGGTGGTGGTATACGGGTTTGCCGGTCCAGCCGGGTGCGATTTCCCAATCCAGGCTGTCTGCAGGTTTGCCTTTCAGCTCTTTTTCGATCAGGGCCCACCAGGTTTGTGGGGTCATGGTAGGAAAGGCCGTCCAGTCGGGAGAGAAGATTTCCATTTGGGCAAGATACAAATTCCGGTTTTTCACAAACATTATTCCTCGAGAGATGTTAAATTTGTCGTTAGATAACATTAGACCAAATCTAAATAAGGCATGAGCAAGCGGATGATCTACTTGGATAACAATGCAACGACCCCTTGTGACCCCAGGGTCGTAGAGGCCATGTTGCCCTATTTTTATGAAAACCCGGGCAATGCGGCGAGCCGTAGTCATCCCTTTGGATGGGTCGCCGAAGAAGCGGTGGATTATGCCCGTGAGCAGGTCGCCCAGTTGATTCATGTCGACCCGAAGGAGGTCATCTTTACCTCCGGGGCCACGGAAGGGGATAACTTGGCCATCAAGGGCGTGTATGAAATGTACAAGCGCAAGGGAAATCACATCATTACGGTCCGGACCGAACACAAGGCGGTCCTCGACACCTGTGATCATCTGGAAAAAATGGGGGCCGAGATCACCTATCTGGATGTGCAGAACGATGGCCGGATCAACCTGGCTGATCTGGAAGCTGCCATTAAACCCACCACGATCCTGGTGTCCGTCATGTGGGCCAATAATGAAACCGGGGTGATCCAGCCCATGACCGAAATTGGAGAGATCTGCAATCGGAAGGGCGTGCTCTTCTTCAGTGATGCCACCCAGGCGGTCGGGAAGATCCCGGTAGACCCCAAAGCAACGGGTGTCCACCTGATGGCCTTTACTGCCCATAAGATGTATGGCCCGAAAGGTGTGGGTGCCCTATATGTGAGCCGAAAGAATCCCCGAGTCAAGGTGACGGCCCAGATCGATGGAGGCGGACATGAGCGCGGCATGCGTTCCGGTACCCTCAACGTTCCCGGAATTGTCGGATTCGGCAAGGCTGCAGAACTGGCTCGCCTGGAAATGGCCCAGGATGCAGAGCGTCTGAGCAAATTGCGGGATCGTCTCCAGGAAGGCCTGATGGCCCTGGAGGAAACGGTCGTCAACGGTAATGAAGCATACCGCATGCCCCATGTGGCGAATATCTCCTTCAAGCATGTTGAAGGCGAAGGACTGATGATGACGTTCAATCAGACGATTGCCCTATCCTCGGGATCTGCCTGTACCTCAGCCTCCCTGGAACCCAGTTACGTCCTGGTCGCCATGGGATTGGGCGATGACCTCGCCCATTCCTCCCTGCGTCTGAGCCTCGGCCGGTTTTCCACCCCTGAAGATGTTGAAGAGGCCATTACCCTGATCAGCAATGGTGTTAACCACATGCGGGAACTCAGCCCGATATGGGAAATGTATAAAGAAGGAGTGGACCTCAGTAAAATCGAATGGTCCGAACACTAAACGAACCGATTATTTCCATCCAGATAAATCTTCAAGACAATGGCTTATTCAGATAAAGTACTCGAGCATTTCAAGAATCCGCGCAATGTGGGTACACTTGACAAAAGCAAAAAGAATGTGGGCACCGGACTTGTTGGCGCTCCTGAATGCGGGGACGTGATGCGCCTGCAGATCGAGGTCGACGATGCCACCGGTGTGATCACGGATGCAAAATTCAAGACCTTTGGTTGCGGATCTGCCATTGCCTCCTCTTCCCTGGCCACTGAGTGGATCATCGGGAAAAATGTGGAAGAAGCCGCGAGCATTGACAATATGGAGATCGTCGAAGAGCTGGCCCTTCCGCCGGTGAAGATCCACTGCAGTGTCCTGGCCGAAGATGCCATCAAGGGCGCCATCCGGGATTATCGCATCAAGAATGGCCTGCCTGTCGAAGAAGAAGCCAAAGCACATTAAGGGAACCAATCAGGACGGAGCGTCATGTTATTTGTTGCAGACAGTGCCAAGGAGCGCATACAGGAGATCATGGAAAGTCAGCACCTCGACAAGGACTACTTTGTTCGCGTCAGCGTGACCAGTGGCGGGTGTTCAGGGCTGAGCTACAGCATGGACTTTGACAATGAATCCCGCGAGAATGACCAGGTCTTCGAGGATAATGGTATCAAAGTGGTCACCGACCTCCGCAGCTTCCTGTATCTCTGCAATACAACCCTGGAGTTTTCCGGAGGATTGAATGGGAAGGGATTTTCATTCAACAATCCGAATGCGTCCCGTACATGCGGGTGCGGTGAAAGTTTTGCCGTCTAGCATTCCCTGGACGAGGTCTGTATTCCAGGAGGGCCATCCGTCAGCTGACGGATGGCCCTCCTGCTTTCGGGCTCCCTTGCACAACAGGAAATCAGGTTTCCCTATATTGAGGAGATAACCACGTGCAAATATGAAAGCTCTACTTCCAGTTGTCTTGCTTTTGGCGATGGGATCCGCCCTGTTGGGCTCCTGTCGTTCCACATCCTCTTCCGATGCAGAGGACACTCCATTGATGGATACGGTGATCAACGAAATCCGGGATACAGTCATCACGTTTTATCCTGAAACCTATGAAGAAACCGTAGAGGTGATCACGTCCTATGATACGGTGATCACACCTCGCGTCGAGGAAACGGAATAACGCCCGCATCTTCCGTCCAGCATGTCAACCCCATCCTGAACATCAACCCTGCACACAAGCCAAGACCCTTTGGACTTGGTGCGTTCACAATTCATTCTTCCACCCAGAATACTCATAGACCTATGTCCTCTAAAGTCGTAATTTCTTCCCTGATCTGCTTGCTTTGCTGGACCTCCATGGAGGCCCAGATCAATGCGGGAATCCTCGCCTACCCCGATGTCTCGGCTGACCAGATCGTGTTCTCCTATGCGGATGACCTGTGGGTGATGCCGAGAGCCGGCGGGACAGCAATGCGCTTGAGCACCCCGGTCGGAAGCGAGTCCTTTCCCCGCTTTTCTCCCGATGGGAAGACCATCGTCTATACGGCAAATTACCACGGGAACTACAGTTTGTATACCATTCCCGTGACGGGGGGAATGCCCACCCGGCTGACCTGGCATGGGATGAGTGATATGGCCCTCGACTGGACCCCGGATGGCAAGCAAGTCCTCTTTGCTGCAGATCGAGAGAGCGGGTCCAACCGATTTTCCCAATTCTACCAGATCCCCAGAACGGGCGGATTACCCTCCCGGCTAGCCGTACCATATGGCGAATTTGGCAGCCTGTCCCCGGATGGGACCCAATTGACATTTACCACAAAAAGCAGGGTTTTTCGCACCTGGAAGCGGTACCGGGGAGGTATGGCAGCTGATATCTACATCTATGATCTCAAGACGGATCGATCAGAGAATATCACCAATGATCCGGCCAATGATGAATTGCCGATGTGGCATGAGAACACCGTTTACTTTCTGTCCGATCGGGGTGCTTCCGGACGTTCCAATATCTGGGCCTATGACCTGGCCACCAAAGCTGTTCGTCAGGTGACCCGCTTTACCGAGGTCGATGTCCGCTTTCCCGGTCTGGGACCAGATGCGATCGTCTTTGCGGCCGGAGACCAGCTTTACCTGCTCGACCTGAAAACCGGGTCACAAACGGTCATCCCTGTTCAGGTCATTACCGATCTGTCGGCTAAAATGCCCCATTCTCGGGCTGTTGCCGATTTCATGCAGCATTTTGAAGTCTCACCGGATGGGAAACGGGTGATTGTAGAGGCCCGGGGAGAGATCTTCTCGGTACCCGCTGAACACGGGCCGGTCATCAACCTGACCCGCGCCTCCGGGTCCGCCGAACGATACCCGGCCTGGAGCCCGGATGGACGTAAAATCGCCTGGTGGACAGATCGAAGCGGGGAATATGAACTGGCCATCTATGACCTGGCGACAGGTGAAGAGGAGATCATCACTCATCTGGGTCCGGGATATCGCTATCAGCCCTACTGGTCTCCAAACGGCAAATTCATCATCTATATCGATCAGACGATGGCGATCCATCTGATCAACACCGCATTGAAGACGGATCAGGTGATCGACCGGCAACATTTTTTCATGCACGGGCCACTCGAAGGATTCACGGTATCCTGGTCTCCGGACAGCCGCTGGGTGACCTATGCCCGGGATCAGATCAGCAGGGCCCAGCAACTCGTGATCTATGACACCAGAGAAGGGGTGGCACATCCGGTGACCAGCGGATATTACAATGATGGATCCCCCGGTTTCAGTCCGGATGGGAAATACCTCTATTTCACCACCAGCCGGGATTTTTCTCCGGTCTACAGTGATTTTGACAACAGTTGGGTCTACAACAATTCGACGCGTATCGGCGTGATCACCCTGCAAAAAGACACTCCTTCCTTATTGATGGCGCAAAATGATACCGTGGCCCTGAAGCCACTGCCGGATGAGGGCAATAAAAAATCAGCCAAAAAGAAAAAGAAATCCGAATCCACGGAAACAGAAGGCAATGAGGATGAGCCTGCCGCTGTGGAAATTGATTTTGAGGGGCTGGAGCGCCGCACGGAGTTGCTGCCCCTTCCTGCCGGCAACTATATCGCCACCGTCGGTGCGGAAGGGAAGGTATTGTACATGCAAATACCCAATACTGGATCCGGACAAGAAGAGGCCGTACTGAAGTATTGGGATCATGAGGAGCGGGAAGAAAAGACGATCGCGAGTGGGATCCACGGGTTTTTATTGACAAGTAATGGCGAGAAGTTGCTCGTCTGGAAAAGTGGTCAGTTATATCCCATTGATGTGGCTCCGGACCAGAAACTGGAAACCGCCTTCCGGACCGGGGAAATGTGGATGGAAGTGGACCCTGCCACAGAATGGCGTCAGTTGTTCAATGAGGTCTGGCGATTGCAACGTGACTTCTTCTATGACCGGAACATGCATGGACTGGATTGGGAGGCCATGCGCATGAAATATGGAAAATTGGTGGATGCCTGCGTTACACGATCCGATCTCAATTTTGTGATCGGTGAGTTGATCGGTGAATTGAATGCTTCCCATGCCTACAGAGGAGGGGGCGACCAGGAGTACGCCAAACAAAAGCCGATCGGTTATCTCGGGGTAGACTGGGCCGTATCCGGCGCCTATTATGCGATTGGCCATATTCTGAGGGGAGCAGACTGGGATGCTGAGATCAGATCGCCCCTGGATCAACCTGGTCTTCAGATCAGTGAGGGTGATCTGGTGCTGGCGGTCAATGGGATCCCATTGACACTGGACCGCGAACCTTTTGCGGCATTTGCAGGCCTGGCCGGGCAGGAAGTGGCATTGACAGTTGCACCCGCCGGCAATCCCGCCGCGACTCGTGAAGTGATCGTCAGGACCATGACCAGTGAATTCCGGCTGCGCAACCTGAGCTGGATCGAAAGCAACAGAGCCTATGTCGACAAGGCGAGTGGTGGCCGGGTGGGATACATTTATGTCCCGAACACCGGGGTAGATGGCCAGAATGAATTGATGCGACAATTTAGCGGACAGTGGGACAAGGATGCCTTGCTCATTGATGAACGGTGGAACAGTGGGGGCCAGATCCCGGATCGGTTTATAGAATTGCTGAATCGCAAGCCCCTGGCATTCTGGGCCATTCGGGACGGGGAGACCTGGCGATGGCCGCCCATCGGCCACTTCGGCCCCAAGGCCATGCTCATCAACGGCTGGAGTGGATCTGGCGGGGATGCTTTTCCGGACTATTTCCGGAAGTCGGGTCTGGGGCCCTTGATTGGCACCCGAACATGGGGTGGTTTGATCGGCATCAGTGGCGCTCCCCAATTGATCGATAATGGGTTCATTTCCGTGCCCACATTCCGCATGTACAACCCGGATGGTTCCTGGTTCAAGGAAGGCCATGGTGTCGATCCGGATATCGAGGTCCCCGAAGATCCCGGCGCCATCGCACGTGGAGCAGACCCGCAGATCGACCGTGCCCTGGAATACCTGATGGAAGAACTCAAGACCTATAGACCACCGGTTCCACCAAGACCGTCAAATGAAAAACGGTAAGCAGCAAACCGTTCTGAAAGGGCCTGGTACAAAGATGTGCCGGGCCCTTTCCATTTTGTGGGCATGCGAGGTGGACTGGTCCTAAAACCAGCGAATGAAAAAATCGGCCAGTCGGCGGGTGAATGAGCTGAACGGCGGCTGGACCAGATCTACCGCAGCGAATCGAAAAGGTTGCCGGATCACGCCGCGGGCATTGGAGAATGTCTGAAAGCCATAGTACCCGTGTGTTTTACCAAACCCACTGTTCTGTTCGCCGCCGAAGGGAAGATTGACATTGAAAAACTGAGCCAGGGCTGTATTGATAGCCGTGTTGCCGGCCCGGGTCTCCTGCAGGAACCATTGCTGGTTGGATCGATCTCCCGCATAAATGTACAGGGCCAGGGGCGTGGGAAGTCGCGCTATGACGGCCAGGGCGTCTTCCCGGTGCTGATAGGGAATGATCGGCAGCAAAGGGCCAAAGATCTCATCGTTCATGAGATGACATTCCAGGGCGACATTGGTGAGCAGGGTAGGGGCGATATAGCGGTCGTCCTGATCGGTTTGACCGCCGGCCTCGATCCGGGCACCATGTTCGGCTGCCTGGTCCAGCTTGGCCTTTAGCGCGCGGAAATGACGGTCGTGGATGATCCGGGTATAATCGGGACTTTTTTGGGGGTCTACCCCATAAAACTGGCGGATCGCCTGCCTGGCATGGATGAGGAATTCTTCGAGCCTGGATGCCTGGATCAGCACATAATCCGGGGCGATGCAGATCTGACCGGCGTTGTAGAATTTGCTCCAGATGACCCTGTTGGCCGCCAGGGAGATATCGGCCGTTTCATCAATGATCGCCGGTGATTTCCCACCCATCTCCAGGGTGACGGAGGTCAGGCTTTTGGCTGCCTTTTCCATCACGATCTTGCCGACTTGTGGACTTCCTGTAAAGAAGATATGGTGAAAGGGCAGATCCAGCAGGGCAGACCCGGTTTCTATGCCTCCCTGTACCAGGGCAACCTCTCCAGTCGAAAACACCTCCTTGAGAATATTCTCGATCACCTGGTTGCTATGGGGGGTGAACTCACTCGGTTTGATACAGACCGTATTTCCTGCTGCAATTGCAGAGACCAGCGGTGTCAGGGTCAGATTGACCGGGAAGTTCCAGGGAGAGATGATCAGAACAACTCCCTTGGGCTGGTAGATGACCTCCGACCTGTTTCCCAGGAGGGTGACGGGGGTCCCAACAGGCTGCGGACGCATCCATCGCCGGAGTTCTGCAACCGTCTTGCTGATCTCGGTGGTGACGGTCAGGATCTCTGAAAAGTCAGTCTCCCGGTTCGATTTTCCAAAATCCAGTTGCAGGGCGGCCTGGATCTGTGGTCTGTGCCGGATGATGCAGTTTTTCAACTGCATCAATTTGTTTCGGCGTTCACTGGCATTGGTTCTGGCCATGTGAGGGGCGTTTGCCTGCAATCTGTCATAGATAGGGCGAAGTTGCTCGAGTGAGGTCTCGGGCAAAGTGTCGGGTATGGGGATCTGATTCACAGGTAGCTTGGCATACGGTTCAAATATACTTTCTTCGGTCGGCCTATATCCGGGTAAGGATAACCCTTGACGGTCGGGAAGGGTTCAAAAAAAAGGGACCTGATCCATCGATCAGGTCCCCTCTATGATTTGTGGTGTTCGATCAATGTTGAACAACCAGTCGTTCGGTCAGGGTAGTAGTACCGTGTGTCACCTGAACCATGTACACCCCGTTTTCCATTGTCTGTACGGGAAGGATGGAATCCGTAACCTGGAGGGTATTCTGAAAGATCAGACGTCCCTGCATGTCATAAACGGTACAGGTGCCGCCGATCATGGATGGGGGAATGTGCATCCGGGTCAGATCTGATGCCGGGTTCGGGGTCAGACTGATCTGTCCTGCATCCAGGCTCACCTCAGGAACTTCTGATGTCGGGGAGAAGGTGCAGATCTTCATGAGCAGAAGATCCGTCGTAGCAGCGTCCGGGCTGGTGGCGCTCGTGCCACTCTTGCTGATCGATCCCCGGAAGTGACCTGTGACCAGCAATCGTCCGGCGTTATCGATCGCGCCGTCTGTGGCGGCTTCATTACCGGCACCGCCGATGCGTTCGATACCGACAAATCCTGAACCGGTGAATTTTGCGATCAGAATATCATAGCCGCTGGCAACGTATCCCAGGCTATGCAATTGATCATTGACTCGAACCGCCAGGTTGCCACGTACTGAACCTCCCAGCCAGAGGTCGCCGGAGGCGTCCATACGGGCAAACTCGATAGTGTTACCATCTTCGCTTCCCTGTACCTGCAGGCTGCCTGCAAGATTACCATTGCTCTGGATCCGCATCATATTGGCGGTGGTTTCCCCCCAGGAAACGATGCCCATGAAATCCACCGCATCATCCAGGTAACCGGTGAGGATGACATCCCCTGATGGAGTGACCATCAGGCTGGAAACTCTGGACGTGATCGTCTTGGATCCGGAAGGGAAGGTGCCTGTTTTCAGCCATTGGATGTCCCCGTTGGCTGAAAATCTTCCAATGAAGGGAAGGCTGGCGATCAGAGATCCGGGACTGGGAGCAGTGATATTTCCGAATGAAAGCCCCTGGCGATATACACCACCGAGATAAAAGTTGCCACTGGGATCCACGGCCACAGCATTG
>JAUIEA010000078.1 GCA_030429045.1 Bacteroidia bacterium | reverse complement strand
TGGGTCCCTTCCCACTACTCGTCCTGGTCCACCTACATCCTCAGGGATCAAGAGAGGGTTTTACGGCCTCTCGTCCTGTCCATTCTGCTGGTGGAGGTTCCCGACTCGCGGGATCATTCCATACAAAAGAGGGCGGGATCCAACCGGATCCCGCCCTCTCTATTTTCTTTCGTGAAAGTGCTATTCCTCTTCTGAGGAGGCCTTCTCAGCAGCTTTCGTCTCCACCGGTGCACCGGAGGTTGCGGCTACAGCGCTTTCGGCCTTCTTTCCACCACGACGGGTCCGTTTCTTCTTGGCATCGCTACCATCCTTACCAGGGGTAACGTAGGTTGTATTGAAGTCAACGAACTCGATCATCGCCATCTCGGCACCATCACCGCGACGGAAGCCGGTTTTCAGAATACGCAGGTACCCCCCGGGGCGATTGGCCACTTTTTCTGCAATCGGGCCAAACAGTTCCTTGATCGATTCCTTATCCTGCAGATATGAGAACACGACACGGCGATTGTGCATGGTGTTCGATTTGCCCTTGGTGATCAAAGGCTCAATATGCACACGTAATGCCTTGGCCTTGGCCAGGGTCGTATTGATCCGCTTGTGGAGGATCAACGCATTACTCAGGTTCATCAGAAGGGCTCTTCTATGGCCTTTCTTCCGACTCAGGTGATTGTTCTTCTTACCGTGTCTCATGATAAAAGTGTTATCGTCGCAACATCGGAGTTCGCAAACTCATAACGATCATTGCAGGTGATGAATAGTGGACTTACTCTTCGTCCAGTTTGTATTTTGAAATATCCATGCCAAAGGTCAGACCCTTGTCCTGGAGCAATTCTTCGATTTCGACCAATGATTTCTTACCGAAGTTCCGGAACTTCAACAGTTCGTGCATGTCGTACTGGACAAGTTCGGCCAGGGTATTGATCTTGGCAGCTTTGAGGCAGTTATAGGCACGTACGGACAGCTCCAGATCCTCCAGTGAGGTCTTGAGCAATTTGCGCATGTGCAGTACGTGTTCGTCAACAACCTTATCCTCACTCTTGCCGCTCTCGTCAAAGGTGATGTTCTCGTCACTGATCAACATGAGATGCTGGATCAGGATCTTGGCGGCTTCCTTGACGGCTTCCTCCGGATGAATGGTCCCATCAGTTTGCACGTGCAGGGTCAGCATCTCATAGTCGGTGCGCTGTCCGACACGGGTATTGGCGACCTGGTAGGACACGTTTTTGATCGGGGTATAGATGGCATCCACGGGCAAAACCCCGATAGCGGCTTCCTTATCCAGAAGTTCATCTGCCGGTACATAGCCACGACCATTGGTAATGGTCAGCTCCAGTTCCAACGTCACGAATGACTCCATGTTGCAGATCACCAGATCCGGGTTCATGATCTTGAACACGTTGGTGAACTCCTCGATATCGCCAGCCTTGAACTGATCCCGACCGGAAATGGTCAGATAGATTTTTTCGGAAGCGACCTGCTCTTCTTCGATGACCTGCTTGATCCGGATCTGCTTCAGATTCAGGACAATTTCGATCACATCTTCAACGACACCCTTGATGGTGGAAAACTCGTGGTCAACACCTCCGATCCGAACGGCAGAGATGGCGTATCCTTCGAGGGACGACAGCAAAACCCGACGGATCGAGTTGCCAATCGTCTGGCCGAAACCAGGCTCCAAAGGTTTGAATTCAAAAACTCCTTCAAAGTCATTTGCCTTTTGAAGAAGAATTTTGTCGGGTTGTTGAAACTCAAGAATGCTCATATGATCACCTGAGGGTTAAAGGGGGAAAAAACTATGTCTACAAATGCGGAAGGACAGCTCACGCGGTCCTTCCAATATCTTTCCAGATTACTTGGAGTACAATTCGACAATGAGCTGTTCATTGATCTTTTCCGGAATGGCTTCCCGTGAGGGATATTCCATGAATTTGCCTTCCAGCTTGTCGGGATTCCATTCCAGCCACGGGAATTTACGGACATCCGTCTTGGCGTTGGCGTTGGTCACGATGACCTCCAGACTGCGCGACTTACCCCGAACCTGGATCACGTCACCGGGACGCAACTGGTAGGATGGGATATTGGTGACGACACCATTCACCATGATATGCTTGTGGGAAACCAGCTGACGAGCACCACGACGGGTAGGCGACAGCCCCAGACGATGAACAGTATTGTCCAGACGAGCCTCCAGCAGTTGCAGCAACACCTCACCGGTGACACCTTTCTGCTTGGTCGCCATATCGAAGGTCTTTCGGAACTGGCGTTCCAGCACACCATAGGTGTACTTCGCCTTCTGCTTCTCCATCAGCTGGTTGGCATATTCCGACTTCTGCTTCCGGCGGCGTGAAGGGCCATGCTGGCCTGGTCCGTATTTCCGGCGTTCAAAAGCCTTGTCAAACCCGAATATAGGTTCGCCAAATGCTCGTGCTTTCTTCGTTGCTGGCCCAGTATATCTTGCCATGGTATCTAGAGTATTAAAAGTCGATTGGATGAATTAGACGCGGCGGCGTTTGGGTGGGCGACAGCCATTGTGTGGAACAGGAGTCATATCCTTGATCCGGGTCACACGCAAGCCAGCTCCGTCCAGACCACGAATAGCTGCTTCGCGACCGGCTCCAGGGCCTTTAATGAATACCTCTACATGACGCATTCCTGCATCAGATGCCGTCTGAGCTGCATTCCCGGCTGCCATCTGGGCAGCGTAGGGGGTGCTTTTCTTGGAACCCTTGAATCCTGCCTTACCCGCAGACGCCCAGGATACCACCTGGCCAGCCCGGTTGGTAATAGAGATAATGATATTATTGAATGTAGCCTGAATGAACACCAAACCTTCCGATTCGACTTTCACTTTACGCTTCTTCGCTTTTTTGACTGCTTTTGCCATAATCTTATGCCGATTGTGGATTACTTGGTGACTTTCTTCTTATTGGCAACGGTCTTCCGTTTCCCTTTTCGAGTACGTGCATTGGTCTTGGTGCGCTGACCGTTCACCGGCAAGCCCTTCCTATGACGCAATCCCCGGTATGAGGCAATGTCCATCAGTCGCTTGATGTTCAACTGGACCTCTGACCGAAGTTCACCCTCAACCTTCAGCTGTCCCTGCACGATGCCCGAGATCACCCGAACATGTTCATCAGTCCACTCCTGAATTTTGAGGTTCTCATCAATCTCCGCCTGCGCCAGAATTTTGGCGGCAGTGGAACGACCAATGCCATAGATGTAAGTCAAACCAATGACTCCACGCTTATTTCTAGGTAAATCAACACCTGCTATCCGTGCCATATATAGACGTTAAAAGGCGGGGGTTAACCCTGCCGTTGTTTGAATCTTGGATTCTTCTTGTTGATCACATAAAGCTTTCCACCCCGACGTACAATCTTGCAGTCGGCAGAACGCTTTTTGATAGATGCCCTTACTTTCATCACTAGCCGTTTTACGGTTATTTGTAACGATAGACTATCCGACCACGAGTTAGATCGTAGGGCGACATTTCTACCGACACTTTATCTCCAGGCAGGATACGGATATAATGCATGCGCATCTTTCCCGATATCGTTGCCAGGATCAAATGGTTATTTTCAAGACGGACGCGGAACATTGCATTGGAAAGTGATTCCTCAATAGTCCCGTCCAGTTTTATCAAATCTTTTTTGGCCATACCTCAATTTGGGAGTGCAAATATCTAACTTTTTACCGAGACTTCCGAAAGTTCCGGATTGTTTGAAATTGCCTCTTCGATCATTTGGTGATCTGATAGGATATCCGGCCCATTCAAACCCACTGCAATCGTGTGTTCATAATGCGCTGAGACCTTCCGATCCTTAGTGATCACCGTCCAACCATCTTTCAATTGCCTGACTTGCCTGACCCCAAGGTTGATCATCGGTTCAATGGCAATCACCAAACCTTCCTTGATCAACGGTCCACGCCCTCGTTTCCCGTAATTGGGCACTTCGGGAGCTTCATGCAACTGTTTTCCCACACCATGACCGACCAACTCCCGAACGACCCCATAACCATGTTGCCGTTCTGCAAGTTCCTGAATCGCAAACCCGATGTCACCGATCCGATTGCCAACCTTCGCCTCGGCAATCCCTCGATAAAGGCATTCCCGGGTGACCGTCAGCAATCCATCTACTTCCGGTGCGACTATTCCCAATTTGAATGTATATGCCGCATCTCCATAGAATCCGTGCCACAATACCCCGCAATCAATAGACAATACATCGCCCGGCTCAAACGGTTTATCACTCGGTATACCGTGTACGATCGTTTCATTGACCGAGACACACAGTGAACCCGGGAAAGGTCCAGCTGCACCGGGATAACCCTTAAACGCAGGGATAGCTCCATGATCGCGGATCAGAGTTTCCGCTTCTTTGTCAATTTGCAAACCCGTCATTCCGGGTTTGAGTATAGACGCCACATGTGCGTGGGTCTTGGACACCAGCAAACAACTTTGCCGGATCAATTCTATTTCTTCAGCCGTCTTATAATAGATCATTCGAGATCAAATCCGACTTAAAACTGTGAGCCGATCGGCTGCATACCACCACTACGGCCTTTCAGCTTTCCGGTTTTCACCAGACCGTCATATTTCCGCATCAACAGATAGCTTTCGATCTGTTGCAATGTATCCAGTACAACACCCACCAGGATCAGCAGGGATGTACCGCCAAAGAACAAGGCAAACCCCTGGTTGATACCAAATGCCACGGCAATCGCCGGAAAGATGGAAATGAAGCCAAGGAAGATCGATCCTGGAAGGGTAATCCTGGTCGTGACCGAATCAATGAACTCTGCCGTGCTGCTTCCTGGCTTGATACCCGGAATAAAGGCATTCTGCCGCTTCAGGTACTCTGCATACTGCTGCGGGTTGACCAACAACGCCGTATAGACATAGGTGAAGCCCACGATCAGCAGGAAGTAGAGGATATTATAGGGCAGACTGGTAAAGTCATTCAATGCACGGAGCAGTCCGCTCGCTGCCACATCAGAATCATTTCCGGCAAGGAACTGAACGATGGTTGCCGGCAGGAACATGATCGCCTGGGCGAAGATGATAGGCATCACACCCGCAGCATTGACCTTCAGGGGAATGTAATCCCGTGCGCCAGCCTGGGGGATATTACCCGCTTCCCGACCCACCATTCGCTTGGCAAACTGGACAGGAATCCGGCGAACCGCCTGGACGATGGCGACCGTTGCCAATACGATGGCAAACAGGCCGGCCAATTCCATGGCGAAGACCAACAGGCCTCCGGCACCGAATCGGTTCTGGAATTCAAAGATCAGTGCAGATGGAAGGGAAGCAATGATCCCGATCATGATCAACAGGGAGATACCGTTTCCAATTCCTTTGTCTGTAATCCGTTCACCCAGCCACATCGAAAAGATCGTACCCGCCGACAGAACGATGATATTGGCGATGAAGAACACCTGACGGCTCAACGCCGGATCGACCGCATTGACACTGGCGAGGTAGGTGAGATAGGCTCCCCCCTGTACCAGGGTGATCGCAACAGTCAGCAAGCGGGTCAACTGGCTCAGCTTTCGGCGACCAGACTCTCCTTCTTTCTGCTGCAAGCGCTGAAAATAGGGCACAGCAAAACCGAGGAGCTGAATGATAATGGAAGCAGTGATATAAGGCATCACACCCAACGCCAGGATAGCGGAGTTGTTAAAGGCTCCTCCTGTGAAGATATTGATCAGACCGATCAGATCATTCGCATTGCCTGATCCGCCAATGGCGCTTTTCAACGCACCGGGGATAACACCTGGCAAGAGGATATGTGAACCTAACCGGAAGACAAACAACAATGCAAGCGTATAGAGGATGCGATCGCGCAACTCCTTAATCTTCCAGATATTTTGTATGGTTGTGATCAGTCCTTTCATCGTTTGGGATTATACGAGTTCAACGCTGCCACCAGCACCTTCAATTGCAGCCTTGGCCTTTTCAGACACGGCATGCACTTTCACCGTCAATTTGTTGGTAATGGCACCAAAGGCAAGGATCTTCACCCGATCTGAACGTTTGATGATATTGTGATCGGCCAGGATCTCCGGGGATACCGCATCCAGTCCATGCTTCTCTACGATCTCCTGAAGACGTGCCAGATTGATCGGCACATACTCGACCCGGTGGATGTTCTTGAATCCACGCTTCGGGAATACACGCTGGAGAGGCATTTGACCACCTTCAAAGCCACGCTTATCCTTGTGGCCTGAACGTGACTTGTCACCCTTGTGACCCTTGGTTGATGTGCCACCTCTACCGGAACCTTGACCGCGGGCGATACGCTTACGGCTTGTTACTGAACCCTTTGCGGGTTTTATTGTATGAAGTTTCATTCCTGCTCGCAATTAAATATGATTCCGATCTAGATTTCTTCTACCTGGATCAGGTGACTGACCTTTGCTACCATGCCCAAAACCTGGGGAGTGGCAACATGTTCGGCCTGGCCATTGATCTTCCGAAGGCCCAATGCAATCAACGTATCTTTCTGACGCTGAGGGCGATCTATTGCACTTCGAATTTGTTTCAAACGTATCTTTTTCATAGGTCGATCCTTTATCTGCAAAAACTATGCTCAAGCGTTGAACAGACGATCCAATTTGACGCCGCGCTCCTTGGCTACCATGTACGGTGTCCGCAATTTGGACAATGCGTCCAGGGTTGCCTTGATGACGTTATGTGGATTGGATGATCCATGGGATTTCGCCAATACATCATGAAAGCCAGCACTTTCCAGAACAGCACGCATAGCACCTCCTGCAATGACACCGGTACCATGAGAGGCAGGCTTGATCAAAACGCGACCAGCACCGTATTTCCCTTTCTGGGTATGCGGAATGGTGCCTTTCAGAATGGGGACTTTGATCAGGTCCTTCTTGGCATCATCCACCGCTTTCGCGATCGCTTCCTGCACATCACGTGCTTTGCCAAGGCCATACCCGACAGTGCCGTTACCGTCACCCACCACTACAACAGCGGCAAAGCTGAACGTACGTCCACCTTTGGTCACCTTTGCAACTCGGTTGAGCGTTACCAGCTTCTCCTTGAGTTCTGTTTCAGCCGGGCGTACCCGATTCATTTGCTTTTTTGCCATTTGCTTGGTGCCTTGAATACTTAAAATTGAAGTCCGCCCTCACGTGCACCATCGGCCAAAGCCTTGATGCGACCGTGATATAGATATCCGGACCTGTCAAAAATGACATTCTGAATATTGGCTTCTTTTGCTTTTGCTGCCAACAATTTGCCCACTGCCCGTGATTGCTCCGACTTGTTCAGTCCTTTATCCACGGATGCATCCTTGGATGAAACAGAGACCAGGGTATGCCCTTTCAGGTCATCAATCAACTGGCAGTAGATCTGGGTATTGCTCCGATAAACGGAAATCCGGGGACACTCGGCATTGCCGCGAATCTTATTCCGGATCCGCATATGGATCCTTTTCCTCCGGTTCTCTTTTTGAAATTTCATGCTCGTCTATAGATTGAAATCAATAGCTTAATTCTTACTTCGCAGCCGCCTTACCAGCCTTTCTGCGAATAACCTCACCGGTATACCGGACCCCTTTGCCTTTGTATGGCTCAGGCTTCCTGAAGGCCCGGATCTTGGCAGCGATCTGTCCGATCAGCTGCTTGTCATTGGATTCGAGAATGACCGTCGGGTTGCTTCCCTTTTCCATTTTGGTGGTCAACTGCACTTCATCCGGCACATAAAAATAGATGGGGTGAGAATACCCCAGGGCCAATTCAAGCAACTGACCTGTATTTGTGCAACGGTAACCTACACCGACCAATTCCAGCGAACGGGTAAATCCTTCCGAAACGCCCTGAACCATATTGGCGATCAGGGAGCGATACAGACCATGCATGGCCTTGTGGCGCTTCTGCTCCGTATGACGCTTTACCAGCAGCTCACCGTCCTCAATGGACACCTCCAGGTCTTGATCAACCTGTTGGAAGAGCTCACCTTTAGGGCCTTTCACCTTGACCAGATTATTTTTTTCCACCGTAATCTCCACTCCGCTTGGAATAGTGATGGGATTTTTACCTATCCGGGACATAGTCTCGTGATTTAACCTTCAGATTAATAGATATAGCATAACAACTCACCACCAACATTCTGCTCACGGGCCTGCTTATCCGTCAGGATACCATGAGAGGTGGAGACGATCGCAATACCCAGGCCGTTAATGATCCGGGGCATTTCGGTCGATTTAGCATATTTCCGCAGACCGGGACGACTGATCCGACCCAATTCGCGAATGACAGGCTGACGCGTAGACGGGTCATACTTCAAAGCGATTTTGATCGTCTCAAACTGACTTGACTCCGTATCGAACTTGTACTTGTAGATGAAACCGTGGTCATACAGGATCTTGGTCATCTCCCGCTTCAATTTTGAAGAGGGGATCTCAACTGTACTGTGTCCGGCCATCTGCGCGTTGCGGATGCGGGTCAAATAATCTGCTATAGGGTCGAGAATCAGCATAATGTGCGAATTCGAATAGTTGAATTTTGAATTACCAGCTAGCCTTAGTGACGCCTGGGATTTTACCTTCGTTTGCCATTTGGCGGAACATCACTCGACAGAGTCCGAACTTCCGCATGTAACCTTTCGGACGACCGGTCAGCTTACAACGGTTGTGCATCCGCTTTGCTGAAGAGTTCCTGGGCAGTTTGTCCAGTTCATCCCAACGGCCTTCTTCTTTCAGTTTGGCACGCAGATCAGCATACTTGCTCACCATACGGGCTCTTTTCACCTCACGTGCTATGATGGATTTCTTTGCCATAATTCTTGGGTCAATTGCGTTGTTGGTTCTTAAAGGGCATGCCCAATTCCTTGAGCAGGGCCAATGCTTCAGCGTCCGTCTTGGCAGAAGTCACGAAGGTGATATCCATTCCACTGATCGAATCGACCTTATCAATGTCGATCTCCGGGAAAATGATCTGCTCGGTAACGCCCATGGTGTAGTTTCCACGACCATCAAACGACTTGTCATTGATCCCGCGGAAGTCACGTACACGTGGAAGCGCAATCGCAACCAAACGCTCTAGAAATTCATACATCCGCTCATTGCGAAGGGTTACCCGGGCACCAATGGTCATTCCCTCCCGCAACTTGAAGTTGGAAACGGATTTCTTGGCCTTGGTCGGAACAGCTTTCTGGCCGGCAATGGTCGTCATTTCCTTCAATGCACCATCCACCAGTTTCTTGTCCTGGGTAGCCCCGCCAACACCCTGGTTGACGGCAATCTTGAGCAACTTGGGGACCTCCATGATGTTGCCGTAGTTAAACTGCTTCATCAACGTTGGTACAACGTGCTCGTAATAGTGTTTTCTCAGACTCGGTTCGTAGCTCATCACTGAATGATTTCACCGGTTTTTTTCGAATATCGGACAAGCTTGCCATCCACCTCTTTGCGCCCGATACGGGTTGGCTCATTGGTTTTCGGATCCAGCAACATCAGATTGGACAGATGCAGCGGCGCTGCGATCTCGTGAATTCCGCCCTGATCATTCTGGGTTGGCTTGACGTGTTTCTTGACTAGATTGACATTGTCGACAATCGCCCGGTTCTTTTCTGGAAATATGCGGAGGATCTCTCCTTCCTTTCCTTTCTGGGAACCGGCGATCACACGTACGCGATCTCCCTTCTTGACGTGGAGCTTCGGCGTGAACCGCTTTTGTCGACTTACTGATTTTTTTTGCTGAGCCATGGCCGCTTTCTTTCTCTGTAATTAAAGGACTTCGGGAGCAAGTGATACAATCCTCATGTAATCACGATCCCGCAATTCGCGAGCAACCGGGCCGAATATCCGGGTCCCTCTCGGTTCATCGTTGGTCGTCAACAAGACCACTGCATTGTCGTCGAACCGGATGTACGAACCATCCCGACGACGGATCTCTTTTTTCGTCCGAACGATAACGGCCTTGGAGACCGTTCCCTTCTTCAGACCACCTGGGGTAGCATCTTTTACCGTCACAACGATCTTGTCTCCAATAGAGGCATACCGTCGACGGGAGCCACCGAGAACCCGAATACAGAGTACCTCCTTGGCACCACTGTTATCCGCCACTCTCAACCGGGATTCTTGCTGTATCATCGCTTCCGCTTATTATCAGGTCAATAATTATTTCGCTTTCTCTAACACCTCCACCAGACGCCAGCGTTTCCGCTTGCTCAGGGGGCGCGTTTCCATGATCTTCACCAGATCACCGATATTACACTCGGCGTTCTCATCGTGAGCCATGAATCTAGTCGTCTTTTTGACGAACTTTCCATAGATCGGGTGACGCAAGCGTCGCTCTACGGATACCGTGATGGATTTTGTCATCTTGTTGCTGGTGACAACTCCCACACGCTGCTTTCTCTGCTTTCTTTCTTCAGTCATAAGTCTCGATTGACAGCAAGGCGTTACTTGTTGTTTTTCCTACGATTCCTGATCCGATCCCGCATGGCTACTTCTGCATCCGACAGGGCACTCACCTCACGGCGACGAACCTCTGTCTGCAAACGGGCGATATCCCGGCGCACCTCCCTGATCGTCATTGGGTTATCTAAACCCTTGATCGCGTGATCAAACTTCAATTTCTGGAACTGCGAAAGCGTCTCGTTCAACTCATTGAGCAGATCGGCATCGGAAAATTCCTGCAGTTCTATAGATTTCTTACTAGGCATAGCTATGCTACTTTTCCAGGTTATCCTTCGTAATCGTGACGTGTAACTGTCTTGGTATGTACCGGCAGCTTTTGAGCAGCCAGGCGCAATGCCTCCACAGCGATCTCCGGTGAAACACCATCGATCTCAAACATGATCCGGCCCGGCTTGACAACTGCGACGAAATGGTCGACAGCTCCCTTACCCTTACCCATACGAACCTCCAATGGCTTCGACGTGATCGGCTTGTCAGGGAAGATCCGAATCCAGACTTTTCCTTCCCGTTTCATATAACGGGTCATCGCAATACGTGCAGCCTCCAGCTGACGGTTCGTGATATAGGACGCATCCAACGATTTCAAGGCGAAGGAACCGAAAGAGATCTTACTCCCCTTATAGGCGATTCCCTTGATCCGCCCCTTCTGTTGTTTGCGGTATTTTTGACGTTTGGGCTGTAACATAAAGCTTTGTTTTCCCGGTGTTTAACACATTTTTACCCCTGGATCCGAAAAAAGCAGGGCAAAGGTACAGGTTTTTCAGCGGATATACTAGCGACGACGGTCACCTCCACCTCCACGACGATCTCCTCCACCTCCGCGACGGTCTCCTCCGCCACGACGACGGTCTCCTCCACCTCCACGGCGATCTCCACGCTCATTCCCACCACGGGTCTCTACACCCACATGCGGCGACAAATCACGCTTGCCAAGGACTTCACCTTTACAAATCCAGACCTTTACTCCAATCTTTCCATAAACCGTCTGGGCCTCCACTAATGCATAGTCGATATCCGCACGGAATGTATGCAGCGGGGTACGCCCCTCCTTATACTCCTCCCGACGAGCAATCTCCGCTCCGTTCAATCGACCTCCGATCCGTACCTTGATCCCTTCCGCTCCGGCCCGCATGGTCGATTGGATGGACATCTTGATAGCCCGGCGATAATTGATACGCGCCTCGATCTGCTTGGCAATGGATTCGCCTACGATATAGGCATCCATCTCCGGCTTGCGGATCTCTACAATGTTGATCTGCACATCCTTACCGGACAGCTTCTTCAACTCTTCACGTACCCGGTCAACTTCCGAACCTCCCTTTCCGATAATGATACCGGGGCGGGACGTGTGGATAGTGACACTGATACGCTTCAGCGTCCGCTCGATAACGATCTGGGAAATTCCGCCCTTCTGGATACGAGCACGGAGATACCTCCTGATCTTTTCGTCTTCGACAACCTTAGTGCCGTAGTCCTTCGTAGCGAACCAGTTGGATTCCCATCCCCGAATAATACCGAGGCGGTTACCGATTGGATTTGTCTTTTGACCCATGAATTCAGGTTCTTATCAGTTCCTTAAATTATTCTTCTTCTCCGGCGACAACAGCATCCTGCTCCATCGGTACCCGATTGGCAACCACCAATGTCACATGATTGCTCCGCTTGCGAATCCGATGTGCCCGACCATGTGGGGCTGGACGGAAACGCTTGAGCATTCCTGCTTCGTCTGAAAATGCTTCTTTCACAAAGAGATCAAACTCATCTGCACCACTCTGCATACCGGATTTGTTCTCCCAGTTCGAGATCGCAGATAGTAACACCTTTTCCAACCAGACAGCCGCTTCATTGCGAGTGAACTTCAGGATGTTCAAGGCATCGACTACGCTTCGACCCCGTATATTATCAACGACCAGCCGCATCTTACGCGCTGACATTGGACAATTTTTCAGTTTTGCTACCGCTTCCATGGAAGTCTGTTTTTAGCCTGCTTTATTTTTTCCGGTTTCCGGCATGTCCCCTGAAGTTCCGCGTTGGCGCGAATTCCCCAAGCTTGTGCCCAACCATGTTTTCTGTCACGTATACCGGAACAAAGGTTTTACCATTGTGTACCGCGATCGTCTCACCCACCATATCGGGGATGATCATGGATGCACGGCTCCAGGTCTTGATGACTTGCTTCTTAGTGGATTCCTTGGCTATCTGCACCTTCTGCAGAAGCTTGTAGAATACATAAGGTCCTTTTTTAATTGATCTTGCCATTGGTACGGAAGATTATCTCGTCTTACTATTTGGTTTTCCTACGATTGATGATCAGCTTGCTGGAAGGCTTCTTCCGGCTACGCGTCTTCTGACCCTTGGCCATCACACCCGTACGGGAAGTCGGGTGACCTCCTGAAGCGCGACCTTCACCACCACCCATCGGGTGATCAACCGGGTTCATCGCTACACCTCGAACACGTGGACGTCTTCCCGCCCAACGGTTTCGGCCCGCTTTCCCCATCACGGTCAGACCGTGATCCGGGTTGGATACCACACCCATCGTCGCACGACAGGTCAGCAGGATCCGGCGGGTCTCACCAGAAGGCAGACGCAATACGCCATATTTTTCCTCCCGGTTGGCCAGCACCGCATACGTCCCGGCACTCCGGGCCATAGCGGCTCCTTTTCCAGGCTGCATTTCGATCGCATGCACTTCCGTACCCAGAGGCACTTCACTCAAGAAGAGCGTATTCCCCATGGACGGAGCGGCACCCTTGCCAGACAGCAGGGTGTCCCCTACCTTGATTCCCTTCGGCGCAATGATGTATCGCTTTTCGCCATCCGCATAAACCAGCAGGCTGATGAAAGCGGAACGGTTCGGATCATACTCGACAGTCTTCACTGTAGCTGGAATACCGTCCTTATCACGCTTGAAATCAATGATTCTGTAGCGACGCTTATGTCCTCCACCGCGGTTCCGAACCGTCATCTTTCCCGTCCGGTTGCGGCCACCTGAAGAAGAGATCTTCGACAGCAGGCTCTTTTCCGGTTCAGAGCAAGTCACCTCGCTGAACGTATTGGCAACGCGATGACGTTGGCCGGGGGAAACTGGATTTAATTTTCTAACGGGCATGGTATCTGAAATTTGCCTGGTCTATTAAATATCACCGTACAGATCGATGGTCTCACCGGCTGCCAGTGTCACAATAGCCTTCTTGTAAGAAGACACCTGACCACGGATAAAACCCGCCTTGGTATTCCGGTTACGCGTCTTTGACGGCATGATCGCCGTATTGACGGCCTTCACCTGAACGCTGTACATCTGCTCGACTGCTTTGCGGATCTCAACCTTGTTGGCCTTCTTATCGACCACAAAGGTGAATTGGTTCCGCTTTTCGGTCAGTTGCTCCGCCTTTTCGGTGATCAGCGGCTTGATCAATATCTGTTTTCCCATGATCAGTTCCGATTATGCAAAGGTTTCACGAATCTTGGCAACTGCACCCTCTGCGATCAGCAGATGGTTCGCGTTCAAGACTTCATAAGTATTCAAATCTCTGGCGGCACAGACGCTGGCCTTTGGCAGGTTGCGGCTGGAACGTACCAGATTGATATCGTAATCCGTAGTCACGACCATCGTCTTGGTCGTATCCATTCCCTGGCTGGTGAGGATCTGCTTTAACGCAGTCGTCTTGGGGCCGTCAAGTGCAAAATCCTCGATGATCCGGATGGATCCATCTGCATACTTGGCACTGAGGGCCGACTTCCGGGCCAGGGCCTTCACCTTCTTGTTCAGGCGAAAACTGTGATTGCGTGGACGAGGACCGAACACCCGGGCGCCGCCGCGGAACGTAGGGCTCTTGATATCTCCTTTCCGAGATCCGCCCGTTCCCTTCTGACGATGCAATTTCCGGGTGGAACCTGAGAGCTCACTGCGCTCCTTAGACTTGGCTGTACCCTGGCGCTGATTCGCGAGATACTGCTTTACCGCCAGGTAAACCACATGCTCGTTCGGCTCAACACCGAAGATATCCTGAGGGAGTTCCATCTCCCTGCCTGTTTCCTTGCCGTCTAGTGTATATACCTTCAATTTCATCGCCGGCTTATTTTTCAAGAATTACAAAGGATCCCTTGTGACCGGGAACCGCACCCTTAATCAGGATCACGTTCTGATCAGGCATAATGCGGAGAATCCGCAGGTTGCCCGTCTTGATCCGCTTGTTTCCGGTTTGTCCGGCCATCCGCATACCCTTGAATACTTTCGAAGGATAAGAAGATGCACCAATGGAACCTGGCGCCCGACCACGGTTATGCTGACCGTGAGTCGATTGTCCGACCCCAGCGAAACCGTGACGCTTGACAACACCCTGGAAGCCTTTTCCTTTGGAAATGCCCACAGCGCTGATCCGTTCGCCCTCTTCAAACACCTCTTCTACACGTATCGTGTCACCGAGGGTCTTGTCGATTTCGAAGTCCCGAAACTCTACCACCTTCCGCTTGGCGGTGGTACCTGCAGCAGCAAAATGACCACGAAGCGGCTGAGAAGCACTCTTCTCGCGCATATCGCCATAAGCCAGTTGCAATGCGTTATAACCATCCGTATCGGCCGTCTTGACCTGCGTCACCACACAGGGACCCAGTTCAATCACCGTACAGGCTTGATTTCGACCAGTGGCATCAAAGATGCTGGTCATACCTATTTTCTTTCCAATGAGACCTTTCACAGTAGATCTGTTTTGTCCTTTCAATAATGAATACGTACCAATACCCGTACCGCACACGTCTCGTGCGTCCGTTGGTCCATCAAACACCTCCTTATTCAAGACCCGAAGGTCCGGAGTTTAAGTCAGCTTAACCTGAATATCCACACCACTGGGCAGTTCCAACTTGGACAAAGCATCGACGGTCCTTGGCGTGGGCGTGTAGATTTCAATCAGGCGTTTGTGGGTACGCAACTGGAACTGCTCACGAGATTTCTTATTCACGTGCGGAGACCGCAGGACCGTGAAGATTTCTTTCTCAGTGGGCAGCGGAATCGGGCCGCTAACAACGGCTCCGGAATTACGTACCGTTTTCACAATCTTTTCAGTCGACTTGTCGACCAGATTGTGATCGTAGGAACGTAACTTGATTCTGATCTTTTGATTCATGACCCTTTCAATAATGATGGTAAAAAAGCTCTTTTGCTTCTGATTATACCTTGACGGCTCCCTTTGCCTTTTCGATCACAGCTTCAGCAACACTGCTGGGCGCCGGAGCGTAATGGCTGAATTCCATGGTGGAACTTGCCCGACCGGATGTAATCGTTCGCAATTGGGTAACATATCCGAACATTTCTGACAATGGCACATCAGCTTTCACCAATACGGCATTGTTCTTCGAGTCCTGCCCTTTGATCAAACCGCGACGGCGGTTCAGATCTCCAATGACACTACCCGTATATTCTTCCGGCGTGGTCACCTCCAGCTTCATGATCGGCTCCAACAGAACCGGCTTACACTTGGGTGCCGCTGCGCGGAATCCTTCTTTTGCACATAATTCGAAAGCCACCGGCTTCGAGTCGACAGCGTGTGTAGAACCGTCAAAGATGCGGATCTTCATGCTGTCCATACCATAGCCTGCCAGGATACCATTGTCCATCATGGACTCGAATCCTTTCACCGCTGGCGGGATCAATTCCTTTGGAATCTTACCTCCAACAATGGCATTGACAAATTGCATCCGGGTCTTACCACTCTTGAATTCATCGGTCTCGAGGAATTCCGGATCGGCAGGGCCTACTTCGAATTCGATATCGGCAAAGAGACCACTACCACCCGTCTGCTTCTTCAAGCGCTCACGGTGACTGACCGTTTCGGTCAGGGCCTCCTTATAGTTGACCTGGGGAGCTCCCTGGTTGACTTCTACTTTGAATTCACGACGGAGGCGATCAACGATGATCTCCAGGTGGAGTTCACCCATCCCGCTCACAACGGTCTGGTTGGTCTCCTCGTCATAGCTCACACGGAAGGTCGGATCCTCCTCGGCCAGCTTGGCCAGGGCCATGCCCAACTTTTCCAGGTCCTTCTGGGTCTTCGGCTCGATGGCCAGACCGATAACAGGCTCGGGGAAAGTCATGGATTCAAGCACGATCGGATGGTTGACATCACACAGGGTGTCTCCGGTCTTCAAGTCCTTGATACCAACGGCAGCAGCAATATCACCTGCTTCGACAACGTCGATCGCATTCTGCTTGTTGGAGTGCATCTGGTACAGGCGAGATACCCGCTCCTTGTTGCCAGAACGTGTGTTCAACACATAGGAACCTGCAGGCAGGGTACCGGAATATACACGGAAATAGGCCAGACGACCCACAAATGGATCGGTCATGATCTTGAAAGCCAGAGCAGCAAATGGCTCGGATGGATCCGGCTTCCGCTGGATAGGCTCTTCCGTTTCCGGGTCAAATCCGCTGACAGCTTCTACATCCAGTGGTGAAGGCAAATACTGACACACACCATCCAGAACGGCCTGTACTCCTTTGTTCTTAAACGCAGATCCGCACATCATCGGGATGATCTTCATGTCGATGGTCGCGGCGCGAATGGCCGTGCGGATCTCGTCCTCTTCGATCGAATTGGGATCATCGAAAAATTTCTCCAGCAATCGGTCGTCATATTCAGCGACCTGCTCGATCAATTTGCTGCGGTACTCCGCAACCGTATCTTTCAGGTTTTCCGGGATCGGAATCTCCTGGTAGGTCATTCCCATATCGTCTTCATTCCAGACGATGGCCTTGTTCAGGATCAGATCAACCACTCCCTTGAAGGAATCCTCGGCACCAATTGGCACCTGCAACGGAACCGGATTGGCTCCCAGCATATCCTTGACCTGGCGAACAACTTCAAAGAAGTCGGCACCGGAACGGTCCATTTTATTGACAAATCCAAGACGAGGGACCTTGTAACGGTCAGCCTGGCGCCATACGGTCTCAGACTGAGGCTCCACACCGGATACGGCACAGAACAGGGCAACCACTCCATCCAGAACACGAAGGGAACGCTCCACTTCAACGGTGAAGTCAACGTGGCCCGGTGTGTCGATGATATTGACCGGATAGTTGACATCGCGGTATACCCAGTTGGTCCGGGTAGCGGCTGAGGTAATGGTAATG
>JAUIEA010000077.1 GCA_030429045.1 Bacteroidia bacterium | reverse complement strand
CGGGGGGATCTACCAGGGTGAGCGTATCACTGGTGGTACATCCGTTTTTGTCCGTTATGGTGACAAAATATGTTCCGCTCAAGAGACCTGTCGCAGCCATTGTCGTTTGTCCGGCAGGGTCGTTCCACAAATACATGTACGGACCGGTCCCACCCAGTGGTGTGACGGTTCCTTCTCCATCGGCCACTCCGAAACAGGATATCTGGCCTGTGATCATGGCACTGTTGAATGGTGGTGGCTGATTGATCTTGACCGAGTCTACGGCAGTACAGCCATTCATGTCAGTCACAGTCACGTGATAGGTGCCGGCAAACAATCCGCCGACCGAAGCACTGGTCGAGGCGCTGGGGTCATCCCAAAGGAAGCCAAATCCGCCAGCTCCGCCGGATGCGCCCACCGTTGCCGAACCGGAAGAGCCACCAAAGCAATTGACGTTCTTACCTCCTGTATTGGTGACAATAGGCGCCGGCTGGATCACCTGGAAGGTATCTATGACAGAGCAGTTGCTCGCATCTGTGGTCGTGACGAAATAGATCCCGGCCGACAGATTCGAGGTCACCGGTCCCATATCGCTGTTGCTCCAGACAAAATCATGTCCGCCGCCTCCACCGGTGGCGACCACACTGATGGAGCCATCCATGCCGCCGGCGCAGCTGACATCGACAATGGTGGGTGTCACTACAATAGGCGACGGGTCGGCTACGATAAGGGAATTATCCCGGATCTCGGTACATCCTCCCTGGTCGGTCACTGTCAGTGAATACGTACCGGCAGACAGGTCGTCCCGGAAATTGATATTCGGTCCGCCATCACTCCATTGATAATCGTATGGGGGCGTACCACCCGTCACGCTAACCGTTATTTTGCCATCACTACCGCCAAAACAGGTAGTGGGTTCGATGGTGATATCGACCAGCAGGTTGGCAGGGGCGATCAGCGGGAATGCCTGTACATCAGTACATCCATTCTCATCCGTCACAGTGACGGTATAGGTGCCAGACGCCAATCCATTGGGGTTCGGGCCGGTCACCCCCGATTTGTCCCAGGCAAACTGATAGTTGCCCGCTCCGCCCGAGACGGTCAGATTGATCTCGCCATTCGCGCTGTTCTCGCATGTGGGATCCTTGGTCAGCGGGTCGATCTGGATATCTGAAAATTCGTAGAGATCCACGGCCTGTTCGACTGAACAACCGTTTGCATCGGTGACCGTCACGGCATATTGTCCACCGGAAAGTCCCGAGCGCAATGAATCTGTCACGCCATCCTGCCAGGTGAAGGTATAGGGATAGGTGCCCCCCTGGATCAACGGGGCGATCTGGCCATTCTGTGCCTGATAACACAGGACTGTGTCCAGCTGTACGGCAGGGACCTCCATGAGGTCCGGCTGGGTCAGCACCAGCATCATCTCATCAGTACATCCCAGGGTATCTGTGGCAGTGATCATGTGCGTGCCAGCTGCCAGATTTCCGATCACCCCCGCATTGGTGGGATTGCCATTGACCTGGATATTGACCGGGTTGACCCCGTTGCCAATGGCCACTTGAAAGCTTCCATTGGTCAGTCCAAAACAGGTCGGCATCACCACGTTATCCACAACCAGGGCTGGTGGTGTGCAATCCATGGTTTTACATCCGATGGTATCCAGCAGTTCATTGCAAAGACCGATGGCCTTCACGATGAAGGTCACAGAGTCCTGCAGGTTCAGGCCCTCCAGACGGAAGGCAAATGGCCCCTGATTGGGGACCTGCCAGGGACCACCATTTACACTGACCTCATAATTCTCATTCAGGGTCTGGTCATTCCAATCGATCATCAAATGCTCAAATCCGATGTCCGCACAGTTGACCACTGGTGCGGCGACATCCGGCATCAGATCGATAGCTACGGTATCTGCCCGGGCACAGCCATAGCTGTCCAGGACATCGAGGATCAGGGTTTTCGGATTGTCGAGTGTGGTTGTCGTCGCACTACAGGTGTCACAGAGGACCTCCAATCCGGGTGTCCATGAATAGTCGATATTGTATTCCGGATTGAAGGAGATCCGCCAATTCAGGAGGGTGCCATTGGGCAGGGGTGCATCATCGAGTACCAGTAAGCGCCACTCTCCGTTGACCGGGTTTGCCGGGGCATCCCACAGGTTGTGCCATTTACCTTCCGGCTGGAAGGAGCCCGTAAATGGAGCGGCTGTCTTGGGTGCGCCAAAGGGATCGCCATAATCGATGGGTTGGGTCGCCCTCGGACTGAAGCAAGTCTCGGTATAGTTGTCTCCATCGCGGCCATTATCCGAGCTCAATTCGATAAACCGGCCGCTGGGTGCGATGAGATAGATATCGACATCATCGATCCATTTGTGATCAATATTCACACAGACATACTCGATCATCCCGGGTCCCAGTTCCTTGGGAAAGACCCCGTTCACCTGGATGGGTGAATATACCGGTGTCAGCGGGCTGCTGTTGTCCGGTGGTGAGATCAGGCTGAACGGATTGGGATTTTCGAATTTCTTGGGGCTGGGCAGCATCACGGGAAGGGTGCCATCCAGGTTGACCAGGTCATTGGTGCACACCAGGAGGTCAGGTCCCAGATCCGGCTTGGGCAGGGTATCGTCGGTGATATAGAACCAGATGGTATCCAGCTTGCAGGGATCGCGCTGGATGACCATACCCACGGATTCTCTACCCTCATAAATATTGTCCGCAAAGACTTCGAATGTGGCGGTTACTTCACTCTGCCCCTGGGGAATGGTGATCGAGGGAGGTTGCATGTCATAATCGACACCAAAGGTGGCCGAACCGATGAAATTGATGGGAATGACGATATCCTGGGGTGCCGGGTAGCGAATGGCGAAGGACCCTTCTCCATTGGAACAGCCTTCGGCGATGGTCTCGTTGGACGAGACGGTGGTGACTTCGACATCGATGGTTGTGGTGCCAAAGCTTTTGGCCTGCAGGAAGACGCCGGAATCAAAGATAAAGTCGGATGCATCCGCCAGGGAAAGTCTGATCTTGTAGGTATCGCAGGCCATGACGATCGACCGCGCCGTAAAGACATCCGTAAACCCGTCGTACACGGGTTGGCTGCCATTCGGATTGACGTTGAAATACTGATTGTTCTGGGGAGGACAAACGGAGGGCGACTGATTGGGGTTTCCGTTATTCACCGTACCGATCGCAACAAAGTCATTGGTGCCGGGGACGATGGCAATATTCTGCCCGTTGTCGGAGAAGGGCCCGGAAATGCCGGGACCGCTGATGAAGAATCCAAAAACATCATTGAAGGGGGTACACACATATTCCTCATATTCCTCCGATCCGAAAACATAGTTGAATTCGACCGTATCGGCGTAGGGAATGAAGGTGATCTCAAAGATGCACAGGTCGCCGATGGACATCGGGGCCACCAGGCTGGCCAGGTCGGGGTCCGAATATTGGGACATGGAGGTTGGAGAAGAGGCGAACCCGTCTCCGCCTACTCCATTGATATTGTCGGCATCCAGAGCACTGCCGGTTGACATGACAATTCCCGTCTCGATACCGATGTTGGTCTGACCCGCGGAGAAATAGCCAATGGATTGTGGATGTCCGAAATACTGGACGTCCAGAACTTCCACTCCGGAGGAGAGAAATACATTCTGGATGAGATCCTGTGGTGAAAACACACCGGTGGATACTTGCATTTGAGCATCCGAGCGCCATGCAGACAACATTGCGATCCACATGGTGATAACTAGGGTGGTCTTTCTCACTGATGTTCGGTTCAAGGTCATAAAATAGTACATCTCAACCTGATAAAAAAACAGAAATTCCCTAAGACAACAGAGCCCAATTCAATAGCAGCCGTTGCCTGCAACGGGAATTCATCTGGCAATTTAACAACTTCATCGAAAAAGCAAGGCACATCCTGCTCAACGCATTACCTTTAGACCATCAAGAAAGCGTAATAAAAAGTCATATGCGTCAGTTTTTCAAGTTCTTTTCAGCCTCTTGCCTCGGCACGATTATCGGCATTGGCCTCTTGTTGGGTTTGCTCATGCTCATTGGCACCCGCATGGTCTCCAGTCTGGAAAAGTCAGCCTCCATCACGCCCAATTCGGTCCTGGAGCTGACGTTCAAAGATATGCTCCCGGAGAAAACCAACAATGTTGAAGACACCCCGATCGATCTGTCGGACAAAAAGTATATCGGCTTGTATGACTATGACCGGATGATCCGTCATGCGGCCGAAGATGACCGGATCAAGGGTATTCTGATCCGCCCGGAGATGGCCTCTCTTCCCTCTGCGGAAGTAGCCGTGATCCGCAGGGCCCTGGCAGCCTTCAAGGAGAGTGGAAAATTCATTTACGGGTATGGGAAGTTCCTGACCCAGAACAATTACTACCTCTGTTCTGCAGCCGACAGTATCTTCCTCAACCCCGTGGGAACCATGGAGTTCCGTGGCATCGCGGTCGATATCACCTATTTCAAGAAGATGCTGGACAACCTGGACATCGAAATGGATGTCTTCTATGCCGGTCAGTTCAAAAGCGCGACTGAACCCTTCCGGATGACCAAAATGAGTGATGCCAACCGCATTCAGCTCCGGGCCTATATCGAAGATGTTTTCGGCATGATGCTCGATGATATCAGTGCTGACCGCAATCTGGCAGTGGCCGATCTGCGTGACATGGCAGAAACCTGGAAGAGTTTTGATCCCGACACAGCCGTGGCCCTGGGTCTTCTGGACGGATTGATCTATGAGGATCAATTGAAGGACCGCCTTCGCGAAAGAACCGGATTGTCGGAGGATGACAAACTCAACATGGTCAATGCGCAGGACTATTACAAAGAAGTCGGCTCCAAGCTTGATTTTTCTGGCAAGGACAAGATCGCCCTGGTCTTCCTGGAAGGAGAGATCACCGTGGGTGATGAATCAGGTGGGGTGATCACAGATGATTTCTATCAAAAGATCCTGGCTGATATTCGGGATAATGACAAGATCAAAGCCGTTGTACTTCGGGTCAACAGCCCTGGCGGGAATGTCCTGGCTGCCGAGAATATCTGGAGGGAGATCCGAAACATCCAGAATGCCGGCAAACCGGTGGTGGTATCCATGGGGCGGTATGCCGCTTCGGGGGGGTATTACATTTCCTGTTACGCCGATACGATCTTTGCTCAGCCGAATACCCTGACCGGATCGATCGGTGTATTCAGCATGATCCCCAACCTCGGTAAATTCCTGGACAACAAGATCGGCATCACCTTCGACACAGTCCGCACCACGGAAGCCTCTACCTACCTGACAGGGGTCTATGAACTGGGGGAAAGTGAACGCCAGCTCATGCAAAAACTGACCGATGACATCTATGCCGATTTCCTGAACAAGGTAGCGGAAGGACGGAAACTTCCCCTGGCAGACGTCGCTGAAATCGCGCAGGGACGCATCTGGACCGGCCGGAAAGCCCTGGAGCTGGGGCTGGTGGATGCACTCGGGTATACAGATGATGCCATCGCCTGCGCTTCACGCCTGGCTAAAATGGATGGCTATCGGATCGATGAATACCCCAAAATGAAAGATCCTCTTCAGCGCCTGATCGCGAAAATCACCGGCGAAGAAAGCATGAGTGCCCCGATGATCAAGGCCGAACTTGGATCGATGTATCCCTATTACAAGCAGTTCAAATCCTTGCGAAAGCTGGAAGGAACCCAGGTCAGACTGCCTTTCCTGATCAATGAATGATCGACAGTCCATCCTGTAAAGAAAGGGCGTACCAGCAATCTGGTACGCCCTTTTTTTCTCATGACTCCGGCAAACTGTTAAGATTTTCGCTCAACCATGTAACCCTACACGGATGGCCCCGTTTTTGCAATAGGTTATATGCTCATTGAGCATCATCCCATGCAACCGTCCTCCTCTCCGTCATAGAGAGGTCAAACCGTGTATTCATGATGAGACAAATCGCATGGCTGATTCTTATACTTCCGTTAGGTGTATCCCATCTGTGGGGACAGTCCGTCACCCTGGATGAAAAACTGGAAACGCTGACCTCCAGTGAGGTCCTGACAACAGCGGATCTCCATCGCGCTGCGGACCATCAGCCCTTCCTCATTGACCGCTGGCACCTCATGGCGACCGTCGGGTATGAGGTCACAACCTATCCCGAGGGGAAGGGTGAACCCTCCTACCCGATCCTGGATGCAGCGCTGTGGAACCGGCATTCCGCTCTGGATTTGGAGTTGCTGGGCCATATCCACCGGCAGAGAGAAGCATTCTCTCGCTACAGGATAGGCGACACCCGTCAGGTCCTCACCCTTGTTCCCGCTACCACGCTGATCCAATACCTGAACGACATCCGAGTGCTCACACAGCCCCGCTCGGGTCAATAACTACAGACTGCAATGATTCATCGTCTCTCCTTCTTCATTGTTGTTCTGTGGCTGTGGGCTCTTCCACTCTCGGCACAATACCACCTCATTTCAGATGGCAGTATCGTCGATTGTGATGGTTTTTTCCTGGACAGCGGAGGTAACCAGGGCAATTATGGCCCCAATGAGGACTTCACGATATCCATCTGCCCAGATGGTTCTACTGGGACGCATACACGACTGCGATTTTCAGGTGTTGATCTGCAGCCGGGTGACGAACTCTGTTTTTTTGACGGACCGAACATACTCGGTACACCCATGGGATGTGCCAGTGATTACCAGTTAGGTGCGCCATTCATTCTCCAGGCGAGTCCGATGAATTTCAGTGGATGCATTACAGTGTCGTTTATGAGTACCAGCAGTGGCCAGGGCATGGGTTGGGTTGCCGACATTGACTGCGTCCCGGCCTGCCAATCCTTCAATGCCCTCATCACCGGTACCGACCCAGCCGTCGTACCGGCGGATACCGGATGGATCGATATCTGCCCGGGCACCAGCATTGACTTCTCCGGTGGCGTGGAGTTTCTCCAGAACAACATCCTGTATAATCAGACCGAAGGATTGTGCACATTCGAATGGGATTTCGGTGATGGGAACATTGTCAACGGCTTGAATGTCAGTCATCGATATGACCAACCGGGAGGGTATGTGGTCAACCTGCATGTCCGTGACCAACTGGCCTGTGGAAATACCAATATCATTTCCAGGAAGGTCCGGGTGGCCCCTCCTCCGAAAGTCAAGATCGGTCCTTTACCCGGACCACTATGCTATCAGGATTCACTCACGCTTACGGCACAGGTGGGTCAACTCGGGCCAGCCAACGTGAAGGTCACCCCCCAACAGAGCAAGTTTGAATTGACGAAAATCCGATCAGACTCACTGGCCTTGCCGGATGGGAACGGGGCGTCCTATCAGACCAGTGTCTACTTTACCGAGTTTCCCAGTGACAAGATCCTGACCGATCCCAATCAGATCCTCTCCATCTGTGCGAATATGGAGCATTCCTGGTTGCGTGACCTCAATATTACCCTGACCTGTCCCTCCGGACAGTCGGTCACCCTGGTCAATCAGGAAGAGACAGGTGACGAAGTCTTTCTGGGGGACCCATTTGAAGGAGATGAGCTGCTACCCGATCCAATTCCGGGCCAGGGATTCACCTATTGCTGGACAGAAAGTGCCACCAATGGGACATGGTTGGAATATGCCAACGCCAATGACCCAGGCACCCTGCCACCCGGCGACTACAACACCTACGAGGACCTGAGTGCATTGATCGGATGCCCTCTCAACGGTGAATGGGTCCTGACCATTCAGGACCTGTGGGAGATCGACAACGGATTTATCTTTTTCTGGAATATCACGTTCGATGAGGTCCTCCTCCCCAATATTGAGACATTCACACCTGCCATTGCCAGCCTCAGCTGGGTGGATCAACCGAATATCTATCTCAACAAGGGCAAAGAAATACAGGCCAATGCACCTACTGCAGGAGAGATCTTTTTTGCCCTGACCTACGAAGATGAGTTCCTGTGCCAGGGAGACACATTTGTGACCATCCCTGTGCTGTCCCCCGTACACCCGGATTGTTATCGGTGTGAAGGGGAACTTTTCATCACGCCAGACACAGCCGTTTGTGCAGGCGATCCATTCAGCTTTCTTGCGGATGTGTCCGGCTTTCAGGGAATGTCCATTCCATTCGCCAGCTATCCAATGGTCCCCATCGGCTATTCCAGCCACCCTCCACCCAATCCATATATCGGCCCTATCCAGGTGGACAATATCTACCCCACGACCGTATCGGCCAATGCCGCTGAGATCGAATCCGTTTGTTTTACCCTCACCACCAATCCGGTAAACAACATCAATGTCTTCCTGGAAGCACCCGATGGCAAGCAATTGGAGCTGACCACCGGGAACGGCGGTAACGGGATCAATTATATCAACACCTGCTTCAGTCCGAGCTCTGTGAACAGTATCATGGGTAAAACGGCCCCGTTCACAGGCGTCTATTCGCCTGAGGGAGACTGGTCGGATCTTGCCGGTGCGCCGCTGAATGGTGCATGGAAACTTGTGGTTTCCGACAATTTCGGGTTGAACCGTATGGGGCAGCTGGAAAGCTGGTCCATCCAATTGAAGGCCGGCAATCAGCAAACCTACACCTGGTCGCCTGCCAGCGCATTAAGCTGTACGGATTGCCCGGATCCGGCCGTGACCACAGATAGTACCCGAACCTATACCCTGGAATCGGAAGATGCCTATGGTTGTGTGCTGAATGCTTCTTCGACAGTGACCATCCACCCCACCTTTGAGGCACCTGTCCTGTCTTGCGGTGATATGTCCAATCATACACTGACCGTCAACTGGCTGGCGTTGACGGGAGCTCCCGGATATACCGTAAACATTAACCAGGGGGGATGGGGCCCACCGACGACCAATCTGTCCCATCTGATCAACGGCCTGAACAACGGCGATTCCATCACGATCCAGGTCAAGGTACTGGATGCAGATCCCGCTTGCCCCAATGAGATCGCCACGCTGGGCTGCCGTTTTCTGGATTGTATGATGTATGCGGTGGTCGAGAATACTGTACCGCCCTCCTGTTACGACGGGAACGACGGAGAAGCCTTCATTTCCGCCTACGATGGCACCTCACCCTTCAGTTACAACCTGGACAACCAGACCACCCAAATGATCGGTTATTTCAACAGTGTGGCCGCGGGTGATCATTTTGTGATCGTCACGGACGCCATGGGTTGTATGGATACCGTGTATTTCACCCTGGATCAACCGGATCCGATCGATATCCAGATCGATATTGATTCCGTTTTGTGCTACAATCAGAAAAACGGCGGGGCTACCGCTATGGCATCCGGCGGCACTTCCCCGTATCAGTATGTCTGGTTTACCGTTCCTGCTGTCTTCAATCCTGTCCTGACCAATGTCAAGGCGGGCTCCTATACCCTTCGGATCACCGACGATAACAGTTGCATCCGCGACACGGTGGTAACGATTGCCCAACCGGATCCGATCCTGTTGTCCTTCCAGACAGATTCGGTTTCCTGCCCCGGAAAAATGGATGGTTCAGCAACGGTCAACCCCATGGGGGGCACACAACCCTATACCTACCTCTGGAGTGATCTGCAGATCACCCAGCAAGCAACAGGTTTGGATATGGGCCTGTATACTGTCACCGTTACGGATGCCCATCAATGTACGACCAGCTCTACAGTGGAGGTCCACGAAGGCCCTTCCAATCAATACCTGCCCCAATCAATGCCTCCTTCCTGTCATAATGGAATGGATGGCCTGGCCTGGGTGGAAGTCATTCAGGCACCCCTGCCGGTCTTGTATGCATGGCAAGATCCGGGCATGCAAATGACCGATACGGCATATGCCCTATCGCCGGGTCAACTGACCGTCATTCTCGAAGATGCCCGCGGTTGCCTGGATACCTTGTCTTTGACCGTGGCCAATCCTGACAGCATGGTCCTGGCTATCACCAGTACACCCGTGGGTTGCCAGGGAGCCATTGATGGCACCGCAACAGTCTCGATCACCTCGGGTGGAACGGCGCCCTATTCCTTTTTGTGGAATGACCCCGCAGGACAGATGACCGCGACTGCAACAGGCTTGAATGCAGGCATGCATACGGTGACCGTTACAGACGCAACTGGATGTACAAAGACGATCCAGACCCTGGTCGGCGCTCCCGGATCCATGAATACCATCATGACCGCCAATGATGCCACCTGCATCAATAGTCTGGATGGAGAAGCGTGGGTAGTACCCTCCGGAGGGACCCAACCCTATTCCTTCCTTTGGAATAATCCTGGAAACAGTACGACCGATACGATCACCGGGATCAATCCCGGACTATACATCGTCACGGTGACAGATGTCAACGGTTGCACCGTGGCCGACTCTGTCCTGGTCCAGGCACAGGCCCCGCTCATTCTGGACAGCCTGGTGGTGACTCCGGTGACCTGCTTCCAGGGTGCAGATGGCAGCCTCCAGGCCATCGTTCATGGCGGTTCTGGCATCTATTCATACCTGTGGTCTGACCCGGCGGCCCAGTCAACCAACCCTGCAACGAGCCTCGTTGCAGGCACCTACACCGTGACGATCACCGGCTCCCTGGGTTGTCAGGCGACCGGCTCTGTCGATCTGCCAGAACCAGCCCCGATCCAGATCAATATCAAGACAACACCGACTCCCTGCCTGGGACAGGATGGTGGAAGCCTGGAAGCGATTCCTTCCGGGGGGACTGGCCCGTATACCTACTTGTGGAACGACCCGTCGGGACAGACCACCAGCATGGCCGTCAATCTGTTTGCAGGTCTGTATTCCGTCACGGTGACGGATGCCAACCAATGTACCCAGGTGGCCAATGGCTCCGTTACGGAACCGACGACCGCCCTTACGGTCACGGTACAACAGACCGTGGAAGGATGTGCAGGAGCCGCACAGAATGAAATTACCGCTGCGGCAATGGGAGGCAGTGGCACCGGGTTCCAATTCAAGTGGAGCACAGGTGATACCGCCAACCCCCTGAGCGACCTGGGGCCGGGAAATTATACTGTGACGGTGACAGATGATGCCGGATGTACCGCTACACAATCAATACAGGCCGTGGACCTGTCGCCGATCCAGGTGTCTGTCGCCGGCACCATGCCCTCCTGTTTCGGGGTGGCAGACGGATCTGTAGGCGTCACATTTGTGGATGGAGGCGCCGGCGGGGGGATACCCGCAAACTATCAATTCACCTGGAGTACCACCCCGTCCCAATCGGGTGATCTGGCCAGTGGACTGACCGGGAACAATACCTATATCGTGACGGTGACTGATCCGGCCGGATGTACGGAAAGTGCCAGTTATTTTCTGGATCAACCGGCTCCGATCACAGCCACGTCAAACATCCAGGCGGTGACCTGCTTTGGCTTGAGTAATGGACAGATCGATCTCTCCAACCTCATGGGAGGCTCGGGCAACTACCAGATCACCTGGGACCCTTCTGTGACCAACCCGAATGGCAATCAAGCTCTCGATCTCGTCTCCGGAACCTATCAGGTGACGATCACCGACGACCAGTCGTGCAGTATGGTGTATGACTATTTCGTCCCCCAGCCTGCTCTCCTGGAGGTCACCAATACGCAGATCGTTTCGCCGAGCTGCCAGGGAGATGCCGACGGGTCGGTATCTGTCCAGGTCTCCGGCGGCACACCTGCCTACCTGTTCAATTGGAGTAATGGCAATACCCAGGCTGTCAATGGGAATCTGGCTGCAGGTCAGTATACCCTGACCATTACGGATGATGCGGGTTGTACGGCGCTGTCGACAGTCCAGGTCGATGAACCGGCTGCATTGTTCCTGGACCTGGATGGCGTATCACCGACCTGTGAGAATACACTGGATGGCCAGATCACAGCGACTGGATCTGGCGGATCAGCGCCCTACCTGTACAGCCTGAATGGAGGCCCTCCAGGTCTCAGCCCGGTATTTGCACCATTGGGGCCCGGGCAATATAATGTCCTGTTGACCGACAGTCACGGGTGTACCATTGCCGATATGATCGACCTGACAGATCCACTGTCCTTTGAAGTGGACCTCGGTGATGATGTCACGATAGATCTGGGCAAAAGTATTTCATTGCCGTTCACACACAATGCCTCTTCGCCTCCGTTTGTCTTCTGGCAGGCGCCCTATTCCGGTACTCTGAGTTGTACCGACTGTGCTGAACCGGTTGCGACACCCTATTACACGATCACGTACAAACTGATCGCAGAAGATGAACGGGGCTGCGAGGCGGTCGATTATATCACTGTTTGGGTCAGAGCCAACCGGATCGTTCTGGTCCCGACAGCCTTTACACCCAACCAGGATGGCCAGAACGACAAACTGCTTGTTCATGGTCGGGAAGGCACGCGGATCATCGTCTTCAAGATCTTCGATCGCTGGGGCGAACAACTGTTTGAACAGGAGGATTTTCCAATCAATGATCCACAAATTGGCTGGGATGGAACCTTCAAGGGGGAACAAATGAATAGTGGTGTTTATATTTGGACGCTGGAGGTGGAATTCATCGACGGCTTCAAGCAGCTTTTTTCCGGTCAGACAACTCTTCTACGATAAACCGATCTCATTATGCGGCAATATATACTAGCGGTTTTTGCCTTCCTGATGCTCTCCTTGCCCACCCGGGCCCAGGACCCGCATTTCAGCCAGTTCTATAACGCTGCGCTTCAAACCAACCCTGCGTTGACCGGTGTTTTCAATGGTCAGTTTCGGGTGGCCGCCAATTACCGAAACCAGTGGTCCAGTATCCTGGGAAGTGATGCATTTCGGACCATTGCAGTTGCCGGAGACATGCGTTACCGGGTCTTTCAGGATGACTATCTGACATTCGGCATTGCGGTGTTGCAGGATCAGGCTGGTGCCGGACAGTTGAGGCAATCCCGTGGTGGGCTCAACCTCGGTTACATGAAGCAACTGGCTGGCGGTAAATACCGCACGGATGACCAATATCTTTCCTTTGGCTTACAGGGTGGTTTTGGCCAGTATTCCATGGACTATGGCAATTTCTGGTTCAGCAACCAATATAACGGGGGTACGGAATCAGTCGACCCCACCCTTCCTTCCAATGAATTGATCGGCGACAAGACCAATATCTTCCTGGATATCAGTGCCGGGTTATTGTACTACGCACTTTTTGACGATGATGCCAGTGTCTATGGAGGCGGAGCGATCCAGCATGCCAACCGTCCGAATATTTCGTTCCAGGATAACGGTGATGAGACGCTGTACTCCAAATACGTGATTCACGCAGGAGGCCAGGTTCCGTTCAATCCCAACTTCAGCATGCTTCCCGGTGCGATGGTTGCCTTTCAGGGACCTTCACAGGAGACTGTCTTCGGAACCAATTTCCGATACACCAATCACGATTGGTACGAGGTGGCGATACGTGCCGGGTTGTGGACCCGGTTGGCCAACAAGCTGGATCAAGGCGTCAACCTTGATGCGATGATCTACAGTTTTATCCTGGAGGTAGAACGCTGGAACCTCGGCATCAGTTATGATGTCAACCATTCTTCTCTGCGCAAGGCTTCACTGTCACGAGGTGGTGTGGAAATCTCCCTGATCTATGAGCACCCTTACGAGTCCAGATACCGGGTGAATTGCCCCCAATTCTAGGAACAAGGGCTTATCGGCGCTGCCGATTGAAACTGTAAGATTCAAGCAGATAAAAAGCGACTGCCAGAAACGAAACGATAGCGATGACTGATAAAATCAGCATTGGTTTTCCTGTTGTTGTTTGTCCCAGCGAAAGATAGCCAAAATCCTCAGATATCTGCCTCCCCAGGTGAAAGAAACCGCTCTAAAAAGAAGAGCCCCATTCAGGGATGAACGGGGCTCGACTGGAAGGGAGTGATCTCGATGGGATTCGAACCCATGACCCTTTGATTAAAAGTCAAATGCTCTAACCAGCTGAGCTACGAGATCATTTTTTCAAAAAGCTTTGCAAAGATACGATCATCCTTTGCATTCACCAAATCATTTTAAGTTTGGTTAATTTGGGGGCCGGTCTCAATCTACTGCCATGCCACGGAACCCTCAAGCTACAGCGGAAATCCACCCCATCAGCCCGACAGAACTTTTTTCTGTGCTGGACCTTTCTATGACCTATCATACCAGTGAAGGGTATCGCAGTCGCCAACGATTGCCCCTGTGCATCTGGGGACCGCCCGGGGTGGGCAAGACGGAAATCGTACAGGCCTTTGCCCAATCAAAGCAATTGCCTCTGGTGGTGATCCACCCGGCCCAATTCGAAGAAATGGGCGATCTCCTCGGCATGCCTTACAAGGATGGTGATCATACCCGGTGGGCTCCTCCTCAATGGGTGCCCGAAGAACCCGGCCCGGGCATCCTGCTTCTGGACGATCTCAACCGGGCTGATGCCCGCATCCTCAATGGCCTGCTCGCCTTGCTCCAGGATGGCCGCCTGGCTTCATGGAGCTTACCCGACAAGTGGGTGATCGTGGCTACGGCAAATCCGCAGATGATGCATCTATCCGTTACTCATATGGATGAGGCGGTGACCGGCCGGATGCAACATGTCCACCTCCAATTTGAACGCAAGAGCTGGTTTACCTGGGCCCGGAAGCAGGATCTGGATATCACCGGAATCAGCTTTTTTTCAAGGTATCCTGATCTCCTGGGCAAGGAGATCTCTCCCCGGGAAGCCACCCAGTTTTTGCAGGTGGTTCAACTCATTCCCAAAGACAACTTGACACAGATCCGATTGATCTCGGAGAGTATGCTACCTCCACCCTATTCCGATCGATTCCAGAGATGGGTCCTCCTGGATCAGCCTGAATGGTTGAATCCCGCCGACTATCTGCGGGCAGCGGATGCCCCCGGGTTATTGCAAAAACTGGATTCAGATCTCGATCAAGAGCAAGCACTACGACTCAAGCTGGAATTCCTTCAGGAGCTGATCGACTATCTGCATACTCCTCGTGATCTCGATACAAAGGCCATTGACAATCTGACCACCTTCCTGGCTGACCCACAACTGGACGGGAACATGGTGTTGGTATTTCTCCATCATCAGGGCAGCTCGTCACCGCTCCATCAGGCCGTGATCGAGCACCCGGCACTCCGTTCCAAGATCCTGTAACTCCGGTTTAAAAGTAACGCGGCGTAATGATGCGGTCGACCTCAAAGCTGAAGTCATATCCCAGCATAAGCTCATAAGAACCCCCGGCAAAGGATTGGAGGTCTGTGAGTGTATAGTCATATGCAGCACCGATGCGCAGTCCATTCCGCAGGTTCAGGCCGGCCCAGATGTCTCCGGAGTCTACAGAGCTGGTTCCATCGATGGCCTGGAAGGAGGAGCGATAGGATACACCCAGCCAGATCTTCTGGCTGAAGAGCAGGGCCAGGTCCAGGTCAAATTCTGTTGGAGCCGCAATTCTACCCCGGGCATTCCTGGCATCTCCGAAAAGACCGACATTCTTCACCAGGAGGGTTGGACGGAATATCAGGGCATCTCCGTTCAAAGGCAGAGCCATTCCGGTAAAAGCATAATAATGCCGATAGATCTGTGCCGCTGGCAGGTCATCCGGTTCGGTCGCTTCCTTCTTCCGCAAGTCGTAATTGACCAGGTGAGGAGAACTGAAACCAATAAAGAACTTCGGAGACTGGTAATACACTCCAGCGCCGAAATTGGGCAACCACCGGGTGGGTTGCATCTCCCGGTAGGCCGGATCCTGGCTTTGAGGGTCAAAGAAATTCAGCTTGCTCCAATCCGCACGCCACTGGAAGACACCTGCCTGTAAGCCGATGGACAGTTTTCCATTACCCACCGGGATACGGTAGGCATACACAGCATTCAGCTGGGTCGATCCCGTGGGTCCGATATTGTCATTGATCAAAGACAGGCCCAATCCTACACGGTCACTTACCGGGCTGTGCACGGAAAGTGTCTGTGTGGTCGGTGCTCCGTCAATGCCCCACCACTGGCCCCTGTGGAGGGCATTGATGGACAAATGGTCATGACTGCCGGCATATGCCGGATTGTAGACCAGGGTATTGAACATGTATTTGGTGAACATGGCATCCTGTTGAGCGACCAACAGCACAGGACCCAACATCAGACCAATGACCAGTGTGCGTAAAAGGGGAAATTTCATTGTCTTGGCGATTTATGATAAAAGAGAGCGCACCCGATGGGGAAGACCGGGTGCGCTCTACTTGTTTATCGGTGAATTTGGACATAACCGGAGTAGGTCTCTCCTTCTCCATCACGAACGATATAGAAGTAGGTTCCATCCGGAAGGTCATTTCCTTCCCAGCGACCATCCCAACCACCATCTGTGGTGTAACCCCGCTTGTGATAAACCTGGTTACCCCAGCGGTTGAAGACCGTCACTTCATTGTCCGGGTAGTCATCGATACCGTCGATCATAAACGTATCGTTGATGTCGTCACCATTCGGTGAGAAGCCACTGTAGATCTTCAATGTCCGGCAGGTGACGGTCACATAAACCGTAGCCGTATCCATACCCACTGCATTGGCGATGTAATAGGTAAAGGAATCCACACCGTCACAGAAGCCCGTTTGTGGCTTATAGGTGAAGTTGCCCGGCAATGTTCCGGTCACGGTACCCCGTTGCGGTCCATTGATGATGCCTCCACCGGTGAATACACCGTTGAGGGTATCATTGGCCATCACGTTGATCATGATGGTCCGGTTCTCCTTCACGGAGGAGGAGTCGTTGACTGCCACTGGCGGTTCTTCGACAGGACCTCCACTTTCGGTGACATTCACAATGATGATCGTGGTATCGCAGGCGATCGCATCACAGAATACGATGCAGGCTGTATCTGAGCCAACGGACAATCCGGTGAATTCAATACAGAGCGTCGTATCGTTGATGGTCCAGTCAACGGTCGTTTCCGCATCAGCACAGATATCTGTGACACTGACCACTGTTCCACTGAGTTCACTCAGATCGAGACAATGGACGGAATCCTGATCCACTTCAATGTTGTAGATCACGACGTCACCCGCAGGGGGAACGACATGGACAATAACAATGGTCGTATCACATATTCCGAGGTCATCACAGATCACGATACATGCCGTATCCGATCCGATCGCTTCTCCGGTAATTTCCAGACAAGGTGTTCCATCGATGGAAACAATGTCTGCAAACATACCTGATGCGGCAGGGCAAATATTGTACACAGTATCGATCTGACCTGCGATCTGCGGACTCAGGCACAAAGTGTCTGTAAATCCGATGAGGACAGTGGTCTCAATGGTATCCGTACTCATTGTTGGTGGAACAACATGAATAATGACCATCGTCGAATCACAGCCCAGGTCACCGCAGATCTCGATGCAGAAGGTATCCACACCGATATTCAGGCCGGTGTAGGCGAAACAGTTCGTACCTGTAAACCACTGGATGCTCACATTGCCATCCGACAATTCGGGGCAGAGATTGGAGAATCCGGTAATGATGCCCACATCGTCAATATCCAGGCAGAGCGTATCTGTGTCACCCAAGACGACCAGCGTGTCAATCACGTCGTAGTCCGGTGGAGTGATCAGGCATTCAACCTCGATATCATAGGCATTCATGCAGCCGGTTGCGATCGTCGTGATCACCAGCTGGTGGCTACCAGGCGTCAGACTGATCTTCGTACCTACTGGATTCAGCAAGGTATTCGGTTGCAGAATAGCCAGCTCGACTCCATTCTTCGAAATGCGCAGTAAGCTGTAATCATTCTGTCCGGATCCACCATAGATCATTTGCGTGGCTTCATCCAACATCCAGTTTCCGTTCGGATCCC
>JAUIEA010000076.1 GCA_030429045.1 Bacteroidia bacterium | reverse complement strand
GTTTCCCGAGGACGGCGACTACAGTTTCTCCATGCAGAATTTCGGCCTGGGCAGTTTCATTCCCGGCGAGAAACTGGAGCTGAGTATTGATGGCGAACGTGTCGAGCTGTTTGATTACACCGGCGTGGGCATCTTCACCGGCATACTCGATCCCCACACGGGGGCCGACCTGGATGTCTTCCGACTGCGGTCGGGTCTCCCCGTTGTGGAGCTGGATGGGACTCGAGGGATCGCAAAGCAGACTTCCAGTCAATCGAGTGTGCAGGCCCAGGGCCTGTCCGACTGTACCCGGACCAACAGTCCATCGTTTTCGCGGTGAAGAAAGCTTGCGACGGATCAGCATGGCCTCAACCCCGGAAACCGGCTCGATAGCCCGGATGAGGATGGCATGTGGCGTGCCCTCCGGACCAGACACGACGTTCAACATCTGGTGAATGCCATAACACAGATAGATATAGGCATGCCCGCCGGGACCGAACATGATCTCCGTCCGCCTGGTGCGTCGATTATTCCAGGCATGGGAGGCACGATCCTCCGGACCTCTATAGGCTTCAGTTTCGGTAATAATGCCGACTGTTTTGACACCATCAATATTCGTCACCAGGTGTCTGCCAAGCAGGTCACGGGCCAAAGTGACGACATCTTCATTCTGATAATAGTCTTGGGGGAGGAGCATTTCGGTTGGCGGTTGTCGGCTGTCAGTTGATTAACGTGGGGAGTGGAGAGTGGAGAGTGGAGTGTAGGGCGTAGAACCCGACCGAGTGCTTTGTTCAGTGATCAAGATACGTACCGGGAATCAGTGTTGCCAACCATCCTGTCTGTCACTGCGGTAAACCGTGTTCCTGGTTCCTGCGTTTCCGCCAGCCTGCGGATTCCTGGTTGAGATCATGTCAATGTCTGATCAGTGTTGGCCGTTTGGAATTTGACATTTGGATTTTGGTACTCATGTGTGATCTGGAATTTGAGACTTTCCTACCTGCTGGTAGGCATAGTATTCCTCAGCAGCCTATTATCGACACCAACCTGCCTATCCAGATAGAGGATAAACAGAACATCAAGACCCTATCCATCAACTTTCATACCTCAAGCAAGGACAAATCGAACCTGTATAAACCGACAAACGATCTGGACACATGAGCTTTTTCTGCGTATGTTAACTAATGTGTTTAATCGTATGCTATTGCCTACCGGTATAGCATGATATTCTTGACTATCATATCTTTACAGAGGGCAATCCTATCCTGGTTCCCATTAACCTATATGGATATATAGGCAATAGTTGCTTATATACACTAGTTCTATACCATAAAAATGAATAAACAAGCGTACTTCGACAAAAGCAAGAAAGAAAAGGTCAGTAAAAAATGTCCTTTGTATGAACGATGTCAACGTTGTGCATTTTCCTTATATTTTTTGTCTGGACTAGATCAAGAAAATTACAAGTCTGTTGATAATGCACTTGAAGAAGTAGGTCTTTGGAAACTAGATGAAAATGATGAATTAATTATACAAGTCGGCAGTGTGGTTTCGAAAATAGGAGGCAAAAATATTTTGTACTTTGAAAATGTATGTCCGGAAGTCCCTTTGTTTTCGAATGGAACATTCGGTTACATTCCTAAAAAGGCTATAACTAAGGGCTCGTGGGACAATTTTTATCCAAAAAATAAATTTGGAGAAGATGGTAAATTCGAAGTTCTAGAAACTGGACATTTTACAGAATGTCGTGAGTACATCAAATATCAACAGAATTCAAAGAATCACACTAAGCTTTCCCCTCCAAATCAATTTGTCTACTTAATGAAAAACAATCGATCGGGTTTTTATAAAATTGGTAGATCTGTTAATCCAAAGTTTAGAGAGCGGACATTACAAGCACAAGAACCGCAAATTGAATTATTAGATACATGTATTGCACCAAAAGAACTTGAAAAAGAGCTACATCAACAATTTTCGAATAAAAGAATAAGAGGAGAATGGTTCGAACTAAACAATATTGACGTAAATACGATTATAGAAAAAATGAAAGCATATCAATAAGAATTAAAGAAATACAGTATAGAATCGAGTAGGCGGCTCCGCCGCTGAATAGCGACGGAGTGCGCCTCTCACACCACCCAGCGTACGGGTCTCGTACTGGGCGGTTCGTCAACTTGACCGTTGCAAATGATAGTAATCCAACAGGGAGATGTATCCCCTCGATTTAAGGCGAGCAATGGTGATAGTCGTTCCCAGAATTGGGCTTTGGGCGACACGCCAACCACCCAATCTGGTCCGGCTCCATGCATATGCAGTAATCTGGTCAATGCCTAGCCGGATGAGATTCTTTCTCTTCCTGTCAGGCTTCTTCCAGTGGTGCCATATACAATACCGCAACCGATTGCGCATCCATTCATCAAGTTTCTTCAACTTGCCGTGTATGGAAGCGAGTTTGAAGTAATTGATCCACCCACGTATTAACCAATTTAAACGCTGGACCCGTTCATCAAAGGTCATGGGTATGGTTTTACGGGTGATCGTTTTGATCATCGCCTTCAGGCTTTCCCATTTCTTCCTGCTCACGACCAATTGATACTTGCCCTTAGACCCCTTCTCATAGCTGGATACAAATGCGTAACCAAGCAATTCAAAGTTCACAGGGCGGCGGATACCGCTTTTCTCACGATTAATGGGCAGATGTAAACGGTCTCTCAAGTACTTGAAGATTCCATTCCCCACCCGGCGGGCGGCTTTCTTGCTTCGAACAAACACACTAAAGTCATCGGCATACCGCACATAGCGTAGATTCCGTTTCTCCAGCTCCTTGTCCAACTCGTGGAGCAGGATGTTGGAGAGTAACGGGCTAAGGGGTGCCCCTTGGGGCACTCCTTTTCGGCGTTTGTGCAATTTGCCTTCCAATAGTATCGGTGCTCGTAAAAACCGACGCAACAAACACAGTGTCATTTTACATTTTACCCGCTTGTAGATCAAATTGAGTAGTAAAGCATGGTCCACTTCATCGAAGAAGTTCTTCAAGTCGATGTCCACGATATACTGGTATCCTCCATTGATATACGCTTGGGCTTGAATAACGGCTTGTTGCGCATTGCGACCGGGACGAAATCCGTAGCTAAATGGCCGAAAGTCTGGCTCAAACAAAGGCTCCAGGACTTGCGTTAAGGCCTGCTGCAATACCCGGTCAGCAACAGTAGGGACGCCTAATAGACGTGTCTTCCCGTTGGCCTTCGGTATTGCCACTCCTTTGATTGGCTGAGGTTGATAACTTCCTGACCTTACCGCCTCTGTCATGGCCCTTCCATGGTCACTAAGGAATTCTTTCAAGTCACTTACTTGTAACCCGTCGACTCCCCCGGCTCCTTGGTTGCGAACCACTTTAACATAAGCCCGGTTCAGATTCTCCCGTTTCAGCAGTTGTTCTATCACATTACATTTTCATTTGGCGTCCCCGTTTGGAAGGGGCTGAAAACCGTCCTGGAACACTATCCTTGATAACGGGCTTCTCCCCATCCCATCTGAGGACTGGTTGACGTTCGATCCTTCCTGGTTGTCAACTCAACCAGTATTATGATCTCGGCTGACTTCTCCACTCCGTTTCCAGTTTGGAGATCTCCCTTGGTAAGACCATTAGCTTTCAGTCAATCCCGGCTGAATCTACCAAAGTGAACCTTTCTTGTGGGCGTTAGTATGATGTGCTACCTTACCCCATTCACTCTGGCCTCTTATCCAGTTCCTGTTCGTCCGTACCGACTTTTGCAGTCCACCTTACTTCAGATTGAGCCTCACGACTCACACCCTTGGTGCTTGCTAGTGGTTCCGGACGTTACCCCGGCCCACAAGAGACTTTCACTCTCTAGCTAATGAAAGCTCCTTTGAGCTTCCTTACTTCCCAGCAACTAGCTATATTTAGTGGGAAGTTGGCCATTCAAGGCACACACAAGTGATATAAGATCAGACTTGCTATCGCTTCGTCCGCTCCATACCACAGAACCGTTGCCCTTTAAACCCAGCATTAACCTGCTTCGCCAGCTAGTGGATCAGGGATCAGGATTGTTCTCCTCCCCTCCTTAACTCCTTCACTCCTCCCCTTACCTCGTATAATTCGGCGACTCCTTGGTAATGGTAATATTATGGGGGTGACTCTCCCGCACACCAGCACCGGTGATCCGCACAAATTTGGCATCCTTGATCATGTCCGTATTGCGCGCTCCGCAATACCCCATGCCGGCGCGCAGGCCGCCAATGTACTGCACCATCACCTCGGCGACGGACCCCTTGAAGGGTACTCGCCCTTCGATGCCTTCTGGCACCAGTTTCTTGATATCGTCTTCCATGTCCTGGAAGTAGCGGTCCTTGGAGCCCTGCTGCATGGCACCCAGGGAGCCCATGCCACGATAGACCTTGAACTTCCGCCCGTCGAGGATAATGGTCTCTCCCGGTGCTTCTTCCACTCCGGCAAAAAGGGAACCGGCCATGATCACATCCGCGCCTGCGGCCAGGGCCTTGGGAATGTCTCCGGTATATCGGACTCCGCCGTCACCGATGATCGGTACGCCGGTGCCTTTCAGTCCTTCACGAGCCTTGAAGATGGCAGTCAGTTGAGGCACACCAACACCGGCCACGATCCGGGTGGTACAGATACTGCCGGGTCCGACGCCGACCTTGACACCATCGACGCCCGCATCAGCCAGGGCACGCGCCCCTTCGCCAGTGGCCACATTACCACCGACCAGTTGTAAGTCCGGGTGTCGTTTCTTAATATTCTTGATGGCCTGGAGGACGCCTCTGGAATGTCCGTGAGCAGTGTCCACACAGATCATATCGACACCGACATGGACGAGGGCGTCCACCCGATCGATCATATCCCCGGAGATGCCGATGGCCGCTCCGACATGCAGGCGACCGAAGGGATCCTTGCTCGCCAGCGGATAGTCGTGGACCTTCATGATATCCTTATAGGTGATCAGTCCGGCCAGGGTGCCATCTTCAGCGACAACAGGGAGTTTTTCGATCTTATGTTTCTGGAGGATCTCACGGGCCTGGTCCAGGGTTGTGCCCATCGGTGCGATGACCAGATTGGTGCTGGTCATCAACTCGGTCACCGGACGATCATTGTTGGTCTCGAACCGCAGGTCACGGTTGGTCAGGATGCCCACCAGTTTATTGGCCGCATTGACTATGGGAATTCCACCGATCCGAAACTGGCGCATCAACTCCTGAGCATCGCCTACATTGGCCTGCTCCTTGAGGGTGACCGGATCGAGGATCATCCCGCTTTCTGACCGTTTCACCCGACGCACCTGGTCGGCCTGGGCCTCAATGGACATATTTTTATGGATCACCCCCAGTCCACCCTGACGGGCGATGGCGATGGCCAGTTCGGACTCCGTGACGGTATCCATGGCCGAAGAAATGATGGGTACGTTGATCCGAATCTCCCGGGTCACCCGGGCGGAGATATCCACCTCATAGGGGAGCACCTCGCTGTAGGCCGGTACCAGGAGGACATCATCGAAGGTCAGACCTTCTTCAACAAAACGGGATTGGAAAAAATGACTGTCGGACTGCTGAATCGCAGCCGGCTGTTTGGGTAGGCTTTTTACTCGTTCCATGCGCAAAGGTAGGCAAAAACCTTTCAGGAAAAAATCCCGGGGCCTGATTCTTTGGCCCGTTGAAGGACGACTGAACTGGCAATCCAGCAGAAAAGCCCGTACTTTGTACACCTGCAATAAACCCAGCCAACATATGACATCAAGGTTCCTCTCCATCAGCCTGTTCAGCCTGTCCGCTGTGCTCATCCCCCACCTCCTGTTTGCCCAATCCTCCATGATGGAGGTCTATAACATCTTTCAGACCTCCTGTATGCCCTGCCATTCCAATGCCCAGCAGGAAGCGGGGCTTGACCTCGAGGGCACCGGTCTGACTGCCAATCTCAAGTCTTTGAACGTGGCGCAGAAGCTGATCGGCAAAGCGCCTACGACAGCCAGCGCCCTGGCGCGGGGAGAAACACTGGTCCATGCAGGCCGGGCGGACAAGTCGTTCCTCTACAAAAAGGTCAACGGTGGCCTGGACCCGCATCTCACCCTCGTATCGGAAGATGGCCAGCCCATGCCCGCCTATGGCGGACCTGCGATCAGCAACAGTGAACGTGAGGTGATCCGCCAGTGGATCCTGTACGGGGCAAAGACCACCGGCACCTGGTTTGATCGCAACCTGATCGAGGATTATTACACCAAAGGCGGGATCCAGAGCTTTCCGGATGGACCACCACCAGCACCTGCAGCCGGCGAAGGATTTCAGGTCCATATGGGACCTTTCTATCTGCCCAAGGGTGGCGAGGTGGAATACTATCATAAATACGCACTCGATCTGCCCGACGACGGGGAGGTCAACCGGATCGAGGTCATGATCGGCAATGATTCACACCATTTTATCATCTACGATTTTGACTCGCAATCGGATGCAGATGCCATCCCGGCAGGACTTCGCCTGAATGCCGACCATTCCGGAATCGGGTTGGTTGCTGCAGTCCAGTATGCCCAGGATCTTGTTCTTCCTGAGAACACGGCATTTCATTGGGAAGCCGGCCTGACCCTGGACCTGAATTCGCATTACATCAACTATTCGGCATTCCTCCCCCTCCAGGCAGAGGCTTACCTGAATATCTATACCCAGCCGATGGGTACGGCGAAACAGGAGATGCACTCTACCCTGCTGGTCAATCCGAGTATTCCCATCCCGAATAATAATACCCTCATCACGCATTCACAGAGCATCCTTTATCCGACTTCTGAAGTCTTCCTGTGGGGGATGATGGGGCACACCCACAAATACGGGAAGTCGTACAAGGCTTACCATCGTCTTTCGAACGGGCAGAAAGGCGAGATGATCTATGATGGTGCCTGCCCGAACGGCGAACCCGGGTGTGTGAGCCCCTGGTTTGATTACCAGCATATCCCCATGCGTTATTTCGAGGAGTTCTATCCCCTGAAGATCAGCCCGCAGAACGGGCTCATCCACGAAGCCTCCTGGATCAATGACGGACCCAATCCGGTGAATTTCGGCCCGACCTCCAATGACGAAATGATGGTGCTGATCATGATGTATGTGACCGATACAACGGGGTTGACGACGGATCTGGATATCCCGAAGGGCATACCTCCTGGCATACTGAACATTGCCCCCAATCCAACTTCCGGTCATGTGGGCATACAAGTGCCCGGATTTGAAAACTGGCTGACTGTGCAGGTTTATGATCCCGTTGGCACCCCGGTTATCCAAACCTCCTTTCAGGGGCCCTCACATGCTATTGATCTGTCTGGACTGGATCCCGGTTTATATTTCATCCAAGTGCGGGACTTGCACGGGCAATTCAATCGTGTCAAGCGGATTATTCTGATCGAATAATTGTCAATGATACTCTGGGAAAATAAACACAGCCCGCCAACTTGCGTTGACGGGCTGTTTTCATTCATCCAGTATGTCTAGTCTCTACACTTCCTTTTCCGAGCCCAATGCTGCACCCAGGTAAGCGCGATTCAGTCGGGCTATATTGGCGACGGAAATCTCCTTGGGGCATTCTGCCTCACAGGCTGTCACATTGGAGCAGCGACCGAAGCCTTCGTCATCCATCTGCTTGACCATATTCAGGACGCGGTCACTCTGTTCGACCTTTCCCTGAGGCAACAGGCCCAGGTGAGAGACTTTGGCAGAGACAAACAACATGGCAGATGCATTGGGGCAGGCGGCCACACAGGCGCCGCAACCGATACAGGCCGCCGCTTCAAAGGCCAGGGAAGAATCTTCCCGGACTACCGGGATGGAATTTCCGTCCGGTGCCTGGCCGGTATTGACCGAAATATAACCTCCGGCCTGGATGATGCGATCAAAGGCTGAACGGTCGACTACCAGGTCCTTGACCACCGGGAAGGAACGTGCCCTGAACGGTTCGATAGTAATCGTATCGCCATCCTTGAATTCGCGCATGTGCAACTGGCAGGTCGTGGTTCCCTTCCAGGGGCCATGAGGTTGGCCATCAATCACCATACTGCAGGCACCACAAATCCCTTCGCGACAATCGTGTTCGAACGCCACCGGTTCTTCCTTTTTCGCGATCAGGCTCTCATTCAGCACATCCAGCATTTCCAGAAAGGACATGTGGGTATTGGCATCCACTGTATACGTTTGAAAGCCACCCTTCTGGGATGCATTTTTCTGACGCCAGATTTTTAGATTCAGTTTCATCTTGATGATGATTTCGGTTTATTTAAAGTCCAACTCCAGGTTGGAAGAAAAGTTAGTTTAAATTCCAAATCACAAAAAACAAATTTCAAATTTCAATAATCAATGCCTTTGGTTCTGGTATTTTCAGAATGAATTGTGCTGCTCCATTTAAGACAATCATTTTTTATGACGAAGAATTCTTCATCCTTAACGGACTCAAGCGAACGGCGAATAGCGAACACCGAACCGCCGTTTTAAGCATAAGATCTCGTTTTCAATTCCACATTCTCAAACACCAGCTCCTCCTTGTGCAATTCCGGATCCTTGTTGGTATCCGTCCAGCCCCAGGCAGAGACATAGGTAAATTCTTCATCATTCCGCTGGGCTTCTCCTCCTTCGGATTGGCACTCTTCGCGGAAGTGTCCGCCACAGCTTTCACGACGCTGCAAGGCATCGACCACCATCATTTCGCCGAGCTCCATAAAGTCGGCCACACGATTGGCTTTTTCCAGTTCCGGATTGAATTCATCCAGGGTGCCGGGTACGTAGAGGTCCCTGTAAAATTCCTCGCGCAGGTCACGAATGATCTGGCGGGCTTTTTTCAGGCCTTCTTCATTGCGAGCCATGCCGCAATAGTCCCACATGGTCAGTCCGAGACGGCGATGGAAACTCTCGACAGACTGGTTGCCCCCGATATTCATCAGGCGGGACAGGCGGTCCTGGACCTCCTTTTCAGCTTGGGCAAATGCTTCATGATCAGTATCCACCTTGTCGCTGCGAATCTCGCCAGACAGGAAGGACCCGATGGTATACGGGATGACGAAATACCCATCGGCCAATCCCTGCATGAGGGCGGATGCACCGAGACGGTTGGCGCCATGGTCAGAGAAGTTGGCTTCTCCCAGGGCAAAGAGTCCGGGGATGTTGGTCTCCAGGTTGTAATCCACCCAGAGTCCGCCCATGGTATAGTGGACCGCCGGGAAGATCATCATCGGTGTCTTGTAGGGGTTGTCGCCGGTGATCTTTTCATACATCTGGAAGAGGTTGCCATATTTCTCTTCGATCACCTGTTCTCCCAGGCGTGTAATCGTGGCTTTATCCGGATTCTCCAATCCCTGGGCATGGGCTTTGGATGTGCCATATCGTTGGATTGCTGAAGCGAAGTCCAGGAATACGGCCAGTCCACTGGCGTTCACCCCTCGGCCCTCGTCGCAGGCGACTTTAGCGGCACGTGAGGCCACGTCACGCGGCACCAGGTTTCCGAAGGATGGGTATCGGCGTTCCAGATAATAATCGCGATCGGCTTCCGGGATATCCACCGGCTTTTTCTTGCCTTCCCGGATGGCTTTTACATCCTCCATCTTCTGCGGGACCCAGACGCGGCCGTCGTTGCGGAGGGATTCGGACATCAGGGTCAGCTTGGACTGGTAGTCGCCGCTGACGGGAATGCAGGTCGGGTGGATCTGGGTATAACACGGATTGGCCATGAGGGCACCTCGCTTGACTGCGCGCCAGGCGGCAGTCACGTTGCAGTTCATGGCGTTGGTGGACAGGTAGAATACGTTGCCATAGCCACCGGTAGCCAGAATAACGGCATGTGCGCCGAAGCGTTCGATCTTCCCGTTGAGGAGGTTTCGGGTAATGATCCCTCGTGCCTTGCCATCGACGATGACCACATCCAGCATTTCATGCCGGTTGTACATCTGGACCTTGCCGGTATGGATCTGGCGGCTGAGGGCCTGATAGGCACCGATGAGGAGTTGCTGACCGGTCTGGCCGCGGGCATAGAAGGTCCGGCTCACTTGCACCCCGCCAAAGGAGCGGGTCTCCAGGAGTCCGCCATACTCGCGGGCAAAGGGAACGCCCTGGGCGACACACTGATCGATGATATTATTACTGACCTCTGCGAGGCGATGGACATTTCCCTCACGAGCGCGATAGTCGCCGCCCTTGATGGTATCATAGAAGAGGCGGTAGACGCTGTCTCCGTCGTTGGCGTAGTTCTTGGCCGCATTGATCCCGCCCTGAGCGGCAATGGAGTGTGCCCTTCGCGGGCTGTCGTGGAAGGTGAAGGCCTTCACATTATAGCCGAGTTCGGCCAGGGAGGCGGCTGCTGAGGCGCCGGCCAGGCCGGTGCCGACAACGATCACATCCAGCTTGCGCTTGTTATGGGGTGCCACAATGGGGCAAGTCGATTTGTATGTGGTCCACTTCTCGGCCAGATCGCCTGCAGGGACTTTACCATCTAATTTCATATCGCGAGAATTGAAGGTCGATTAATGGGACAGGTACACGAGGATCGGAATGATCGCAAAACCTGCCGGAATGATGATCGAATAGGCCTTTCCGACCCATTTGATCAGTGGCGTGTATTTCTTATGATTCAGCCCCAGGGTCTGGAAGGCCGATTGGAATCCATGCCACAGATGGAGGCCGATCACGATCATGGACAGTACGTAGATCACCACAAAGGTGGTGTCCTTGAAGGCCTCGATGACCATGCTGTAGAGGTCCTTGTATTCACCCTCATGGCCGGGATAGGTGATCATTGGTGTTGCTCCCATCTTCATCTGCAGCCAGAACTGGTACATGTGCAGGATGAGGAAGACCAGGATGATGATGCCAAACCAGGCCATCTTGCTGGACAGGAGACCACTCGTCCCTACCGCACGGGTCTTTTTGACGGCATACCCGACTGGACCGCGAGAAACCTGGCTGTTCCTTTTCAACATGATCCCCATAATGGTATGGAGCAGGATGAAAAAGTAAAGACCATAGGATATGGTCTTGATCAGGGGGTTGGAGGTCATGAACCGGGTATACAGGTTGAATGACTCGCCGCCGTCATCCGCGAGCAACTGGAGGTTACCCACCAGGTGAACCACCAGAAAGAGGATGAGGAAGAGGCCCGTCAGGCTCATGATGAGCTTCTGGCCAATGGAAGAATTCAGGAAATGGGAAAACCAACTCATAAGAGGGATAGGATTTTCATCAGGCACAAAAGTAAAACGGAAACAGGTAGGGAACCGATGAGGTTGATCACCCTTTTTTATTTAGAAGTAATCTAAAGAGTGGAGGTCGGGGATATTCGGTCGAAAAGCCCCTGAAATGGGAAAGATTGCGACATTTGCGGCATGTCAGTCCAGCCCACATCCGAGGATCTGAGTTTGTTGCTCACCTACTTTCCGGCCATCGACCTGCCGGTGACCATCACCTTTACCAGTCACCATGCCTTCTCCAGGGACAACAAACCCCTGCCGGAGATGCTCTCGGATTTTTTCCTGGCCACCTGGGAAGGCGAGACCCCGGATGAGTTCACCGAGTACATTCCCGGGTTCCACTTCGAGGAAAAGAACTACATCGGCCTGGTCTACTGGAAGGGCGGGCTCCTGCACTATGCCTATGTCCTCGTGATCATGGACAAAAAAGGACGATTTGTGGAACGCAAGGTCCTGGCAGAAACCGAGGTGGCCGATACCCAGGTGCGACAGGGGGCAGCGATGATCTCTGCGGAGGGAGATATCTTTATGGTGGAGAGTGAGCATGATGGCAATGACGACCTGGCCGATCCCACCCAGAGCGTAGTGGACCGGTATCGGATCAAACCCGACGGGGAGATCGAACATGCGGTGGAGTCTTGACCCATCCACCTTGGCGTCGCTTGTAATGAAGCGGAGAATGGGTTAACTTGAACAGTTCATCCTGGCCTCATATGAAACTCCTCCCGCTTTTTCTACTCCTCTTTCTCTCCTCGTTCATTTCAGCCCAACAGCTCTTCCCGAGTCCGGGATTGATTTACGGAACCGTCTATTATTTCAATCAGTACGATGCCCCTGTCGGCACCTGGACTCAAGCGTCGATCAAATATGATCAGGACACCATGGTCTGTGGTGAAAACTTGCATCGATTTCGCTCAAAAACGGATCATTCAAAATTTTATCAAGAGGAAGATGGCCAATATTTTCGTGTCAATCCCACAGGGCCATGCCCCCTTTCAAAGAAGACTTTACTCTATGATTTTACTGGTGAAGTAGGAGACACCCTCTATGGAAATGCACCAAGTGCCACATATATTTCTGTGGTCCTGCTCAAGGATACCGTAACACTCAGTGACGGCAAACCCAGGAGGCGATTGATTCTTAAAAATACTGAGTGGCCTATTGAAGAACATGAGATCATCGAAGGCATTGGCAGTACGAAATATGGCTTTGATCATAGTGCATATAGTCTCCATGGCGAACATTATGAATTGATCTGTGTCCAGGACTCCTCCGGTGTCCTTTACTCCAATACGGATGCAGATACCGCGATCACATGCGCGTCTACCACTTGTTTTGATCCCATTCCCAGTTTTTCTTTTTTGTGTAATGGAAATGAATTCACTTTCGAAAATCACTCTACATTCGCTGCATCCTATCACTGGGATTTCGGGGATGGTCACACAAGCTTCGAAATGAATCCTGTTCATGAATACACAGATGAAGGATGCTATACGGTGACCTTATCTGCCTACACAAACTGCCAGCCCGACCCACAAGTCAACAAACAGATCTGCAATGTGGGCGGACACCACTATTGGGTGCCGCCGGCTGAATTGCCATTCACTTTTCGCCAAGCCTTTGTACGCACGAATGAACATTGGAGCCTAGTGGAAGGGAAGACGATCCACACGACACATGATGCTGGCCAGTCCTGGTACGTTTATACCTTGCCCGACTCCTTTGCCAATGCAATGGGTGACATTCAGGATATTTATTTTTCTAGTGAGACACATGGAATATTAGGAGGTCAAGCCCAATACAACACATCCATATCTGAAGGACTTACATCTGTATTTATGACAAAAAACGGAGGTGAATCTTGGATGCCAGTGTTCGTCCCTGATCCTGATGATATTTCGAAGGTACTCCAGGTCAATGAAGATGTCAATTATCTTGGTGGCACTTACCCAGAGCCTATTTATATGACCCAGAATGGTGGAGATTCCTGGAACGCCATTGAAGGAGTTAATGCATCTCGTATCAGCGACATATGTGCCCCTTCCAATGAACTGCTATATTATTGTGGGCGCGTCTCTTATGATGTCCAATTTGGAGTGATTCAGAATGGAGAAGTAATTCTCGCCAAAGAAATTTCATTAGGCGATCAATACTCAGGAGAAATCCCAAATGCCTTATTCTTTCTTGATCCGCTCACTGGCTGGATTATTACATCTCGGAGAGTCTTGTCTACAACGAATGGCGGACTGGATTGGAGCATTCATAAATTGAATGCTACTGGTATGAAAGACATCCATTTCGAGAACAAAGATCACGGACTGATCATCGGAGATCATGGCCTTATTCTGGAATCCTTTAATGGTGGGTTGACGTGGGATTCGACGTATTGTGACCAAAAAGATTACCTCTGGTATTCAGAACTTTTCTGGCCAGAAAATACAAATCCATTTATCATAGGAACTGGTGAAATTCTCCAACTTTCCAATATGCCCAAGAAGGAAGATTGCCAAACAGTAGCCATTGAACCTGTCCTTCCTCAGCCCCAAAAGATGAGACTCTTTCCAAACCCGGTGGGCGACTCTAGACTTGTTCAAGTCCACTATCCTAAAATGGAAGGCGGTGAATTGCATCTCTACTCGACATCAGGACAATTGGTCCATCAACAGATCATCCCACCTTCAGATCAACTACTATTGGATTGCTCGTTGCTCACATCGGGATTTTACGTAATTCGTTTGACCACAAGTGTCGGACATATGCTGATCGACAAGCTGATCATCCACTAATGGGTACAGTATTGTAGTTTCTCTATGAAGTTCGTATTATCACAGTCTAATACGAATTAACACAGATCATGAGAACCTCCTTCCCTGCCTTCCTCTTTGGATTACTGCTTCCTTGCTTCCTTTCTGCTCAATCCGTTCCCCGTATCTTCTGCGGCAATGAATTGTTCAGTGAGATGGTGGCCACCCAGTATCCCGAGTGGGCACAGTCCATCGAGACTACCTTTGAACAGGCCAAACTGACCCAGGCCGGTCCGCGCACCACACTCACCATCCCTGCAGTGGTCCATGTGGTCTGGAATCAGCCGGAGGAAAATCTGTCGGATGAACTGATCGAAGCGCAGATCCAGGTGTTAAATGAGGATTTCAACCGGATGAATTCCGATACGGGCAACTTGAGGAGCATGTTCGAATGGGTGGCCGGGTCTGCCGATATCGAGTTTGAACTGGTCACTATCCTTCGTCGGGAAACGACCACCATGTTTGAGGTGGATATTTTGAGCGGAAATATCATCCCGGAGGTCAAACACACAGATGACGGGGGGAGTGATGCCTTTTTTACCGGAAACTTTCTGAATATCTGGGTGTGCAATATCCAGCCCTTGAAGGTGGGACCGATTGTCATCGGTCAGATCCTGGGCTTTGCCTTTCCACCCGCCGATCTGGACAACTGGCCACCCGGAAGTAATGCACCCAATGCTGATGAAGATGGTGTGGTGATCGATTATCGCGTTTTCGGGCCGGACAATCCGACCCCCGTGGAAATTCCCGGCGGCTCAGGCAATCTGGTGGTCAAGGGGCGGACACCCACGCACGAGGTCGCCCACTATCTGGGTCTTCGTCATATCTGGGGCGACGGGGGGACATTCGGACCGAATGACTGCATGCAGAGTGATGGCGTCGATGATACGCCCTATGCGGATTCGGAATCTGCCTTTGACTGTGACATCACCAAGAATACCTGTACCGGGATCGATGAGTTTTATGGCCTGGACATGCCCGACCTGATCGAGAATTTCATGGACTATGCCAGCGAAGACTGCATGAACATGTTCACCAAGGGTCAGGTGGAGATCATGCGCAATGTGTTGATGGGGCCGAGGAGCGGGTTGCTGGAGTCCACCTCCATAGATTCGGAAACCACCGAGGCACAAACCTGGAATGTTTCACCCAATCCTGCTTCAACCTTTGCACGAATCACCTTTCAAACACCTCTGGTCGAATCTTCATTTTTTCGACTACTTGATCAATACGGACGTCAGGTGACCAGCTTCATCGTCGGAGCGGGTCAGCATGCGACAGACCTTGATCTAACAAGCATCCCTGGTGGCATGTATGTACTTGTCAGTGAAGGTGACGGACTCATCCAAACAAGTCGGATAGTCGTTCATAATTGATCAGGTAGAAAACGCCCAAAGACAGATTCACATTATGGGCGCCAATAGTGGTCAGTCTCCTCCATGGGTTGGCTTTACCACCCTGGTTGGTTGCGATCCCTCATGTATTGTGCACAGGCATCCCACGTGGTGGGACCCAGCACGATGCTGGTATATCCTGCGCGAACCAACTTGAAGGAACCACCGCCATCGCCACCATCACAGGCGACTGAATACTGGTTTGTTCCGGGTTTATGCCCAACGTAACATTTGCCTTGATTCATGACTTCATATAGGATTGATTCCACTTAATATACAGTCTGATCATAGCCCTTGTCAATGACATGGGTCAATCACATCGCCAAGTAGAATCCACAATTTTTCAAAGGAACATCTATAAGATTTAAATGCTAACTTAGGTTCATAACCAGATTACGATTCGTCTACATGGTTTTAATGCCTGAAATGATGCGACTTGCCAACTATATTACCCTAGCATTATGTTTGCTTCACTCCATTTGCACATATAGTCAAATAGCGCCTAAACATCCATCACCCTTTGAAAGTAGAATCGATTCGAATTCATTAGAATTTCAACGAAATGCAAACCCATTACATTCAACAAGACTAAGAGATGCAAATGACAACTTACTGAGTACCCGATCTGACATCATTGAAAACACATTTTGGACCCACTACGATTCCATTGAGTATTATTACAACCAAAACAACAATCTTGCCTATCGGCTATTCAAAGTATGGGAGAATTCAAAATGGGCACCATCATATTTACAGTCATTTACATACGACTCAATCAGTAATGAACTGGGTTTGTTATCACAAAATTGGATTGATTCCAGCTGGACGAATACCCGACTACATTTGAAAGAATATGACGCAAACAATAATGAAATATCATTCCTTAGTCAAGTTTGGGACGACAACGAATGGGTAAATCAAAATAAATCCACAAAAGAATACAACCCGAATAACCAAGTGACCACAATCCTGTCTCAATATTGGGCCAATAGTGCATGGCAAAACGTCGCAAGAGAGTTTTTTGAATATGACCCCCAACATAATGAAACGCTCTCTTTAGAACAAATCTGGAATGGCAGTAACTGGGTCAATGATCAACAAATCATTTCCGAGTACGACTCCAATGGTAATATGATACTATTCCTGCTGCAAACATGGGAAGCAGGGGTTTGGCAAAACATTTTCAAGTTAACATGTGAATACATTGGCAATATTGATCAAAAGACATCTTATACCCAATATTGGAAGAGTGGCAATTGGGTGAACAGTGAAAAGTCGATTAAAAAATATAATCTAAATGACAATTTGATACAGGACTCCATTCAAAATTGGAATGGAAACAGCTGGACAAATGAGTTATTCATTCAATACTCTTACAATACAGCTAATCGTGTGATCCATAAAACCGTAGAAGAGTGGGTAACAGGTCAATGGGTGAATAAGGAGCAGATCATTTGGCAATACAATGCCACCAACAGTAATACATTCAAGCAAGAACAATTGTGGAATGGAACCCAATGGAAGGACACCTGGGTGGGCCAATATACTTATGACGCAAGTGACAATTTAGTCTATTATCTAATTATAACGAATGACCCTTTTTCCGCTTTCAAATCGAAAAGACAATACTTTTATTACGCCCAGCCAACAAGTACTTCCAATCAAAATTCAAATGGCATCTCATTCCAAGTTTATCCAAATCCAGCAAATGAATTTATTGTTCTTGATTTTGGAGAAAATACAATTCAGAAGGGGCTAGTAAATATCTATAATACATCTGGGCAATTGAACATTAAAACCCCAATTAATCCAATAGACACCAAAATATCAATTGACACACACATCCTCCCTCCCGGAACATATTACCTGCAACTCCATTCTGAACAACATAGTGCAGTACGACCGTTTATTATCACTGACTGAGTGACCAATACTCTAATTATTCGTTCTATTTCAAAAATTTATTTTCGACTATCTTTCCTCAATAAACAGACAGGAGGGATTCGAATGAAGTAGACCCTATGGCCAGCTGATATCTACATCAAGATTTTCGCCAGGGGCAGAAAGCACAGCCACAATCCCTGCCGTACGAATGGTCTCGAAGACAACCTGGAACCAGGAACAGATCTTCTCGCCAGAGAAGATTGCAGGAACCTGGAACGGTCCGGGAGTCACATCTCAAAAAAAAAGCCATCCCAATGGAACGGCTTGGTGGTCGCCGCCGCTAAAGCATTGGCGACTGAAGGAGGATATCCGCCAACTGGCTGACTGGAGGGATTTGAATGAGGACGATCTTATGGCCTGCTGATATCTACATCAAGATTTTCGCCAGGGGCAGAAAGCACAAGCCACCAATCCCTGCCGTACGACTGG
>JAUIEA010000075.1 GCA_030429045.1 Bacteroidia bacterium | reverse complement strand
TCAGCACAGGGCTGATATTTTTGGTCCAGGCGCCGAGCAGGGAATGAATCTGGTAGTACACCCCGGGCTGCCGCTTGTCGGGCACCACGGCGTATTTGTAGTATTGGTAGGCTTTGTTAGACAAAAGGTCAGGAAAATCGCTTAAATAGGATCCCTCATTCAGGCCCTTGCCATTGGGCATGACTTTATGCGTTTTGGCCGAGGCAATCACGTTCCCGTTGGTATAAAACAAAAGTTTGCCTTCGGGGTCGCTCATGGCGATGGAGGCGTTAAGCATAGATATTTGAGATGGAATAAAAGTTATTTCAACGGTATCATTCGTAAAGAATAAATCTCTGGAAGTTGCCGTATAAATGTCTGGTGGATAATAGCGAATTCCTCCAACCCAATGCGCATCATGCTTCTGAGCAAAAAGAAAACCGGAACTAAAGACAAGTAAGAAAAGAAACAACTTGTTCATGGCTGAAGATTGAAAGGAGGGGACTGCACCTCTGGGTGCAGTCCCCTCTCTATGGTTGGTCGTTTATCTGGCAATCTGCAAGGGCATGACTTCCATGCCCGTATCATGGATCAGGTGCACCACCACGGTACCTGTGGGCCAGGTTGCAGTGGTCAAGCTGATCATTCCTGCTGTACCATCCAGTCTATCCTCTCGATATACGTTCCGGCCAGTCATGTCGGTTACTTCCAGAGTAATCTGGTCGCTCACCTGGTCAGGATTCCACGACACCAGTACCTGTCCGTTGGCCGGGTTGGGTGATGCCGTCAGTTCCGTGGCCACCCGGGCAGAGCTGCCACCGCCCTGGAAGGCAGGTTGACATCCTGTATCGTCATACACTTCACCCAACAGTGCCAGGCAGGCACCACGAGCCAGTACCACGGCACTACTGCCATCGGCCATACAGAGCTGGGCGATGCTGCGCAGGCTCTGGGCCTGGGTGGGGCTAAGGGGTAGGCCTGAGATGACATCCAGCAGAATGGTCTCTAGCGTCAGGGTCCACACCTCATGCGGTGCGGTGGTATTGATGGCAGCCAGGTCACTGGCCAGGGCCGCCAGGGTAGCCTGGTTGGTCTGAGCATTGGCAGCAGCCTGGGTAGCCAGGGCATTGGCGATCCCTTCGGCTTGGGTGACCACAGCGGCTGCCTGGGCCAGCAGGGTCGCCTCGGCTAGTGAATCGGTTGCAGCGGCTGCCTGGGCATAGAGCTGCTGGATGAGGGTCTGCAGGCTGTCGAGAACGGTCCGGTCAGCCGTCATGGCGGCTTGCTGGCCGGTCAGATCGGCGGTGTACTGGGCCAGGGCCGCCTGATAGGCTGCCATCTCGGCCGCAAAGCCGCCTGTCTGGGTGCTTTGGAAGGCCGCGAACTCCGGATGGGTGCTTACCCAGCCGGGGTTGGCCTGGAGGAGGGTCCAGATCACCCGGTGTAGGTCCGCCATTTGAGCCGCCGTATAGCCGGCCGTGAGGGTGGTGTCGGTCAGCAGGGCCAGGTACATCCCCTCGGCACCGGGGTTGGTTAGTTCACCACCGCCTCCGCCAGTGGGACCGCCCGGGTTGGCACAGTAGCCATTCGGGAGGGGTATAGTAGCCGCACCATTAGCTACCATCAACTGGTTCGGATCCACTTGTGGGCGGTGAATGCTACCTACTGGTGCAGTGGGAGGATGATTGAAGCGGCAGAAGGGAGCGTTAGGGGGCCAAACATGCTCCACCTCCACCCCATTCTGACCCAGCCAGGAGTTGTAGCGGGTATGATCCTGGGCACCGGTGACACAGTCGGTAGTAGCGAAGAGCACCTCCTCGAAGTTGGCGGCCTCGAAGGTGTTCCACTCGGTGTTGGTGCCCAGCATATTGTCATTGTTGCCACTGAAGCGCATGGACCAGCGGTTGAACTGCATATGGTTGGCGCTGTAGGTGTTGCCGGTGGATTGCTCGGCGGCAACGGCATTCTGGTAATCCACCACCTGGTTGCAGGCCACCTGATGACTGCCTCCCTGACGGATGAGAATGCCATCCACGGTGGAGGCTCCGTTGTCGATGGTGTTGTTCTCCACCTCGGCACCGCGCACCCTCATCAGGTGAATGGCCGCACCACCGGGAGCATTCTGTGCCACGATGTGGTTGTGCCGTATGTTGAAGTCCTGCACATTCTCGGGGAAGCTGACCATACTGATGGCCTGGGCATTGATCGTACTGCCGCCATTGTTGACGATCTCGTTTTCCCGAATAGTGAGCACATTATTGGCCGAGCCCCGGACTGTCACACCGATGGCAGATTCACCCGTACTCAGGTCATTGTGGCGGATGCCGCCGTTCATGGTGGAGCCTTCATCCAGGTCGATCCGGTAGCCGGTTTGAGTGTTCAATACAGTAATATTCCCCGGAGTGAGGGGCGAGGCCGACAGATTGAAATGGCCATTGGTATTCAGAGCCCTCACTGCTGTACTGCTGGCTCCCAGCTCATCAGAAAGTGCCACAAAATTCATGTGGTCCATAGCGAGACGTCCGACCGCCCCGTGCCACATCTGGAAATCGATCCCTATACCGGCATCATTGGCATTGGGGTTGTTCGGTACGGAAGGGATGGGGTTGTATTGTTGTAATTCAAACACATCGAAGTTCTGCACATCCAGATTGGCATTGTGGAAATGGAATCCCTGCTCATAATCACGGATCAGATTGGAGGGGCCAGAATCCGGAAACGTGATCGTGTGAGCGGTGGAGATCTGGCGAAAGTCAATGGCATTGACCGCATCACAATCGCAGAATACCAGATCATGATCCGCACCTATGATCTCATTGCCGTGAAACTGATGGACGTGAATCGGCTGACTGACCGATTTGATGCCATAATAGTTTACCAGCAGATGACTGTTTCTCATGGTCAGACGGGGCGGATCAACACTTGTTAATGAAGGATAGTGTAAGGCATAGTACGCATCTGAAACCGTTGCATCGACCCAGGTGGTTCGGGTGAAGCCAAAGTTGCTGACGCCAAGCCATTTGCAACAAGCCTTCTGTATACGCCCTGCACTTTGCAGTGTGGTACCCCACAAACCAAAGAGATGATGTTCATTCAGTATCTCAGACTCGTCGCCCATATTCCACCAGCCTCCAAGAAAGACCTGATCCAGATCGAGGATGAGGCGGCCATCGATGAGCAGGGGCACACTCAAATCATGAGACCAATTTCGGATGAAATTGACCACTCGTGGTCCCCATATCGGATTCGGAATCTGGTCGGTGAGTCGGCGATCTTCACCTGGAAGGCCCAGATAGGCACCAGGAGGATGGGGCAGGCATTTAGTCACAGAGAGGGTATCTCCGCAACAAACGACAATGTGATTGACACATACATCACCATCAAAGTTGACCCAATCCGTGAAGATTAGGTCGTCAAAAGTTAGAATACCGCTATTTACCAGGGTGTCTCCGTTCTCGAAGATCCAGGTATGTTGATTAGCACCCAGTAACTGGCAATCCGCCTGGATATAATACTCAGGGTTGAAGCAGGATACGGATGTTTCCTTTTGCTGAAAAGTAAAATCTGCTGTTGTGCAGCACACGATTGGAGGGATGACAAACCTGTAGCAGCAGGTGATCATCGCTTCGCTCATAGTCGTGTATGTAAAACATGCCGTGAATATCCCATCGGTGGGATACTGATGGAAAAATGGCTGTCCGTAGGGTATGATTTCAGTGGTACCGTCACCCCAATCCACATAGACATCTGTATTGGTACCGATGAGGTTCCAGAGCAGATCGCCTCCCAGGCCATATGTGCAGAAATCATTGTACAGATCGACTGCCAGTTCGGTAGGACACAGGTTATCTGGAAATACACTGAATGGCCCGACGGAACAAGTATCGCCATCGTATATGTGTTGGACTGTAAAGCCGTTTGAACCCCCGGTGATGGTGAAACAGGGTTCATAGTCTGTGCTGGTTGATACGACGTTAGCTCCCTGGAACACGGTCCAGGAATGACCCGTAGTCATGTCTTCACAGGGATCTACACAGATGGTGTAGATGACATTATTTCCGTCATACTGGACAAAAGAAATGGCAAACTCACAGGTGCAAGTCGGAACTAATTCAAATCCCAATGAGGAGGAGAAGGGATGGTCCGAGTTTGGAGACCTTTCACATTCTACCAAGGATGACCAGGCTTGGATACACGGCGTGGCTTTTACGCCAGTAAACAATCCAGGCAAAAGAAAGAATAGCGCACAAGTGTACAGCACTCGCTTCTTTTGAAAATTTTGATTTTTCAACATCGTTAAAACATTAAGAGATGAAAGAATGATCGCAATGTATTTCGAAATTCAATCATCAAAAGCACTTTAACTTACCCGAATAGAAGTATTATTTATCTAATATTTTGCATTTTCATAGTTTCACGCAATTACATTCCGTCTGTGTCCTAAAAAAAAAACGACACTTACAAAACTTCTGCGAAGAGATTCGATTGAAAACCGAATATCGTGCAATTTGAACCTAAATGCAAAAATGACGTGCTGCCGACTATTCAAGTTAACGCCATTCCAATAAACTGCAGGATCCTCGCACATGGATTGATTCAATCAGAAAAGCAAACGCTGGGATCACAGATCAAGTTGAGACTCCTTACGCAGAATGATGTACCTCCTGAAGTGTGCTGTCAACCATCATTAAATACTCTCCCGAGCAATTAAAAATCCATCCGCAACCGAAGGTTCAATCGGCGGCTGGTCAGGTAGAGGGCCACACCAGTACCTGGTGTTGAAGACCCTTTTGATTCGTGCACAAGACGGGCCGTTCAAGGTTCAATCGGGCCCAGAGAGCTCGGGACCATGTTTAACGTTTTATGTAATTCACATTGAACCTTGAACAGTCGAGCCGAAGGCGACGACGTTGAACCTTGAACAGCCAAACGTTTAGCTGCACTATCCAACCAGAAGTCCAACCAGGAACGAAGGAACCTGGAACAAGGAATTCCTAAAAGTCCATCCGCAATCGAAGATTCAACCGGCGACTGGTGAGGTAGTTGGGCACCCCGTACTGGGTATTATACACCGTCTTGATCCAGGTGTAGGAGGCCTCATTTCGTACGCCCAGCAGGTTGAAGACCTCGAGGCTCACCCAGGTCTTCCGCGTAAATCGCAACAGGTGGGCAGGCCGACGTCCTTCCCATTCCCGATCCCACAGCTTTGCTGAAAAACCGATATCCAGTCGATGGTAGGGTGCAAACCGGTAGGTATTGCGATATACCACATTGTCATTCGGAATCCCGAATGGCAGACCCGTCCCGACATTGAACTGGACATGGGCCCGGATATTCTTGTTCCGGGGCAGGTAGTCCTGAAAAAACATGGAGAGGGACACCAGCTGATCCGTAGGTCTCGGCACAGATTCTACCGGAGTTGCATCGGGTTCGCCAATATCCCTGACCAGGTGCTGTACGCCCGTCAGCTGCTCCCTGGCCCGGAGGATGGACAGGTTGATCCAGGATTCTGCATCCGGCACAAATTCACCGTTGATCCTGAAATCGATCCCGGTGATGGAACCGGTGGCATTGTTCTCACCTGCATAGCGGATACGAACGTTGTCCACATCATAGGAGACCACATCCCACAACCGCTTATAATAGGCCTCTGCCGTAAAGTGAAACGGGATATCCTTCTTCTGTCCCAGGAAGAAATCCCAGGTCCAGCCCCCCACGATATGCAGCGATTTCTGGGCGCGCACATCCTGGTTGACCCCGCCTGACGGGGCACGAAGTTCCCTGTAGAATGGCGGTTGATAATACAGTCCTGAGGCAAAACGCCAGGTGGTCCGTCGAGAGCGCCCCAGGGGTTGCCACAGCAGCTGCACTCGCGGAGTCAGATAGGCTTCCTGATTGAGTGTCCAGTAACCCGCCCGCAATCCGGTGGTCACCTGCAGGTCGATAACATCCGGCACCTTATAGGTCCATTGATGCTGGGCATACCCGGACATTTTCACGGATTGAAGCTCGTTCTTCGATTTGGTCACCGAGTTGATCAGCACCTGATTGGGATCATATTGCAGCGAGTAACCGGCCGAATCCAGGCGTTCCCACTCGTTCAGCTGATCCAGTATCCATTCGTGCTTGACAGTGGCACCCCATTCCAAAAAATGCCCGGAATACCCATTGTCACTCATCCAGGTCGGCCATTCGATCCCGCCATGATGAGCCAGTTGACTCACCTGAAAATCCAGACGATTGCGAACATATTGATGCTGCACACCTGTACCAAGGACGGCAATCTCTCGCTCAAAATTCTCGGAACCCGGATTGATGTCGATCTCGCTCAGCCGGTAATTGCCAATGATATCAATGCCTTCAACCTCCTTCGATGTAAAGGTGGAGGCCAGGAATTTGAGGAAGAATGGACGACTGGCCCTGGCCGGTAGATAGGTTGCCGAAAAGCCGCCCATCCGTGTGCCAAAGCGATCATCTTCCTGCCCTTCAAACGTGGAAAACAGGCGCAGGGCATAGGTGACAAACCCGAAGGCGGTGGATCGCGAAGTCGGTTTATACTGATAGCGACTGTCATTGACATTGGCAAGGAAGGCCAACTGCCAGTCCCGGTGAAGGTCATAGGTCAGATAGAGCTGAAAGTCGGTAAACCGGGGCAGATACTCCCCCTCCACTTCAAGGGAGCTGAGAAGATATTGATTGGTCTTGTATCGCGCTCCGGCCAGGTAGCGCAGTTTCTGAAAGGGTTTCTTTCCCAACTGGAAACTGCCCTCAAGGTGACCGGACGCTCCCAGGGCGCTGGCCGATACCGAAGCCCGAAGCGAATCCGGTCGCTTGTAGGTGATATCCAGGACCGAGGACATCTTGTCCCCGTAATTCGCTCCGAAACCACCTGATGAGAACGAGAGGTCCCGGATCAGATCGATATTGGGAAAAGACAATCCCTCCTGCTGACCCGCACGAATCAATTGGGGTCGGTAGATCTCAAAATCGTTGATGTAAACCAGGTTCTCGTCATAATTGCCCCCTCGGACATTGTACTGGGAGGTCAACTCCCCCCCACTCCCCGAGGAGACACCCAGGGCAATCGACGGGAGAATGCTCTCGAAATTCCCGGAGGTGGTCGGAAGCAACTTGAGATTGTCGACATCTTCGCGGATCATCCCCCGCTCTTCGATCCGGCTGGCCTGGACCAATACTTCAAGGTCGGAATCTTCAGGTACGAGGAAGAAGTCTACCCGCTGACGGTTTCCCGTATTCAGGCTTTGCACCTGAAAACTGGCTTGTTTATAGCCCAGCCGTGAGCATATAATAGTGAGCTCTATGTTGGGATCGACATTCAGGCGAAAACGACCGTCCTCATCGGATTCGGAGGCGGTAGTCGTCCCTTCCCGGTAAATGGTCGCAAACTCGACGACCTCCCCGGTCAGTTGATCGCGGACCAGACCATAGACTTCCGTGATCTGTGCCAAGCCCGTCAAGGGAAATCCCCCCAATACCAAGATCATGATCCATCCTAGTGGTAGCCTCATCTTCATCCGAATTATCCCAGTAAAAATGGCTTAGACCAGAAGCGATTCCTGACCACATTGTTTCAAGCGAGAGATGGCCTGCAGGGGATCCTCCGCTCTGAAGACACTGGAACCGGCGACCAGTACATCTGCTCCGGCTGACAGGATTGCAGCAGCGTTCTGCAATCCGACTCCCCCATCAATCTCGATCTTGGTAGACAGATTGCGTTCTGTGATCATCTGCTTCAGCTGTCTGATTTTTTCAAGGGTGCGGTAGATGAATTTCTGCCCTCCAAAGCCCGGGTTGACAGACATCAGACAGACCAGGTCGATGTCCTCCAGGACATCCTCCAGGTGTTGCACCGGGGTATGCGGGTTGACAGCAACCCCTGCCTTGGCTCCGGTATCGTGAATTTGCTGGAGGGTGCGATGCAAATGGGGGCAGGCTTCTATATGAACCGTAATGACATCAGCCCCGGCATCCCGGAAAGACTCGATATATTTTTCCGGTTCGACGATCATCAGATGCACATCCAGAGGCTTTGTACAAATGCCATTGACAGCCTTGATGATACTCATCCCGAAGGAAATATTGGGGACAAACCGGCCATCCATGACATCCAGATGCAGCCAGTCTGCATCTGAACGATTGACCAGGTCGATCTCTTCATGCAATCGGGTGAAGTCGGCTGCCAGCAAGGAAGGGGCGATCAGGGGGGTCATGAGTCCATTTTTGACAAAGATACTATTCCAATCGGGGCTAATCCAGTTCAGCTGGCCTTGGTCACCTGGTCCGTGGTCAATAAGGGTAGCTTGCACATTCTGCGCATCACTTGTGCGACCGCCAGCACATCACCCTCGCAATAGCTGGCCAGCCCGTCCAGGTCATTCTCCTCGTAGTATATCCGACCAACATCTGCACCGCTGATATCGGACTTGGGCGATTCGATCCCCAAGCAATGGGTCAGCAGTTTCAGGGAGATATAATGCTTGATATCACCGAATTTCCAGAGTTCGAGGGTATCCAGAATATGCTTGAGTTGCCAGGGTCGCTTTCCGGCGACATCCAGCATGGGCGGAAGGGGCATGCCCTGCATCAGCATGCGCCGGCACAGATAGGGTACATCAAACTCGCGAATATTATGCCCGCAGAGGAGGTGTGACATGGGGTTGCCGAAGTGCGTTTCCAGGACGGCCGAAAACGGATCCAGGATGGCTTTTTCGTCTGTGCTATACCAGGATTTCAGCCGCAAAACATCTTCCTCCGGTCGATTCCCCTTGGTCAGAAATCCCATGGAAATACAGACGACCTTGCCAAATTCAGCCAGGATGGCGGCTCTGGACGCATAGGATTGACGGGCCCCTTCTTCCTGATCCTCAAAAGGGCGTATCCAATACTGCGCTTTTTCCTTCCACAATTGCTGGACAGGATCAGGCAATTCCGCATATGTCGGCGAGGCGGAAACCGTCTCGATATCCAGAAACAGGAGGTCATAGATCGGATAGGGAATGCCCATGGCGACGTATTCGTTGATTTCATTAGGAAGATAGGAATTCTCCTAAAAACCCGCTGGACAGCTGGGCAGATCAGTAAAAAATGCCATCCTTTGAGAAATGACATTCAATTGTTTAGGTGAAAGTTCTACCTTTACTTGGATAATAATGACCCTTTGTTCGACGTTCATCGACCAATCAAATCTTGAACAATGAATACCCAGAAAAATTCCTCCTCCCGCTGGATCACCATTGGCATCGTGGCCATCATCGCCCTGCTAGCTGTCAATGCCTGGCTATTTTATGACAAGTACAAGAATGAAGAGACCATAGAGCAGCAAAGCGTGGACCTCGATGAAGCGCAGCAGCTGAATATGGAACTCGAGAAGCAGTACTACGAAACCCTGTCCCAACTCGAAGAAATGAGAGGTGACAATGAGGAAATGAATTCCCTCATTGACAAGCAGAAGGAAGAGCTCCAGTCGCAAAAAGCCGAGATCGCCCGGATGATCAAGACCACCAAGGACTATAAGAGCGTCCGTTCTCGCCTGGCAGACCTCGAAACGCAAGCTCAGGCTTACCTGGCGGAACTGGATGCTCTTCGCGAAGCCAATGCCTTGCTGACTGAGGAAAATTCCAAACTGGGTGAAGAAAAACGTTTCCTGGAAGACAACCTTCAGGAACAGATTCGCCAAAACGATGACCTCACCAATGTCAAAGCCACCCTGGTTACGGAGAAGTCAAAGCTGGAAACGCAAAACAAGAGTCTGAACAAAAAGGTCACCAAAGCCAGTGTCATTGCTGTACAGAACATTGACGTCACCGGCTACAAAGTGAGCGAAAAAGGAAAGGAATCCAAGAAGCGTTATGCCAGCAATATCGATCGGCTGAAGATCTGTTTTGATGCCATGGCGAATACCGTTGCCGAGCCCGGTGATGAAGCGTTCTACATTCGGATCATTGCACCGAATGGACAGACGGTTGCCGTCGATGACATCGGATCAGGTATCCTCAATACGGCAGATGGCGAACAGGTCCGGTTTACAGCGATGAAGGAGTTCGATTACAACCAGACAGACGCCAATGCCTGTCTCTCATGGGAGCCAGGCATTCCGTTCGACAAGGGTGTATACCAGGTCGAGGTGTACAACAAAGGACACCTTGCCGGCACCGGTGATTTCAAACTCCGATAGACTCGATGATCCATTCCTCAAAAAGCCGGCATCTGCAGAGATGCCGGCTTTTTTGTTTTTACCGAACCATCCCGACGCCTTCGCGCCGTTCATCACCGCATGCCTCCAGCTGATCACCATGCCAGTTGACCGCATGTACCCCTCCAAAAAACAGGGAGGCCCGCTGCCAGGCATTGACCGGAGCTGTGTAGTGCTGGGTATAGACGGCCTCCGGAAAACCGGGCTCTATATGTAGCGTATCATCATCGCGATGACTTCTGGGGGATTGAACAGCATCCGGCACATGTAACCCTTCCGATACCATCCGGTTGACCACTTGCGCCAGCATGAACGGAATCCGCCCTGCCCCGCCAGAACCCATGGCGGTCCAGGACGTGCGGTCAGCGGATGCCATTACCGTTGGCGCCATCATCGAACCCAGCCGGACATCGGGTGTCCAGCTGAATGGCCCATCCGGCAGAAGGGCCGGTTCGCCCAGCATATTGTTGATGTGAATATCCGTCCCCGGAATAAAATAGCCTGAGCCCTCACCAATGGAAAAGGTCAGGGCGATCGCATTGCCCGCATGGTCGACCACGCTTAGATGAGAAGTGCCCTGCCAGGCTTGCGGGGGAATTGCATCGGGCGGATACAACTGTTCGAGCAGCGTCGCCAGGGTCCCCGGACGGAACCCTTTCTGTCGCAACCCGTGACACATCCTGTCCCAGCGGGATTGAAAACGCACTGGATCTGCCAGATCTTTTTTGGGCCACGTGTTCATCTCAGCAAGCATCAACCCCAGTAACATGCCGCCGATGGAAGGTGATGGATTTGTCCAGATATCATGATCCTGAAAATGGACATGCAGGGGCTTGCGTTCAATGACCTGATATTCGGACAGGTCGCGTGCCTGCAGATGGCCGGCATGGTCGCGGACAAGATGCCGGGCAGGTTCATCACAGTAAAAGCTGCGTGCATCATTCCTGGCCAGAAACTCGAGATAGTCCGCCCATCGGGGCAGGGCGATCACATCGCCGGCCCGTTTGACCTGTCCATCCCTGTAGAACAGCTCACGGCCCTGCTCCGAATCTCCCATGAATTCCGCCAGCAGGAATAGATCATACGCCTGGAAATCATTCAGTGCGACGCCCTGCTTTCCCAATTGGATCCCGGGCTCAGCCAATACGGACATGGGCCGGGTCCCATAGTTCTTCTGGAGGTGGAACATCCCGGCAACTGCACCGGGGACCGCAATAGAACCGGACCGGATATAAAACGTCTCTGTGCTATCCCCGAAGTCGACGACCAGGGGATGAAAAGGTACTGCCGGATTGGGTGGGCCCTTGGGTGTCTGGCAGAAAAAGTCCACCAGCACCGGTTTCTGGCCCGCGGGATGAACCAGTGCAAACCCTCCTGCTCCTGCACTGGCCATACAGGGCTCCGCACTGCAGGCTGCCCAATATGCCGCCACCGCTGCATCAATGGCATTCCCTCCGTCCTCCAGGATGGCCGCGGCCGCTTCAGCTGTATCCTGATGGCCGGCGGCAATGGCAAACGTACATTTCTTCATCTGGGGTGCCCGGTTTTATCTTGAGCGCTAATTTACACCCTCCTGTCACGAAACATCCAGATTCATGAAATACATTACCCTTGTTTTCTGCCTGTGTTGTTTAGGTTCGCTTTCAGCCCAGAAAAATGCTGCCCGGACTGCTCCGGGACTGGATCGTGAGCAGATCACCACGGAGATGACCTTTCGCGAGTTAGGTCCGTATCGAGGCGGACGGTCCTGTACGGTATCAGGAGTCGCGGGCGAACCCAACCTCTTTTATTTCGGATCAACCGGCGGCGGGGTTTGGAAAACCGTCGATGGTGGCCGGTCCTGGAAAAATATCAGCGATGGCTTTTTTGGTGGATCCATCGGCGCCATTGCCATCAGCCCCTCTGACAAAAATGTCATCTATGTCGGAGGTGGTGAGATCACGGTTCGGGGGAATGTTTCCTCCGGTGAGGGGATGTGGCGATCAGAGGATGCCGGCAAAACCTGGGTACCTGCCGGTCTTCCTGATTCCAGACACATTGCCCGAATCCGGGTAGACCCGAGAGACCCCTATACGGTCTATGCAGCCGTACTCGGAGACCTGTACAAACCCTCTGCCGATCGAGGGGTCTACAAATCCACCGACGGAGGAAAAAGCTGGACCAAGATCCTGTTCGTCAATGCCGAAGCCGGTGCTGTCGACCTGATCCTCGACCCGTCCAACCCGCGCATCCTCTATGCCACCACCTGGCGGGTACACCGAACCCCCTACAGCCTCTCGTCCGGCGGTGAGGGATCCGCCATCTGGAAGAGTACCGACAGTGGTGGCACCTGGAAAGACATCACCCGGAATGAAGGTTTGCCCAAAGACACCATCGGCATCTCAGGCATTACCGTTTCGCCGGTCAATCCACAGCGGGTCTGGGCCATTGTCGAAAGTCGCACAGGGGGAGTCTTTCGTTCAGATGACGGAGGTGATACCTGGAAGAAGATCAATGAGGACCGCAGTCTGCGACAACGGGCCTGGTATTATACCCGCATCTATGCCGACCCGCAAGATGTGGACAGGGTCTATATCATGAACGTCGCCTATCATGTCTCCCGGGATGGCGGGCGCACATTTTCATCCCGCTATGCCCCGCATGGTGATCACCACGACCTGTGGATCGCCCCCGAAGATCCGACGCGCATGATCATCGCAGATGATGGCGGGGCCCAGGTCACCTACGATGCAGGTGAAACCTGGACCACCTATCACAATCAACCTACTGCCCAGTTTTACCGGGTGACGACCGATGCGCATTTTCCATTCCGCATCCTGGCGGCTCAACAAGACAACAGTGCTATCCGGATCCTGCATCGATCGGATCATGGCTCAATAACGGAGGACGATTGGGAATCGACCGCTGGCTGTGAATGTGGTTATCTCGCCCCCTCACCTCTGGATCCAGAGATCGTGTTCGGTGGTTGTTATGGCGGATTGATCCAACGACTGGATCACCGAACCGGATATGCCCGGAATGTGAGTGTGTGGCCTGACAATCCTATGGGACACGGCGTGGAAGGCATGCGATACCGATTCCAGTGGAACTTCCCCATCCATTTTTCGCTCCATGACCCCGGCACCCTGTATGCCTGTTCACATGTGGTGCATCGCAGCCAGGATGAGGGGCAGAGCTGGCAGGTCATCAGCCCTGATCTCACCCGGAACGACAGCACCCGGATGGGGCCTTCCGGAGGGCCGATCACCAAAGACAATACCTCAGTGGAGTATTACTGCACCATCTTCGCCATGGCGGAATCACCCGTCACCAAGGGCGTGATCTGGACCGGATCGGATGACGGATTGGTTCATCTGAGTCGGGATGGCGGTACCACCTGGAAGAATGTCACCCCGTCCCGCTTGCCCGAATGGGCGCAGATCAACGGAATTGAGGCGAGTCGATCAGATGCGGGCACTGCCTGGATCGCCGCTACACGCTACAAAAGCGGAGACAACCAACCTTATCTCTTCACCACAACGGACTTCGGTGCCACCTGGACCCGGATCGACGCGGGCATAGACCGGGAACATTTCACCCGGGTGATCCGGGAAATCCCGGGACATCCGGGATGGCTGGTCGCCGGAACAGAACGCGGGTTGTATGTGACTGACGACCATGGCAGATCATGGCTACCCTTCCAGCTCAATCTGCCGGTGGTCCCCATCACCGACATCACCCTGAAAGACGGCTATCTGATCATGGCTACCCAGGGGCGTGGACTCTGGATCATGGACGATCTCACCCCATTGCTTTCCTGGAAATCGGTCAGGAAGGAACAACCAGCCCATCTCTTTCCTCCTCGCGACATCTGGCGGATCCCGGGCTACCAGGCCAAAGACCCGAATGGGGAAGGCACAAATCATCAAAATGGGCTCATGGCCTATTTCCTGGTGAACGAATGGGAAGCTACCGATACACTTCGACTGTCCGTAATGGATGCGCAAGGAAACCGGATCCGGGAATGGAGCAATCATGCCAGGGAGAAAGCGGATCAGCTGGAGGTGAAGAAAGGCGCTAACACCTTTCACTGGAACCTCAGTTATCCCAAAGCCGGAGATTTTGACGGAATGGTCCTGTGGTGGGCCACTCTGGACGGTCCCCAGGCCCTTCCTGGAACCTACACACTTCAACTTGTACTGGGATCGGATACGCTGCGACAACCCTTCCATATCCTGCCTGACCCCCGGATCGAAGAAAATGACCAGGCCCTGGAGGAACAATTCAGATTCCTGATCGAGCTGAACCAGACCGTGAGCAAGGCCCATCAAGCCGTTGAAGAAATCAGGACCATTCGCGAGCAGATCAACAGCTTCAGATCCCTGCTTCCGGAAGATTCCACTATTGTGCATGTCAGGAGGACCATGATGGAGATGGATTCTGTGATGACGGCCATTGAGACGGCTTTGTACCAGACAAAGAACCGGAGTTCACAAGACCCACTGAACTTTCCCATTCAATTGACGAATAAACTGGCCCACCTCAACAATGTGGTCCGACAGGGGCCTTACCCTCCGACCCAACAGGCCTGGCAGGTCAAGGACGAGCTGGAAGCGCGGATCCTGGAACAGGTGCAGGCTTGGGAGGAGATCAAGCAGGTGGCGCTCCCGGCGTTCAATGAGACCATTCGCAAGATGGCCCTGGATGTCATCCGACTGCCCGAGAAGCCGGATTAACCCGTCACTTCGCTGATCAGCAGGTTGCAGCCCCGGATATCGCTGCCATCCATGCGGCCCAGCACATCAAATTGGCCATCCGGATAGACCCGACCGAGATCATCTGTCTGGATAAAGGCCTGGGTGGCATAATTGGCCAGATCGATCATACAGAGTCGGCCGGTTTTACCATACCCCGGAAAACTGAAGGGATCATGGATATCCCGGGTCGTTACGAAGAGGGTCGGCGCCGGAACAAAGCGGACCTGATCATTGGTATAGGCCTGGGAAAACAGTTCGGTCATGCCATATTCCGAATAAACTGACGGCACCCCCAGCCCTTCCTTCAGGCGCTGGTGCAACTCCGACCGGATGAGTTCCGGACCCATGCCTTTCATCCCCCCTGTTTCCAGTACTCGTACCCCGGACGGCCAGTCCAGTTTGCGTTCAGCCAATTGTAACAGGGCAAATGTCACGCCCAGGAGCATCACCGGTATATTCCGGCTTCTCAGCCGAGTGATGGTCTCGATGAGACGATCCTGATCCCGTAGATAGAAGCCACTCTCTGGATAGTTGGACTCCCGGATGAACAGTTCGGCCATAGTGATCAGGGAGGAACCCTCCCGGTCCAGATATCCGGGCAGGAGTGCCAGCCAGCACCATTCGTTCGGAGGCCCATAGGCGGAAGTGATCCCCTGGCGTGCTATGTTTTCATACCAGGTGAGGTCTTTGACCCTGTGCCGACTCGTCTGGGTTCCAGTCGACCCGCTAGAAGTGAATTCTACCTGAGGTGTCCATTCCCCGCAGGTCAATTCGTGGGTCTTGAAAAAGGACACCGGCAGAAAGGGAATGGCATCCACCTGATCGACGTCCCGGGGATGGCGGCGGATCAGCTGACAAAACCGGGCATACACCGGACTGTGCTCTGCCTGGCAGGCAAACAACTCCAGGGCAACCACTTCCATATCTTCCGGCGCCATGGTCCGGATCCGATCTTGCCAATAGCTATCCATCTCGTCCACCCTGCGAAGATAATCCATCCCCTCTGGCAGAGGCTTTCAAGGGAAAAATTGAGTTGGACTGACCAAAATGCCCGTTCTTTGCGTTATGGTCTATATGCGTGTACTTCTCCTGTTTTTCCTGCCCGGGCTGATCTTGACCTCCTGCCTCAATCCGCCGGAATATCCGATCGAACCACAGATCGAATTCCTCCGGATGACCAAGGGGACCATGATCCAGAATCAGCTGAACACCGATTCCCTCCTGCTGACCATAGGTTTTACCGATGGCGATGGTGACATTGGCCTCGAAGGAGGTGGATTTGACCTCTTCATCACCGACACCCGGGACAATGTCATGCCCCCTGCATACCGGATCCCCAAGGTGCCGGAACAGGGCATTGGCAACGGGATCAGCGGAGAGATCTCCTTTATTATTTACACCACCTGCTGTTATTTTCCCAATGGGCAGGACCCCTGCACGTCCAGTACGACCTATCCTGTCGATACCCTGAGCTACCTGGTCTATATCAATGACCGGGCAGGCCATCAGAGTAATGTCATTGAGACGCCACCCATCCTGTTGCAGTGCCAATAGTGCCCTCACGGGACCCGGGTCAATCCAGAAGTCATGCCCCTAACGCCATCAGAACTCATCCTCAATGCCGACGGCTCGGTCTTTCATCTGGCCCTGATCCCGGATCAGGTAGCAGACCTGGTCTTCCTGGTCGGTGACCCCGGACGGGTCGCAAAAGTATCCCGCCAGTTTGACGCCATCGAATGCCGGGTGGAGAAGCGGGAATTCCATACACACACCGGTCGTGTTGGTGATCGGCGGATCACGGTGATCAGCACGGGCATTGGCACAGATAATATCGACATTGTCCTCCACGAGCTGGACATCCTCAAAAATGTCGACCTGGAAACCAGAGAGGTACGCCCGACGCTACAATCCCTTGACCTGATCCTTCTGGGTACTTCAGGGGCCCTGCAGGATGCTATCGAACCCGGTTCCGTGGTCCGTACCCGAATTGCTTTGGGACTGGATCCCCTCCTTCATTTTTATGACGCCAAATCAGTCATGGCCCAAGACCTCCTGCAGGCCTTGCACGCATTTGCAGATGCCCACTTCCGGTTGCCCGTCAATCCCTACGCTTTTACCGGGGATGACCGCCTGTTTCGGGCATATGAAACCACTTTCCCTCAAGCGGGGATCACCATGACCCTGCCCGGGTTTTACGGGCCCCAGGGCCGGGTGATCCGTCTTCCATTGCATGATGCCACGATGTGGAATCACCTCGCAAAATTCCGATATGAGGGCCTGCAGATCACCAATCTGGAGATGGAATCCAGTGGCATTTACGGTCTTTCCCGATTACTGGGACACAGCTCCCTCTCCATCAACCTCATCCTGGCCAATCGTGCTCGCAGGACATTTCTTCCGGATCCCGGGACGGCCATGCAGTCGATGATCGAAGACGTTTTGTCGAATTTACCTCCGGCCAGGACAACCTAAGACTGACCTTTCCTGTTTGAAGCTCATCCGACCGCTACCGGCGGTGAATTTTGAACGAACAGGACTATGATGCAGAGACGATTACGGCTATTGATTTCAGGGATCATTCTACTGAGTTTATCTCCGATCGTACAGGCCCAGCGTACCGTTACCGGAACGATCCGGGATGGTGCAAATGGCGAAACGCTGATCGGTGCGACTGTTCGGGTGGCGGGTACGGAGAATGGCACATTTACCAATGCCTATGGCTTTTATTCACTGGATCTGCCTGCAGATACCGGCCAGCTGATCGTCACTTATGTGGGTTTTCAGGACCAAGTCGTGGACATCCATCCCGGGATTCCCAATCCGGTTCAGATCGATCTTTCTTCCGGAACATTACTGAGTGAAGTCGTGGTCAAATCCAATTCGTTCCGTGAACAGCTGGGTTCGACCCAAATGGGTGTGGAAGAATTGACGGTACGAGAAGCCAAGCTGATCCCGGTCGTTTTCGGGGAGGTGGACATCATCAAGACCCTGCAGCTCAAACCCGGGATCAACTCCGGTTCAGAAGGCAATTCCGGGCTGTTTGTCCGAGGCGGTTCAGGCGACCAGAACCTGTTCATCCTCGATGAGGCCGTGGTCTATAACCCCAATCACC
>JAUIEA010000074.1 GCA_030429045.1 Bacteroidia bacterium | reverse complement strand
CTCATTTCTGTTTCCGGTATTCGAGGGACTATTGGTGGAAGGACGGGAGACAACCTGACCCCATTGGATATCGTCCGTTTCACCAGTGCATATGCGACCCTGCTCCGCCGCCAGGATGCCCCCTTGCGCGTTGTCGTGGGTCGCGATGGAAGGATCAGTGGCCCCTTGGTCCAGAACCTGGTCATGCACACCCTGATGGCCATGGGACTGGATGTCGTCGACCTCGGGCTGACCACCACCCCGACCGTAGAGATAGCCGTCCCTGCTGAGGGTGCCGGAGGCGGGATCATCATTACGGCAAGCCACAATCCCAAACAATGGAATGCCCTCAAACTGCTGGATCGAAACGGTGAGTTCCTCTCCGCCCGGGCAGGAACGGAACTCCTTGAACTGGCTCAATCCAATGCCGGTGAATACGCGGAAGTCGATCATCTCGGAAAACACATCCTGGCTGGTGACTATCTGGATGTCCATATCGAGCAGATCCTGAACCTCCCCTTTCTGAATACCGAGGCCATCCGAGCCAAACAGTTTCATGTTGCCCTCGATGCCATCAATTCTTCCGGAGCCATTGCAGTGCCGCGGATATTGGAGGCTTTGGGCGCCACTTGTACCGTGATCAACCAGGAAGTAACCGGGCAATTCACCCACAATCCGGAACCGCTTCCAGAACATTTGACGGAGTTGTTGGAAGTCGTCCAAAAAGGTCCCTATGATCTGGGTATTGCTGTCGATCCGGACGTCGACCGGCTTGCACTGGTCGATGAACAGGGAGCCTGGTTTGGCGAAGAGTTCACCCTGGTTGCCGCCGCCGATTTCTGGTTGTCTCACCGTCCCGGACCGGTGGTCAGCAACCTCTCTTCATCCAGGGCATTGCGGGATCTGGCCACCCGCTATGGGCAACCCTATGCCGCCTCGGCAGTTGGGGAAGTGCATGTAGTGGAAAAGATGCGACAAACCTCGGCTGTGATCGGCGGTGAAGGTAACGGTGGAGTTATCCTCCCCGATCTGCACTATGGCCGAGATGCCCTGGTGGGCATTGCATTGATCCTCGCCTTGCTGACTGAACGTGACACGACCTTGTCGGCACTCAAATCCACCTATCCGGACTATGCCATGAGCAAGCAGAAGGTCCCGCTGACACCTGAACTATCCTGGGAAAAGGTCACGGATCATGTCAGGCAGGCATTTGCCCATGGCCAACATGACGAAACCGATGGACTGAAAATCGACCTGGAAGAAGGCTGGATCCACTTGCGCAAGAGCAATACCGAACCTATTGTCCGTATCTATACGGAATCAGCCACCTCCGAGGCTGCGGATCGCCTGGCCAACCAAACTGTAGAACTGATCCATGCCATCACTTCGAAACCTGAAATACCATCCGCCTGAATAACCACTCTATGCCATTGAACAGCACCGATATCGCCCCAACCGGAACCCAGACCCATGAGGACCTGGAAGACTTCTTCCTGCGTTTTCGGAAACATACTATCGGGACAGAGCAATCTTATTTGACGCCCTATGGAGAGGTCCAGATGATCTATGCCGACTGGACCGCGAGCGGGCGGTTGTATCAGCCGATCGAAGATCGGATCGCGTCTGACCTGGGTCCCTATCTGGGTAACACCCACACGGAAACAACCATTACCGGTTGCTCCATGACCAAGGCCTATCACGCCTCCAGGATCCTGATCAAGGAACATGTCGGTGCCCTCCCCGAGGACATTCTGATTCCGACCGGATCTGGGATGACCGGTGCCGTCAACAAGTTTCAGCGGATCTTGGGCTTCAAGGTCCATGAGCGATACCGGGATCAGATCGCGATCCCCGCCGAGGAACGCCCCGTTGTATTTGTCACCCAGATGGAACACCATTCCAATCAAACCTCCTGGTTGGAAACCATAGCGGACGTGGTGCTGATCCCTCATCTGGACAATGGCATGATCGATCTGGATGGATTCCGGGATCTCCTCCGAAACTATACGCAACAGAAGATCAAGATCGCAGCCGTGACCTCTTGCAGCAATGTCACGGGTATCCGGACACCCTATCACGAGATCGCCCGGGTCATGCATGAGCATGATGGCCTCTGTTTTGTCGATTTTGCCTGCTCGGCACCCTATATCGATATCAACATGCGACCGGAGGATCCCCTGGAACACCTGGATGCCATCTATTTTTCACCGCACAAGTTCTTGGGCGGGCCGGGCACTTCAGGGATTCTGGTATTCAAGCCCGACCTGTATACGAATGAGGTCCCGGATCACCCCGGCGGAGGAACCGTCAAGTGGACAAATCCATGGGGCGAACGAAGTTATATCAATGCCATTGAAGATCGGGAAGACGGGGGCACCCCGCCTTTCCTGCAAACCATCCGGGTTGCCCTGGCCGTCAAGCTCAAGGAAGAAATGGGTGTCGACCGGATACACATTCGCGAGCGCGCCATGATCCAACAGCTGTGGCCCCGGATGAAGAGCATTCCAGGTTTCCACATCCTGGCTCCGGACCAGGCAGACCGGCTTCCCGTCTTTTCCTTTTACATCGATGATCTGCACTATAACCTGGGGGTCAAACTGCTCAATGATAAATTCGGGATCCAGGTCAGAGGGGGATGTTCCTGTGCCGGAACGTACGGACATTATCTCCTATCCATCTCTTACGAGACCAGCAAGTCCATCACCGATGATATCGAAAAAGGCATCCTGAGCTCGAAGGCAGGTTGGATGAGGCTGTCCCTGCATCCCATCATGACCAACTCAGAAGTCAACTTCATTGCAGATTCATTGGAACAGCTGGCGCTCCATCATCGCGAATGGGCACGTGACTATGTGTATATTCCGTCGACCAATGAATTTGTTCACCTCAAGGAGATCCCCACCGAAGATCAATTGATCGAAAAGTGGATCCATCAACCCGTCACACCGATTTGAAGCCTTCCCGAATCTATCTCGACTATGCGGCCACAACACCCATTCATCCGGAAGTCTGGAAGGTGATGGGTGAGGTGGCCCTGAATGTCAGTGGCAACCCGTCGTCCATCCATGCTGAAGGCCGACTGGCCCGGACAGTCATTGAGGAGTCGCGCAAGACGATCTGCAAATCCCTGAATGCCTCCCTCAGCGAGCTGTTCTTTACATCCTGTGGAACCGAATCCAACAATACCATCCTGATCGGGGCAGTGCGTGACCTGGGGGTTACCAGGATCATCTCCAGCCCGTTGGAGCACCATTGTATCTTACATGCCCTGGATCATATTGCCAGGCACCATCCGGTCGAGGTGGTCTACCTCCCAGTCCAGCCAACCGGACAGCCGGACCTGGAAGTGCTTGCTGAGGAGTTGAAACGTTCAGAAGGGACGAAAACCCTCGTTTCGCTGATGCAGGTCAACAACGAGATCGGCACGACCATTGACCTGCAGGAATACGGACAACTCTGCCATGATCACGGAGCCTTGTTCCATAGTGACACCGTACAGGCTGTGGGGTATACCAGGTATGACCTGGATAGGATGCCCATCGATTTCATGGCTGGTTCGGCCCATAAGTTTTATGGCCCGAAGGGAGTCGGATTCATGTATATCCGCAACGATCATACCCTTCAGCCGCTTTTATATGGCGGATCCCAGGAGCGGAACATGCGTTCCGGTACCGAAAACATTGCCGGCATTGCTGCCATGGCAAAAGCACTCGAAATGGCCTGTGACACACTGGATGAACGATCCAGCCATATGATGGCCAGGCGATCCCAGTTGCTCGAAGGCTTGAAAAAGGTCATTCCCGGTCTCACGGTAAATGGCCCTCCGATGGAGAGCTGCAGCCCCAAGATTTTGAGTGTCAATGTGCCGGAAGGTCCACGGACCGACCTGCTCCTGATGAATCTGGACATAGCCGGAGTCAGTGCGTCCGGTGGAAGTGCCTGCAGCTCCGGGGTCGAATCCGCCTCTCATGTGTTACGTCACCTGCCCGTGCGGGATGGGGATAAGACCGTCCGGTTTTCCTTTTCTCCCCAAACCACAGCAGAGGAGATCGACCGGGTCATCGATATCATGGCATCTCTCACCAGCACAACCGCTCAGGTTTTATCATCCACCAAAGACTGACATTCAAGATGAAAATTGGTTTGTACGGGTATGGAAAGATGGGGAAGACGGTCGAGAGGATCGCTTTGGAAAAAGGGGACGAGATCGTCTGGAAGGTCAACTCCAAACAAGCCCCTACCCTGTCGGCCGATCAAATCAGAACGGCTGATGTTGTCATTGAATTCAGCCAACCGGAAGCTGCTTTGCAGAATATCCGAACGTGCCTGCAGGCAGGCGTTCGGGTGATCACCGGTACCACGGGCTGGTTGGCAGATATGCCTGCCGTGATCGCCTTGACGGAAAAGGAGCAATCAGCCTTTTTGCATGCCAGTAATTTCAGCGTGGGCGTCAATCTTTTTTTTGCTGCCAATGCCTATCTCAGCCAGTTGATGGCGACCCATCCTGAATATCGGGCCAGCATTGAAGAGATCCACCATATCCACAAAAAGGATGCGCCCAGTGGAACGGCCATCACACTTGCCGAAAAGGTCATAGCTGCATCCCGTGGCAAATTGACAAAGTGGTTCCTCACAGGTGAAAAGTCCTCTGAAGATCGTGCCATCCCCATTCGGGCATTTCGCGAGGATGAGGTGCCGGGAACGCACACCTTGCAGTGGAGCAGTCCGATCGATGAGATCACCCTGACCCATGTGGCCAAAAACCGGGAAGGCTTCGGGTACGGCGCCTGGCTGGCAGCCCATTGGATCAAGGACCTTGTCGATCAGGACGTTGCGCTCGAACGGCTTACCCAGATAATCATCCATGGAAAAGAGGGATGCCTTGTCAGATGAAATGACATAGGCAGAGGCGGTCATGGCCAGGATCGGAATATTCATACCTCTCGCCGAGGCCTTCTTTCGAATAGACTGCGTTGCCCTGTAGCCATCCAGCTCCGGCATTTGCAGATCCATGATCACGAGATCGAATTCGGCCTGGTCGAAGGCTTCTACGGCTTGCAATCCATCGTCACAAACTGTCACGCTGGCCCCTTTTTCCTCCAGGATCTTGGTCACCACCCACTGATTCAACCGATTATCCTCTGCCAGCAGGATACGCTTTCCAGCTAACAGGGAGGTATTCTCCTGCGCTTCTTGGGCTGTGTGACCATCTGTTGAAGTGGCATATGGCAGCCAGATGCGTATGTGGGTGGCATTGGCCTGGGTTTCCAGCAGGAGCAAGCCCTGTTGCAGCTCCACGAGTCGGCGACTCAGCAATAAACCCGTATGCCCATTGTAATAAGCGCCTGGTTTTTGGCCTTTGCCTTCCAATGGATCGGTCAGGACCTCGCGCAAGAGATCGGGATTGGCAACCCTGCCATCTGAAGCGATATCGATGTCCAGTACTCGCCCATCCGGTGAATCACCTTCGCGAGTAAACAGGGTCAGGGTGATCGCCTTGAGCTCTTCTTGTTGAAAAACAACCTTCAACAGGTTGCTCAGGATCTGGGTCAGCCGGATCGCGTCACCGACAAGCGGCGTATCCAGGGAAGATTGCAGGTCCAATTCCAGGCTGATTCCCCGGCGCTTGGCCAGCTCCTGGAAACGGGCACACACTTCATTGACCGTCTGGCCTGGATCAAAAACCTCATGGGCGAAGATGATCTTTCCGGATTCCAGCCTGGCCTTGTCCAGAAGATCATTTAAGTATTGGACAATATCCTGTGTTGCGCCCCTGATCTTTTGCAGTTCCTTTTGATAGGGATCCAGGTCCCGGGATAGCAGGAGTTCTCCCGAGATCCCTTGAATGGCCTGAAGCGGGTTTCTCAATTCCTGACTCAATGCCGCCAGGTAATGGGCATTCTGCTCCTGACTGTGCTCCAGGTATTCGCGGTCTGCTATTTCAGAGATCAGGCGTTCATTCAACTCCTGAAGGGCCTCATTCTGTTTGGCGATCTCCTCGTGTTGACGTTCGATGATGGCATTCCGGTCGACGAGCAGTTCATGGTCTTTTCGCTTTTGCTTGTACCGCAGGAAGAGCGCGATCAGGAATCCGGTCAAGGTCAACAGAAGGCCCACCAACAACAGAATGATGATCCGCTTGTATTGTTGATCCGATTCCAACCGGGAAATCTGACCTTCCCGGTCTTTGACTTGCAACTCAGACTCGAATCGTGTGACCAGCTGATCGGCCTGAAGGGTTTGCTGGAGGTTCCAGGCACTATCCCGGAACATATCATATTGTTTTCGTGCCAGTAGCGCAGGTTCGGACAGGTTGGCGCGCTCCAGCAGGGATGCCTTTTCCAGATAGTAGGTTTCCAACCCCGGCTGATAACCGTGGATATCGATCAATAATGCATCTGCTTTACGGGTGGCCTCCAAGGGGGTCATCCCGGGTGCGGCGCTCATCTCATGCAGGAGGGTCAATCGGGCCTGAAGCACAGGATAACCAGGTCCGGTCAATGACAACCCTGCTGCTGCATATTGTTTCGTCAGTGCGAGTTCTCCCAGTTCAAAATAGTTCCAGGCCAGGGCCTGGCAAGTACTGGCGGCACCATGAGTGTCATTCAGTTGATTGGCCAGATCCAGGGCCATCAGATAATACTGTTCTGCCTGATCCCGGTTGCCCAATCGCGATTGCATATCTCCCAGGGTAAAGGCGATCTGACGAGCGGGCAAGATCTGACTGGATGCAGAAAACCCCTGAATAGACTTCTGGTATTCATTTAAAGCCGTTCCTATAATCCCCTGATCATGATAGTATTGCGCCTGCCAATAGCTGACCCATGGTGACCAATTCGAGTCGGTGATCGCAACCGTTTTGTCAAAATAATCACCTGCCAGTTTCCATTCTCCCATCTGGTTGAGCACATGTCCCAGCCGTCCGGCTATCCGGTGGAAATCCTGAGGTGATTGGTTTGGGTCCAGGCTGCCGAAGATCTGCAAATAAGTATCCAGGGCATTCTTCAGGTCATACCGCGATTCAAAGCGGAGACCCTGGATCTCACGCTCTTCAGCTATCTGGAGTGGACCTGACGTTCGCGCCAGGAGGACATCAATACTATCCGACAAATGGATGTCGACGAGAGGTTGGATCGACAACAATAAAGATCCTTCATTTTCCGATTGCGAGCAGGCAAAAAACGGGGTTAACAGGATGAGACTAAACAGGATACATAACTGTCTCATGAGCAGGAGCTTTCCCTAAAAGAAGCCAATTCCTTGCCAACTTAAACAAAGAAGGATGCCGATATGACGATCGACATCCTTCACACTATGAAAACACCCTAAGCTTTTTTTCTAACAGGTTATCGGCGAGGATAGTTTTCCAGGAGGCAACATTAACAGTTCCCTAGCATGTTTTAACAAGAGTTCATCCATCTGTTTCAGTGTATCTTTAAGTCGTGATTGCTCAAAAATCAGTCGAACGCATTCTGGATACTGCTCGTATTGACGAAGTCGTTGCCGACTTCGTGACGTTGCGTAAACGGGGTGCCAATCTATTGGGTTTATGCCCCTTTCACACTGAAAAAACGCCATCCTTTACGGTGTCACCGGCCAAGAACCTGTTCAAGTGTTTTGGTTGTGGCCGCGGCGGAGATACGGTCAAGTTCTTGCGGGAACACGAAGGCTTTTCCTATCCGGAAGCATTGCGATTTCTGGCGGCCAAGTACCAGATCGAGATCGAAGAAACCCAGGAACAGCGACGGGATGACCCGGAGGAGATCCTGAAAGACCAGCTTTTTGTGGTCAATCAATATGCCCGGGACTATTTTTCCAAACAACTCTTCGAATCAGAGGATGGAAAAGGCCTCGGACTCTCCTATTTCAAGGAACGCGGTTTTCGGGAGTCTATTCTCAAGAAATTCGACCTGGGATTTGCCCCGACCTCCGGCAGTGCGTTGACCATTCATGCTGTTCACGAAGGATTTCGGGCAGAGATCCTGCAGCAAGCGGGCCTGAGTACTACGCACAACCGGGATTTTTTCAGGGAAAGGGTGATGTTCACCATCCATGGACTGTCTGGCAAACCGGTCGCTTTTGCCGGGCGTATCCTGGGAAAAACGGCCAAGGGGCCGAAGTATATCAATTCTCCGGAAACCCCGATCTATCACAAATCCAACGTTCTCTACGGCCTCTATTTTGCCCGGCAAGCCATCCGGCGGGAGGATAACTGTTACCTGGTGGAGGGCTATACGGATGTCCTGTCTCTGGTGCAGTCCGGTATTGAAAACGTGGTAGCTTCATCTGGGACGGCACTCACGGCCGAGCAAATTCGGCTGATCAAGCGCTTCACGCCCAATATGACCATTCTCTTTGATGGAGATGCAGCGGGTTTGAATGCGGCGATGCGTGGATTGGATCTTGTCCTCGAACAGGATATGAATGTTCGGGTGGTCGTCCTGCCGGATGGCCAGGATCCCGACTCCTACCTGAGTGCACTTGGTCCGGAGAAATTTCTTCATTTTCTGGAAACGGAGCGGAAGGATTTCATTCTGTTCAAGACATCCCAACTGCTCAAACAGAGTAAGAATGATCCGGTCGCACGTACCCAGGTGATCAAGGAGGTTGTCAAGTCCATCTCACGTGTTCCAGATCCGATCAAAAGAGGCGAATACATCAAAGTCTGCTCACAGGTCCTCCAGGTCGAGGAGGCCCTGTTGATCGCTGAAACCAACAAGCTCGTCGCTGCGGATATTCAAAAGAACAACCGAGACCGGGAACGACAGGAACGCCGGGAAGATATCCAGACGACCTCTCCAGACCCCACCCTTCCAACAGCAGAAACGAAGCCTGAAAAGCACCCTCCCCAGGAACTGGATCTGGTCCGTATCCTGCTGACAGGGGGCGACAAGATCATCCAGGTCGGGGATGAGGAATACTCCGTCGCCAACTATATCCTGAGGGAACTGGAAGAAGAGGTGATCCAGGAATTCAAGTCACCATTGCTGCGTACCATCATGCTGGACTTCATGGACCGGATCGAAAAGGGAAATTCGATCAGCCCGAAGGTTTTCCTGCAGCATCCGAATGAGGATATTCGCAATCTGACCATCCGGTTTCTGAGTCCGGATTACCAGTACAGCGATAATTGGGAAGAGCGATATCAAATCGTCCTGCATACACAGAGAATGCCCGAAGACAATTTTGCCCGTGATGCCCAACTGGCTTTGCAACGCTATCAATTACACAAGCTGGACCATCTCTGTGAGATGAACGCACAACGCATCAAGGAAGCCTTTGAGGCCGAGGATGAGGAACAGTACCTGCACTACCTGAAATTTCAGCAGGAACTCCAGACCTTGCGCAACAATGTCGCTGATCAGGACTTGAATACCGTCATTCTCAAGTAAGGCTGTCCCTCTTAATCGGCAATCCCCTCATTGACCAGGTAACGCTCTGCATCCAGGGCAGCCATGCACCCTGATCCCGCAGCCGTAACCGCCTGGCGATAGACCTTGTCCTGGGCATCTCCACTGACAAAAACACCGGGGATTCGGGTTTTGGATGTCCCGGCCTGCGGGATGAGATATCCGGTTTCATCCATCTCAAGCCAGTCCTTGAACATGTCGGTGTTGGGTTTATGGCCGATGGCGACGAAGAATCCCTTGATGGGCAACTCCGATTCTTCACCAGATACCCGATTTCGGATCCGGACGCCCTCCACACCTTCTTCTCCCAGGATCTCAACGGTTTCAGAATTCCAGTGAACCTCAATATTGGCAGTATTCAAGACGCGCTCCTGCATGATCTTGCTGGCCCGCATTTCGTCACGTCGGACGAGGAGGTGCACTTTCGGGCACAATTTGGCCAGGTAACTGGCTTCCTCTGCGGCAGTGTCGCCACCACCCACGACGGCTACGTCCATTCCCTTGTAGAAGAACCCGTCACAAACGGCACAGGCAGATACGCCCTTGTTGGCCAATTTCTTCTCACTCTCCAGGCCCAGCCACTTGGCACTGGCACCGGTAGAGATGATAACCGTGTGCGCCTGGATCTCTGTACCGCCTTCTGTAAAGATCTTATGCACCGGACCTGTAAAGTCTACCCGGGCGATCATTTCATACCGAACTTCCGTGCCGAATCGTTCGGCCTGCTTGCGAAACTCTTCCATCATTTCAGGACCCATGATGCCGGTGGGGAATCCCGGATAATTATCCACATCCGTGGTGATCATCAACTGTCCTCCGGGTTCTGCACCGGTATACAACACCGGAGAAAGGCCTGCACGAGCGGCATAGATAGCTGCTGTATAACCTGCCGGACCGGAACCAATGATCACTGTCTTCAATATCTGTTCTGCCATATCTGTATGCATTGAGGCGCAAAGATAGGTCTTGCCCCTCAAACAGGTCTGTGTGGTGTGTCACATTGCAGTTCTGCGATTCGACCGGTTTCCGTCACAGTTGGACACCCCGTTCCATTCGAGATGAACATGGGTGGTCCAGGTCACTATGGTACACAGGCAGAGATGCCTGTGTACCTGACTTGGCCATTTATTCGACGGCCAGTACCAATTCTTGTCCAAAAGGACATTTACAAGGAGGGGAATCCCTGGGTCAGGCTGACAAACGTTCTGGCATGGCCATGGATCGATCCATGGATTGGATCAGGTTGGCACTGGTCTTCCGATTACAGTATTGATTGTAGTGCTGATGGGCATAGCGTCGCAACCAGCGCACCGCTTCCGGATCTTCATACAGTTTGTTCAACAAATCGATCAATCCTGTTTTACGGTCCTGGGGATGGCCTTCCTTGATCGCAAAATACCAGCTGGCCTGGAGATCGGCTCCAGACAGTTTGCCATTGTAATGAATGAGGATTTTTCCACGCTGACAGATCTCGTTCATCAACCACGTCGAGGTAATTCGACTTCCGGTCAGCCAGACGTCAACCCTGGACCGCAATCTTTGAAAGAGCAAGGTGTCTTTTCGATGCAAGACCTGAAAATGATGCTCGAAGCCGGTCGCCCGGATCTCTTCCAGTAAATTGAAAATGGGTCCCGGCGGATCCAGCAAAAGGATACTGACCTTTTCTCTGCGTTTCGGTGTACGGAGACGAAGAAAAGATTCAGATACATGAATACATTCGAGGAGTTGTTCCCGGGTGGGACAATCCAATAGGAGAACAAACGACTGCATAATCTCGGTTTTTGGAGTTACCAATGTCGTTGTTCACGGGATTGAAGGCAAATAGCAACTTCCCACGCTTTAATTCCAGACCATTATTGAATTTATGTGACATGATATACCGTCCGAAGATCTTCCTTCCACATGGCGAATGCGGAGTGTTCGAGGTCGAAATCCACAGAAAATGCCTTTTGAACACGAGTGGCTAGATTATTAGTTCTCATGAAAAATGCGAAAATCAAGTTGAAATGTGACCTGTTGGTGAGTGAAAAAAGTCCCGGGCGATCTGCAAGAGGTGTTGCTCCACTTCCGGATCTGAAGAACCATCCAGGATGATTCGTGCCTGTTCATACCAGGGGGTCCGTATCGCAAGGAGATCGGAAAGGATCAGGTGTAAAGGCCGATCATCCCGCGCAAGCATGGGCCGGTGAGCCACTTCATCTGCCAGATGACGGGCCAGCTGGTCGGGAGAATACCGGAGGTAGACTGTCAGGTCCTGCGGATGGAACAGCGCTGTATTTCGTTCAAAACATGGGGTTCCACCACCCAGTGCCAGGATCAGGGTTTCCTCCATGGAGAGGACATCCTGCAACGCCTGATGTTCCATATCCCGAAAATGATCTTCGCCTTCTTGGGTAAATATCTCGGGAATGGTCAAGCCACTGGACGATTCGATATATGCATCCAGATCCACATAAGGCACCCCTACCCTGGAGGAGACCACTCTTGCCAGGGTGGTTTTTCCGGACCCCATCATGCCCATGAGGATCAGCTTACTATGGGTAACGGGTGTCTCTATCATCGTGAATAAACCTTCATTATAGGGCTTTGCCTTGCAAGTTTATGCTATTTTTGCCAGCATGAATTGGAAGTGGATCATTCTCTTAACAACCATCGGGTGGTTTGGATCATGCCAGGCAGACAAGACTCCCGAACGTCAGTTGGAAGCTGACCCGGATCCGAATTCCCCATCCGCCATGATCAACATTCCTGTGGATGAGAATGGACAGGTAGACGCCTCCAAGGTAGCCCGGATCGAATTTGATTCTGTGGTCTATAATTTTGGTACGGTGAAGGAAGGAGACATCGTGGAGAAAGAGTTTTCGTTCACCAATACAGGGCCAGTGTCATTGATCTTATTTGATGCAAAATCCACCTGCGGATGTACTGTTCCAGAAATCCCCAAGGAGCCGATTCCACCAGGTGGCCGCGGAGTGCTCGGCGTCAAGTTCAATACCTCCGCTAAAACAGGCAAACAATCAAAAACGGTCACGGTGACCGCCAATACCTTCCCCGCAGAATCCAGGGTTACCTTACGCGGTGAAGTTTTACCCAACCCCAAATATTAAACGATTATGGATAGCAATTTTCTTGTCCAATTTGGTCCACTGATCCTCTTGGTCGGTGTGATGTACTTCTTTTTCATCCGCCCCCAGGCCAAGCGCCAGAAGGAACAACAGGCCTTTGTCGATCAATTGGACAAGGGGCAGGAAGTGGTCACTGCATCCGGCATGTTTGGCCGAATCGTCAAGATCGAGGATCAGATCGTCACGCTTGAAGTGGATCAAAAGACATTCATTCGGGTGACGCGCGGTTCGATTTCCAAAGATATGACCGCAGCGATCAAACCCACGGCATAGACCCGGATCGGATCGGCGTACCCTACCCGAGGAAATGGAATGCCGGACGGATCGGCCGATCGGACAGGATACGGGTAAGGGATCAATCTGAGTCTTTTCATTATTAGGAGACAACATATAGATTGTATTGCCATTTGTCTATTTGCGCCTGATCGAAATCTTTAATATCTTGTAGGGTATTTGCTGTGCGAAATCATGACAGTTCCGGCTCGTGTTCAACCACGCGAGGCGTTCTGTCATTTCCCTCGTTATTTTTTTATGCTTTCGATTCTATTAAGCAGCGAAACGCATGTAATGGTGCTCTTAAGCAGGAAGTCAGGTTTAAGACCTTTGAGAAATTGATGTATGAATTCCACGACTAGCAAACCATCAGGCATGATCAGAATTTTAGCCGCCTTTGTATTTGTCGCACTAGTGTCCTTCCAATTGAATGCACAATGCGATATTCCACCGTCTACACCGGATTGCGAATCAGCACCCATCATCTGCAATTTTGATGATATCAACGGGTATTGCACATCCATGCAAAACAACCAGACCGGAAACGGTCCCACACCTTTATGCAATACAGGTAATGGTGGTGTTCCCAACAACCCCATCTGGTTTGCCTTCTATGCCGGATGTACGTCCCTGAATATTACAATCACACCGAGCAACTGCACACCCCAGGGTGGTAGTGACGGTATCCAGGCCGGGATCTATGGCTATGGTGGAGACGGGCTGTGTACAGACTCATATGCCACACCGGCCCAATACATCGCCTGTAGTGGCAACTGCCCCATGAATGCGCCGATCAACCTGATCGCCAACGGATTGCAAATCGGTCAGATCTATTACTTCCTGATCGACGGTTGCGCCGGGGCCTATTGTGATATTTCCGTTTCCATTGCCGGTTCCTGCGGAGCGCCTGGCATTGCGAATTGGGGTCCGGATCCCCTTCAGGGGCCTCAAGTCATCTGTACCGGAGCTACTGGGACATATACCATTATCCCACCCGAAGGTGCGATCGAATTTTATTGGTACCTCGATGGACAACTCATCCAGGACGGACCCGATCAGTTTCTGGACATCGAATGGACCTCTGCCGGAACATATGAACTCTGTGTCGATGCCTCCAACCAATGTGTGTCGGAGTTTGAGAACCCGTCGCCCACCTGTATAACCGTTGAAGTCTATGATGTCACCCCCGAAAACCCCGACCCTGTTTTGATCTGTGAGGACACAGACTATACCTATGCCGGCAACGATTATGTGCCCGGTGTTTATGATGTCATGCTAACCACACCTCAGGGTTGTGATTCCATAGTGGAACTCACCGTCCTGGGTGACCCCCATGTCGAAGAGATGCTGGGAGCGTTCTATCTGTGCGAATCCGATCTGATCACGGTCGGTGGAGCTCAGTTCAATGTCAATGACGCTGGAAGCCAGGAGATCGTCATTCCAAAAGCCCAGTATCCCTACTGTGATAGTACCATCCAGTTTGATATCATTCACATGACCGTGGATGCCTATGTATTTGAGCCATTCAAACTGGGATGTGAGATCGATCAGGTTGAATTGGACGGCAGTAACTCCCTGGTGGATCCAAATTTCTTCCAAACCATTTATACCTGGGAAGCTTTTGATGGTTGTATTCTGGGTGACCCTTCCGACGACGCCACTATGACGGTCCAGGATACAGGCAAGTATTGCCTGACCGTTGAGATCATCGCACCTGATGGCTCCAACAGTTGTAAGGATTCCACCTGCGTCGTGGTCGGAATGGTCGATGTTCCCCATATCGAAGCGACCGGTGATACCATTACATGTACGGATCCAGTGGGGAACCTGTCCGGTAATTCCAATACCCCGCTGGTCAATTACAAATGGCAAGATGCCGCTGGTAATGTGATCAGCAATACCAAAACAGCTACCTCCAATACGCCCGGGAATTACACTTTTGTAGTGACCGATCCCAGTGGATGTTCTTCCACCAAAACAGTGGCACTGACCGCCAATAATTCCGGACCGAACATCACTGTTCAGGGCGGATTGATCACATGTGCCAATCCCACGGTGAACCTGGTTGGCACTTCCAATACCAATGGCGTGACTTATTCCTGGACGGATGCTTCAGGAAATGTCATCGGTACGACTCCGACGGTGCAAGCGCCCGGCCCTGGAATATACACCCTGACCGTCTTGAATCCGGAAAATGGCTGTACATCCGCCAAAGACACCGTCGTTTCCATCGACCAGGTTGCACCCATACCGTCAGCGAGCTCAGATACACTCACCTGTTCATTGCCCAACCCTACTATTTCAGGAGACTCCAATGTTCCAAATGCGATCTACACATGGACAGATCCTTCAGGAAACTTCTATTCCAATATGAAGGATACAACTGTCTCGGTCAGCGGTAGTTATACATTGTCTGTCTTCAACCCGGTAAACGGTTGTTCCAGCGACACGACGATCATCGTACAGGAAGATACCGGACTGCCCAGCGCCAGCGCAGTTGGCGATACGCTGACCTGTGTCATTACCACCACCACTTTGGTGGGGCAATCAGGAACACCTGGAGCGACCTTCTCCTGGACAAATCCCTCTGGTAATCCAGCAGGCAATACGGCCTCCATCAACGTTTCTGTACCGGGGATCTATACCCTGACGGTAACCGGCTTGAATGGCTGTACACAGACCACAACGGCAGAAGCCATCCTGGACGCCCAGATCCCAAGTATCAATATTGCTCAAACCGACGATACCATTACCTGTAAGGTGCCGAACATTACCCTGACCGGTTCCAGTGATCTTCCCGTCACCTATGCCTGGACGAATGCGGCCAATCAGCCGATCGGTTCGAATCCGACCTTACCTGTAAGTACCCAGGGACAATACACCCTGGTGGTACTGGCGGACAATGGATGTACCAACACTATGACCGTCCCCATTGGAGAGGATATCGGATTGCCCGTCATTGATTTTGTTGAAGGCGGTGAAATTGACTGTCTGACCGGTGTCGACACCCTGACAGCGATCTCTTCTACTCCCGGAGTCAACTTCCAGTGGTACAATGATGGCGGCGTACCTACAGATCCCGGCCCCAACCCTATCGTCAACGAATCCGGCACTTACACCCTGATCCTGACCGGCTATAACGGCTGTAAGGATTCAGCTGATGTCGATGTTACGCTTTCTGTAGACGCACCACAAAATCCGGACGCGACAGATGATGGCCCGATCACATGTGCTCAACCCAATGTGAATTTGACCGCCACCAGTACGACTCCCGGGGTGACCTATTCCTGGAATGGTCCAAGTGGAACGAATAATACACCTTCATATTCCACGACCCTGCCCGGTACCTATAATGTGACGATCACCAACCCTGCCAACGGTTGTACGGTCAAACAATCCACCCAGGTCGCCATTGATACGATCACTCCGGTTGTCCAACCGACCGGCGACCAGATCACCTGTATCGATCCGGCAGTTGACATTTCTGTGACATCAACTCCGGCGGCTGTTAATTATGCCTGGAGCGATCCATCAGGCAATCCAACCGGTGGAAATACACCCAATATCAATGTCTCTGTTTCCGGTACCTATCAGGTTCAGGTCACCAATCCCATCAATGGTTGTGTGACCACGATCCCCGTGATCGTCACCGAGAATACGACACAACCTGACCTGGCTCCATTGACTGTGACTCCGATCACCTGCACCAATCCAACCGCAACCATCCAGGCCACGAGCACCACGGCGGTGAATTACCAATGGGTCGGTCCGGATATCAGCGGTGCCAATGCAACTGTTGAAGACCCTGTAGTCAGTCTTCCCGGCCAATACAGTGTCGTGATCACCGATCCTGTCAACGGATGTACCAATACACAATCCATTAATGTCGTAGAAGACAAAGTGGATCCAATTGTAGAGGTTTCGGGCGGGATCATTGATTGTACCCAACCGAGTCGAACACTCACTGCGACCACCACACCTACAACCAATATCTCCACCCAGTGGATGTTAAATGGAAGTCCGATCCCTGGATCTGGCCCCTCCATTACAGCAAGTCTGCCGGGCATTTATACCCTAACAGTGACCAATACCGTGAATGGTTGTGTCGGATTGGATACAGCCCTGGTTGTCCTGGATGATCAAACTCCGGATGTGACAGCTACGGGTGGAACCATCACCTGCCTGATACCACAAGTCGATATCATCGGAGGTTCTAGCACTCCGGGAGTCACGTACAGTTGGACAGGCCCCGGCTTCACCAGTACGAACCCTGTAGAAACCGTGACCAATGTCGGATCCTACGTCCTGACAGTAACAGCACCTAACGGCTGTACCAATACAGCGACAGCCATAGTGGATGAAGACCGTGATCTGCCGACAGCAATCGCTGCTTCATCCAATATCATCGATTGTACCAATGAGACGACAGACCTGACATCGACTGGTTCAAGTACCGGGACTGAGTTCAGTTATTCCTGGACAGATCCGAACGGAACATTCCTGTCCGCTTCGAGTTCAGTACCCGACGTTTCCCTGATCGGTACTTATACATTGACTGTTGTCAATACAATCAATGGATGCTCGGCCTCGACCACTGTTGATGTCGTCGACAATCAGAATCTGCCAACAGGGATCAACGTGTTGATCTCAGATCCGAGATGTTTTGGATTCAAAGACGGATACATCTCTGTTACAGGCGTCACAGGAGGTACTCCTGACTTCCTCTACAGTCTCAATGGAGGACCCTTCACCCCAAATCCACAATTCTCCGGACTGGGTGACGGATCTTATACCATTACTGTTCAGGATGCCGTTGGATGTTTGTATACCGCCCCGGCCTATGACCTGACAGAACCCGAAAAACTGGAAGTGGAACTCGGAGAGGATTTCATTTTGCAATGGGGACGTGACACCTTCCTCTATGCTTTGATCACGCCTCCAACTGCTGTGATCGAATCGATCACCTGGACTCCGACCGGGATAGACACCACCTTCAATACCAACGAGATCCTGATCAAGCCGTTCAACCAGACATTGTATTCGGTTACCGTACTGGATTCTGCCGGATGCCGTGCTGAAGACAAGGTGCTCGTTCTGGTTGAAAAGAGACGTCCGATCTATATTCCCAACGTTTTCTCACCGAACGGAGAGCAAAACACCCGCTTCTTCATCCAGAGTGGTGCAGGCGTTGAGGAAATTGAAAAGATGGAGATCTTCAACCGATGGGGAGAGCGCGTATTTGTCAACGAGGGCTTCCTCCCGAATGATCCTTCTGAAGGATGGGACGGAAATATTCGTGACCGGCCCGCAAATCCTGAGGTGTTCGTCTACTATGCCAAGATTCGATTCAACGATGGCATTACGATCCTGTATAAAGGTGATGTAACGCTAATGCGTTAATAACTTCATCTCCTTCTCGAAAAGGCGGATTGGAACT
>JAUIEA010000235.1 GCA_030429045.1 Bacteroidia bacterium | reverse complement strand
GAGTCGATCATATCGTATGGATTCAACTGATAAGTAGAATCTGTACCAATGCAATCGACCAGGGAATGACAGGAGATGAAGGGTGGCTGGTTATCCCGGACAGAGATGGTCAGACTGCAGTAAACATCGTTACAGGCATCAGATATCGTAAAGGTCACAAGATGTTCACCGATCGGGTAGGTGCCACTGGCATCAGCTCCGGGCTGATCGGAATAGGGTGAGTCGTGGCTGACGAAAATGTAATGTCCGCATTCATCAAACGCGACTACTGTATCCAGGGGGACATAAGCCTCACAGTTCTCATTTGCATAGACCGTAATATCATCAGGGCAATCGATGGGGACGAGGGGTACATTATCGGTGAGGAACAATTTCTGGATGTGCAGGCTGTCATAATCACTGCACCAGTCCTTGACCCGCCAGATCCGATAGAGCGTATCACAACCGGGCGTGGTCGCAATGGAATCTGTATAACCTATGGCCAGCAAGGCGCAATCGTCCGAGACAACGGGTTCACCCACATTGACCGGATCGATGGGCATGCTACAATCGGCGGACACATCTGCAGGCCAGATGATCATGGGTGCGGTCGTATCCACAAGGGTGATCAACTGAGTGCATTGAATAATATTTCCACCGGCATCAATGGCAGTGTAGACCCGTGTAATGGTGCCGGTATGGCAGTCATTGAGTTCTTCTGTATCCACGTACCCCAGGGAGTCAAACGCGCAATTGTCTGTCGCAGTAGCCAGGTCTGTCAGGTCGGGATAGTTCTGATAGGCGATGCAGGATAGGATGGTATCCGGCGGGCAGCTCAGGGCGGGTGGCAGGGTATCCAGAACGATCAGTGGAGCCATACACATGGAAGCGTTGTCCCAGCAATCCACGACCCGCAGGATGACCATTGTGTCCACGCCAATAAAGCCGCAGTCCACCAGTAAGCTGTCTCTGAAAAGAGAGTCTGCTTCGCCCATAAACTTGATCTGGCTCATGACCATGGTGCAATTGTCATAACTGCCGGCATCGACATCGTCAACATAGACGGTGTCCACGCCATCGCCATTCAGATAGCTGTACACGGGGAAATAACAGAGCGCTTTTGGCGGCACCTGGTCCTTGACGACGAGGTCCATCGTACAGGTGCTCGAATTGAGGCAGGCATCTATCGCGGTGTAATGGATCTTGTAGCCACCCTCCTTGATCTCGGGATAAGGGCCATATCCGCTGCCACCCCAGGAGGTCGTGACGAGGATGTCAATAGTGGGCGAACAGGCATCTGTCGCCGATGCAGAGTCCAGGGTCACGGTAGTGGTACAGACATTATCATCCGTATTGATGGTGATGTCCGGAGGGCAGGTGAGGAGTGGTGCAACGTTGTCGACAACCTGGATGGCCTGGTCTGCAGAGAGCTGTTCGCCAGTACAGCAATCCAGGGCGGTCCAGGTACGGGTGACCAGCATGCCGCCGGGACAGGTCGCAGTGGTGTCATCCATGTACGAGAACAGGATCTTGCACAGGGGCTGTGTGGGTGCCCCGAAGACCTGGGGTGTTCCGGTGATGCCCGGATCGAGGTCTATGGAGTCGCAGGTCAGCGCATTTGGCCCGATCAGGTGCGGCGGGAAGGTAACATTGAAGAAGGTCGCCCTGCGAATATTGATGATCTGGACACAGGACGGGCTGACATTTCCGCTTTCATCTGTAGCCGTCCAGCGACGTTCAATAGTTTGAATGAACTGATTTGGATGATTGCAGGGGAGGGGGGTGATGGCCTCGTAGGTGAGGTTCAGTTCCGGATCCGGATCGCAGTTATCCGTCAGGGTGATCGTCCCCGCATCTTCTGGACCGGAAGGCTCAGTGCACAATACTGTAGCCCCGGTACAGGTCAGGACAGGCGGCAGCTTGTCCTGAATGAGCACCTGGCCCCAGCAGTGGTTACCGGTGGGGAGATAGGTGATCTTGAAGGTTAGATTCTGTTCCAGATAGTTGCAATCCACCAGATTTCCGATGGATTGGTTTGCAGCATTGAACAATTCACTGCTGTAATCTGGCAGACAATTCGACTGGATATTCGCCAGTCCCTTGTCGGGCGTGAAGTGACCCTGGCCAGTGGGATCCAGCGAGAGCTGGGTCTGTGCCAGACATGTCATGGGACATTGAGCCAGAAGACTTTGCGGTGACCAGCCGAAAAGGATTCCAAGGGCAATCGGGGCGATCATGACCCATAGGGGCATTGACCACAGGGAGGAGTGGTGTTTCATACCTCAAGCTGTATTATGTACGTCCGAAATGCCCTTGGAATGAAAAGGGACGCACATAATGGATGATAAATTCTTCTCATATGTACGTTGCAAAATCTTTGCCAATTCCAGTTTAATCGCTCAACAGCTGATTTCGACCACTGTGGTTTGGTTGATTCCGTCTATTTTTGTGGGATGTACACCCTCTTTGTGTCTTTGGTGATCGGTCTGTTCGTGGCCATGCTTTTTCTTCAATTCTACTTCCGGATGAAAGTGCTCAAAGTGTACCGCGTTTTGGTGCAACATCGAGTCCAGTTCAATGCCGGCGATCTCTTTCGGAAGGAACGCCTGGCCTCTATCAAGGAACAGTACCCCGCACGTGCAGGAGAGATCCAGACATTCGCCGACCATCTGATCTATTCGATCCGGATGGCCTCCGTGCTGATCTTGCTGATCACCTTGTTTGGCGCCATATTGATGTACTTTCGTTGAGGGTTTTTGATTTGATAAACCCAATTGAACAGGAAACAGACGGAACTATGCGATATGGAGTTTTTGGTGCGGGCCACCTCGGTAAGATTCACGTAAAATGCATCCAGGAATCCACATCCCTGGAGTTGGCCGGTTTCTTTGATCCGGACCCCGTGGCCGCCCGATCAGTATCAGATGCCCAGGGTGTGAAAGCCTATCCAACCGCGGAGGACCTGATCGCGGATTGTG
>JAUIEA010000234.1 GCA_030429045.1 Bacteroidia bacterium | reverse complement strand
CCCGTACCCAAGCGAAAACCGAAAACCGAACGCCTAATACCGCTTAATGGGGAATGACCCACCTCCTCTCAAAACCTCAAAACCTCCAAACTCCCTACTCCGCAAGCGGCGCTGCCGCCCCCGTACCCAAGCGAATGCCGAACACCGAATACCGAACACCCCGCACATTGACCCGAATCACACCTCCCACTGACCGAAATATGAGCGAATTCTATGGATTCCTCTCCCGTGAAGTCTACCTTTGGAAAAGCGGAATATCGCGTTCAAGATAAACTCAAGACCATGAATCCACTGATCCAAACCAGGGCCGATTATGATCTGGCCTACCAGAAAAGTGTAGAAGACCCCGAAGGATTCTGGGCGGAACTGGCCTCCACATTTGAATGGAAAAAGCCATGGGATTCCGTGCTGAAATGGGATTTCATCAAACCGGATATCCAATGGTTTGCCGGCGGTAAACTGAATATTACGGAGAACTGCCTGGATCGCCACCTGGCTACCCGGGGCGATCAGACAGCCATCCTGTGGGAACCGAATGACCCGAATGCCGAGGTCCGACGCTATACCTACCGCGACCTCTATCACGAGGTGTGCAAAACAGCCAACAGCCTCAAGGCCCTGGGTGTCAAGAAGGGAGACCGCATCTGTTTCTATATGCCCATGGTTCCCGAACTGGCCATTGCCGTGCTCGCCTGCGCCCGGATCGGGGCCGTCCACTCGGTGGTTTTTGCCGGCTTCTCCGCCAATGCCCTGGCCGATCGGGTGAAGGATGCAGCATGCAAAGTGGTCATCTGTTCTGACTATAATGACAGGGGGTCCAAACATATCCCGGTCAAGGAAGTCGTCGATCAGGCCCTGGCCATGGATTGCGATTGCGTAGAGCATGTCCTGGTATTGAAACATACCGGCGATCCGGTTCAGTGGACAGAAGGCCGGGACCTCTGGTGGCACGACCAGGTCGATCACCAGCCGGACACCTGCCCGGCGGAGGTCATGGACAGCGAGGATATGCTGTTCATCCTCTATACCTCGGGTTCGACCGGCAAGCCCAAAGGGGTGGTCCACACCTGTGGGGGATACATGGTTTTTACCTGGTATTCCTTCCTCAATGTCTTCCAGTACCAGGATAATGATGTCTACTTCTGTACTGCCGACATCGGCTGGATCACCGGACACAGCTATATCGTCTATGGCCCATTACTGGCCGGCGCCACCACCCTGATGTTCGAAGGCGTTCCGACCTATCCGACACCTTCCCGGTTCTGGGACATCGTCGACAAGCACAAGGTCAACCAGTTCTATACCGCCCCCACCGCTATCCGGGCCCTGATGGCCATGGGTGAAGAGTGGGTGACGGGCCATGACCTGTCCAGCCTCAAGGTCCTCGGGTCTGTCGGCGAACCGATCAATGAGGAAGCCTGGAAATGGTATCACGACCATGTGGGCCGGGGTACCGTGCCCATCGTCGACACCTGGTGGCAGACTGAGACCGGGGGGATCCTCATCTCACCCCTTCCCAATGTCACCCCGATGAAGCCCTGTTACGCCACCTTGCCCCTGCCCGGGATCCAGCCCTGCCTGGTCAACAGCTCGGGAGAGGAGATCGAAGGGAATGACGTCGAGGGATTGCTGTGCATGAAGTTTCCCTGGCCGTCCATCCTCCGCACCACCTATGGCGATCACGAGCGTTGCCGCACCACCTATTTTTCCATGTATAAAGGCATGTACTTTACCGGTGATGGCGCCCGCCGCGATGCGGATGGCCTCTACCGGATCATCGGACGGGTGGATGATGTGATCAATGTCTCCGGTCACCGGATCGGCACAGCGGAGGTGGAGAATGCCATCAATTGCCATCCCGATGTGGTCGAATCAGCAGTGGTGGGCTACCCGCATCCCATCAAGGGGCAGGGGATCTATGCCTATGTGATCACCCAGCACGAAGTGAAGGATGAAGCGGCATTCCGGAAGGAGGTCCTGCAGGTGGTCACCAAAGAGATTGGGCCGATCGCCAAGCCGGATCAGATCCAGCTGGTGACGGGATTGCCCAAAACCCGCTCCGGAAAGATCATGCGACGGATCCTGCGCAAGATCGCTTCCGCAGATACATCAGGAATGGGGGATACCTCCACCTTGCTCAATCCGGAAATCGTGGATGAGATCAAAGCCGGAGCGCTGGCGCCGACAAAGAGTTAGACCAGGCAAAAGGTTGCAGTGAACAGGGGAGCGGTGCCTAGTTGGGAAGATTCTCCAGCTTCTCCTTGTTGAGGATGGAAATGGAGCTTTCTTCGATCTTGATCAGGCCCTCGTCCCGAAAATCGGAGAGGGTCCGGATCAGTGTTTCCTTGGCGGTCCCGATGATCTGCGCCAGATCCTGGCGCATCATGGAGATGGGCACCGGTTGGCCATCTTCCTGATACTTGACATGGAGACGAAGCAGGGCTTCGGCCACACGCTTGCGCACGGAGTGATAGGCGATCCGAACCAGATTCTCTTCCTGGTCGGCCAGGTTCCGGGCCAGCATCTTGATGAGCCGGGCGGAGACATCCCGGTTCTGGTGCAGGAGATTGACAAAATCTTCCCGGGGGATGAAATAGACCTCTGAATCCTCCAGGGCGGAGGCCGAGGTGGTGTAGGGGGTATCGTTGAGCAATTCGAGGTAGCCGATAAAATCGCCCGGTCCGGCGACTTCCATGATCAATTCACGACCATCCTCGCTGGCCTTGAACACTTTGATCCGGCCTTTCTCGACCAGGTATACCTGGCGGGGGTAGGAGCCTTCATGGAAGAGGGGCTCCTTGGCTTTCATAATGCGCATCCCCTGTTCGTGAGAGAGGTTGAGCAGGTTGGTATACCCCCTGGCTTCGTTGATAAACGCCTGCAAGCCCTTGGCATCCCGCGGGAAGTCCTGGTTGAGTTTGGCGCTTTTCCGGAGCCGTGTTTCTACAGCCTCCAGCAATTCAACAT
>JAUIEA010000233.1 GCA_030429045.1 Bacteroidia bacterium | reverse complement strand
ACCGTTTGAATACCGTACCCATCCAGATCCCGGCCTTGCGCGACCGTCGGGAGGATATCCTCCTGCTCTTTCGAAAGTTCAGCGTCGATTTTGCCGAGAAATATCGCGGATCCTCTATCCAGCTGGATGAAGAGGCCCGGCGTGTCATTGAGACATACAGCTGGCCAGGTAATGTTCGTGAGTTGAAGAATGTGGCTGAACAACTGTCGGTGTTGACCGAAGACAAGATTGTGTCAGCTGACGATCTGCGTCAGGTCCTGCCCCACCTGTTTCAACGGCACCTGCCCGCAATTTCACAGGCGGGAACGACTGAAGGGACCACTTTCCAGGAACGGGAGATCTTGTACAAGCTTCTCTTCGATATGAAAAATGATCTGACAGACTTGAAGAAGGTCGTTTTTGAGCTGATCCGGAATAATGATCTCGAAGTCCCGGACGGCAGGCATATCCGAGCGCTTGAAACGCCGGGCCACGATGTACAGCCCCGGGATTATGCCCCTTCCATCCGGTATGAATCCGGACGGGCACCCATTCAGGAATCCCTTGATGATGACTATATCCCGGAGAACCGACCCGTGATCCTGGATAGCCACCGACAGCGCCAGGGTGTGATGGAGGTGGTGGAGGAAAACCTGAGTCTGGAATCCATGGAGAAAGATATGATTCGCAAAGCCCTGCAAAAGCACCGTGGACGACGGAAAGAAGCGGCAGATGAACTGGGCATCTCTGAACGGACGTTATATCGGAAGATCAAGCAATATGATCTTCAATAAATAATCCCGGATGCGACCATTGACCAGGTATTTGCTGACCGCCATCGTTCTGGGGAGCTGTTTCCTACCCTTCTGGAGCTGCTACAGCTTCAAAGGTATTTCTATTCCAGCGGGCGCTACGACCTACTACGTCCACAATTTCGAGGATGTCAGTGACCTCCAGCTGCCCAACTACAATATCACCTTTACGGAGGCGCTGAAAGACAAGATCAGGAATGAATCGCGATTGCGTTGGAATGACCAGGAAGCGGATATCGAGTTCAAGGGCAAGATCCTGGGCTTTACGGTCTCAGCTGTTTCGCCGGAGATCGGCGCGACCACTGCTTTCAACCGCCTGGAGGTCTCCGTAGAGGTAACCTATATCAATAACGGAGCACCTGACAAAGGCTGGACCAGGCGTTTTTCTCAGTTTGATAATTTCCCTTCAGATCAGAACTTGCTTGAAGCACAGGAGGATATCTTGCCGGGTATCAATCAGTTACTTATGGAATACATCTTTAATGCGGCCTTTACCGACTGGTAGGAATACTTCAAGCTTTTCTTGACGCCCATATAAGTTTTTGTATTTTAGCCGCTCTTCAGGCTACTATGGATCGTCTCTGGTTTCATCAATGTGTTCAAGGTTTTTTGTCTTTGGCGACGATTCGCTCAAGGGACATTCGTCAATTCACGGATGAACACCCCTACCAGTCCAATATTCGACTGCTGGAAGCCCGGCAGGATAGCCTGGGAAGGGATGGTTCGACAGTCTTGCACGGGGCATTTCAGGTTCCCGACCGTCGATCCCTCTTCCAGCAAATACACGCTGCCTCATCCCCTGACAGCACGTATGTCCACCTTTCGGTATCCAGGGAAGATCCAGATCCGCAAACTGTGGGTCAATCGCCTTCCGTACCGGAGATTGCAGGTGAGGGAAACGGCATGACAGGGCCACGGTTATTACCGGTCTATATCCGTCCCGAACATGAAATTGCTACTGCCAGTGAGGAAGCTGAAGAAGAGTGGGAACAACTGGAAGAACGACTGCGGGAGGAGTATTCCGGAGATGAGGAAGAATCAGACCTGCCCGAAATGAGTGCCGCTCAGGATCCGCCGCCACCTCCAACGCCGCCTTCATCCGGATCGATATTTGACCGGTTTGACCGGCGAATCGATGGCCGTGCATTTGGCGTGGCGCAAAGCAATGAGACCTCTTCACACCAACCATTCATAGAGTGGGTCACGTCCCTTGAGGATGCTGACGGCCAGGATAAAGACTCGTCAAAATCGAAAAAATCTTCCAGGAAGAACAAGAAAAAGAAGCGCAAGCTCAAGAAGGAGGCCAAGCGTTTGGCCAAACTCAGTGTGCAGAAGAAACAGGTGGTGGCGACGGAGACATTGGCAGAATTATTGACTCGACAGGGCCATCACAAGGATGCAATCGACATGTACGAACGATTGTGCTTGATATATCCGGAAAAAAAGGCAATCTTTGCGGCTCGTATTGAATCGATAAAAAGTTCACATCCATGATCACTCTTCTGACTATACTTATTGCCTTGATCTGCATCCTGTTGATGGCTGCAGTTTTGATCCAGAATCCGAAGGGCGGTGGTGTTGACTCTACCTTTGGTGGAACGCAAGCCAATCAGATGTTTGGCGCAGCCAAGTCTACTGATTTTATTGAGAAAGCGACTTGGTACCTCGCCATTGCGTTGTTCGTGCTTTGCATCGTAACCAGCATGATGGTAGGTGGTACAGAAGGTGCAATTGAGCAACTGCAGTCTCAGTAATACCATCTTACAGCACCCGTTGCTGTTGAAAGGGCTGAATGAAAGCATTTACTGCTTTGTTCAGCCCTTTTTCATTAATGAAGCTTTTGGAAATGCGCCCCTTATTCGTGTACGGCACCTTGCTCTTCCCGGAAATCCTGCGCTTGCTGCTCGGCCGCCTGCCCGGCTCATCCGAGGCTGTACTTCCGGGTTACCATCGTTTTTCGATACACGACGGGGCTGACATCCGCCCGTACCCGGCTGTGTTCCCACAGCCTGCCTCCGAAGTGCAAGACTTGTTGCTGCATGGGCTTTCGCCGGCGGAACATGCTGTGCTAGATGCCTATGAGGAGGAAGACTACATGAAAACGGCAGTCTCTGTTTTACAGGATGATCAAAGGGTTGAAGCCAGTGTTTACGTATGGCGTGCCGACAAAAGAGGGCAG
>JAUIEA010000073.1 GCA_030429045.1 Bacteroidia bacterium | reverse complement strand
TGGCCGCTATGGCCCTTGAGGCCGGAAAGCATGTCTTTATCGAGAAGCCGGTGACGCATACTGTAGAGGAAGCTACCGCCCTGATCGCCCTGAGGGATAAGATGAATCTTTCTGTCCAGGTGGGTCATGTAGAACGCTTCAACCCGGCCTTTCTGGCCCTCGGACAACGCGAGATCAGCCCGATGTTTGTGGAAGGTCACCGACTGGCCACCTTCAACCCGCGCGGTACAGATGTATCCGTGGTCCTTGACCTGATGATCCACGATCTGGATATCCTGCTCACACTGGTCCCCTCCAGAGTAGCAGATATCAGCGCCAACGGAGTGGCGGTTGTCAGCGATACCCCGGATATCTGCAATGCCAGGATCACATTTGAGAATGGTTGTGTCGCCAATCTGACAGCAAGCCGGATTTCGTTGAAGCAAATGCGGAAAATGAGGATTTTTCAGCGCGACGCTTACATTTCCCTGGATTTCCTGGAAAGAAAAGCATCCCTGCTGCGTTTATATCATGAAAATCCCGGGCCTGATCTGCCAGCGATGGAACTCGAAACACCCAAAGGCAATAAATGGATCTCGATGGAAACACCTCCCATGGAACCCGTGAATGCCATTCGGATGGAATTGGAGACCTTCGCGGAGAGTATTCGAAGGTCTGTACCTTCGCCGGTCACCCTGGAAGATGGACTGGAAGCACTGCGGGTCGCCTATCAGATCCTGGATCAAATCGAGAAGTCTAGCACACATGTCTAATTGTATTCGCCTGTTGATTCTGTTCGTTGCGGTTTTGGTCCTGGCACCTTCGTGTAACAAGGAAGAACCAGTGCCCGCCTGGGTCGTGATCCCTGACTATCAGGTGATGACCACTTCTGACCAGGGCACATCGGCACAGAAAATCACTGAGGTCTATGCCTATACGACGTCCAGCTTTCTGGGCGTGTTCCCCATTCCGGGGAAGATTCCCATCCTGGAATTCGGCGAGACACAACTGGACCTGTTTCCCGGCATACGTGCAAACGGGATCAAATCCACTCCCGATTTATATGCCTTTTTTGCCAGAAGTAGACACAGCCTGAATCTGCAGTCTGGAAAAGTAGATACGATTGTCCCCGTTTACACCTATGATCCCCTGGTCAATATTCGGATGGTCGAGAATTTTGACGGCGCGATCAAGTGGTTTACCACCCCAATTGCAGGATATCCGCTGGAACTCACCGCAGGCCTTGAATTTGAAGGAAAGGCAGGCACATTTACTGTCGATGAAACCGAGCCCATATTTGAAGTGGCCACTCCGGCATTTACCGATATCCCGTTGAACAACACGCCGATCTACCTGGAAATGCACTACAAGACAGAAATTCCATTTCTGATCGGCCTGGAAGGAAGCAGTCCTTTGGTACCCAACGCCAAGCAATATATTGCCGGTGTCAATCCGAAGGATGAATGGAACAAGATCTATTTCAGTTTGACGGATGCCTTCAATCTGTCCGATCTCGATTTTTACAAGATCATCATCCGGGCAGATCTTCCCATCAATGGTTCAGTGGATTCCGGACGTGTCTGGATTGATAATATCAAATTGATCCATCAATGATCCAGAGTCGGCTTCGACGACAGGCACTGATCGTCTACTTCATTGCAGACCTGATCACCGCCATCATCGGATGGCTGGGGTTTTATCTGATTCGGAAATGGACGGAAGGCGGCGCCAGCGCCCAGGAGATCATCCAGGATCCCAACCTCTATCTGGGGGTGATGATCGTTCCAGCCGGGTGGATCCTCCTCTACGCCATTTTCGATGAATACAGGGACATCTACCGGAAAAGTCGGATGGCCACGCTGACCAAGACCTTCTTTCTGACCCTGATCGGCTCGCTGATCCTCTTCTTTACCCTGATCCTCGATGATGTCGTTCGCGATTTCAGGACTTATTACAGCTCTTTTTACACGCTGTTCATCCTGCACTTCCTGCTGTTCGGGATCGTGCGCATGATCCTGCTGACCCGGGCCAGCCGAAAGTTGAAGGCAGGCCTCGTGACCTTCAATACCCTCATCATCGGCGGCAATCAAAATGCCGTCGAACTCTTTCAGGAGATCAGCAGCCGGGAGAAGAGCCTGGGGTACAAGTTCATTGGATTTGTGGATACAAACGGCCAGAGCACGAACGATCTGGAGTCCTTTCTCCCCAAACAGGGGGGGATCGACCAGCTTTCTGCCATCATCGAACGAGAAAATATCGAGGAGGCCATTGTGGCGATCGAAACTTCCGAACACGCCAAGCTCAGCCAGATCCTGAACATCCTCTTTGATTTTGACGACCGGTTATTGGTCAAGATCATTCCGGACATGTATGATATCATGCTGGGGACAGTGAAAATGAACCACGTTTACGGGGCGGTTCTGATCGAGATCAAGCGCGAATTGATGCCGCGCTGGCAGCGGCTGGTCAAGCGGGTGATGGACCTGGTGGTCGGCGCAGTGATGATGATCCTGTTCTTTCCGCTGATGTTATATATCGCCATTCGGGTGCGTTTTTCCAGCCCGGGTCCGATCTTCTTTGCCCAGGAGCGTATCGGTCAGAACGGGCATCCATTTTATATTCTGAAATTCCGATCCATGTATATGGATGCGGAAGATGGCGGTCCCCAATTGAGTCGCGAAGGTGACGATCGGTGTACCCGCTGGGGAGCGGTCATGCGCAAGTGGCGCCTGGATGAACTACCCCAGTTCTGGAATGTCCTCCGGGGGGATATGTCCCTGGTCGGTCCGCGACCAGAACGGAAATACTATATCGACCTCATCAGTGAACGGGCACCTCATTACAAACAGCTGCTCAAGGTTCGGCCAGGGATCACCAGCTGGGGGCAGGTCAAGTACGGCTATGCGTCCACCGTGGATGAAATGCTCCAGCGCCTGAAATTCGATATCCTCTACATCGAGAACATGAGCCTGGCACTGGACTTCAAGATCCTGTTCTATACCGTCCTGGTCCTGCTCCAGGGAAAGGGAAAATAAGCGTCCTGAGCTAGCGAAAAAGGCTCCCCGGAAACCCGGGGAGCCTTTTTTATTAGATGTGATGATCATCCTGAACCTTACAATCGCTCAATGATCATGGCAGAAGCACCACCTCCACCATTACAGATGGCCGCCATGCCGTACTTGCCTTTCTTCTGATGGAGGACATTGTTCAGGGTGGTCACAATACGCGCCCCGGAGGCTCCGAGTGGATGGCCCAGGGAAACTGCTCCCCCAAAGACGTTCACCGTGTTGATGTCGATCCCCAGCGCCTGGTTGAAGGCGAGGACCACGACAGAAAAGGCTTCATTGACCTCGAAGAAATCGATATCATTCAACGTCAGGCCTGCGCGCTTGAGGGCGATCGGTGCCGCCAGGGCAGGTGCCGTGGTAAACCAGTCCGGATCATGGGACGCATCCGCGAAAGAAACGATCCTGGCCAATGGAGTGAGATTGTGTTCCTTTACGGCCTTTGCACTGGCCAGTACCAGGGAGGATGCCCCGTCATTGATCGTTGAGGCATTGGCGGCCGTAACGCTGCCATCCTTGGTGAATACCGCCCGCAGCGTCGGGATCTTGTCGAATTTCACATTCCGGAACTCTTCATCCTCCGTCATCATGACCGGGTCGCCCTTCCGCTGTGGAATGGCAACCGGCACGATCTCATTCTGGAAATCGCCATTCTCACTGTGCTCTGCAGAAAGCTGGTAGGATCGGATGGCATAGGCATCCTGCTCTTCTCGGGAAATGTTGAATTTGGATGCGGTAGCATCTGCACAGACACCCATGGCATTGTGGCTGTAGGCGTCCTTCAGGCCGTCCCGTTGGAGTCCGTCTACAAATTCTCCACCACCATATTTATATCCCCAGCGGGCATTGGGTACATAAAAGGGGATGCTGGACATACTTTCCATGCCTCCCGTTACCACGAGATCCTGGTAGCCGAGCTGAATGCCCTGGGCGCCCAGCATCGTGGCTTTCATCCCGGAGGCACACACCTTGTTGATCAAGGTGGTGGGGACCGTATTGGGAATGCCCGCGCCGATCGACGCCTGCTTGGCGGGTGCTTGTCCGAGATTGGCAGAGATCACGTTGCCCATCAAGACTTCCTGGATGGCGGATGGATCTACCCCCGACTTGGCCAGGGCCCCGGCGATGGCCTTTGCGCCCAGATCAGTTGCCGTAAAACCGGCAAGTTTACCGCCAAAGCTCCCTATGGGTGTGCGGACAGCGGAAACGATATATACATCATTCATGTATCATTGAATTTTATAAGTTCGAAGATGATTCGGCGCAAAGGTAATTCCGATGATCGTCATTAACCTACTTGCGAATGAACGTCATCATTAACCGGGCTTTCGGTAATTTTGTTGTCCATGATAAAAAGACTCTCCATTCGCAACTATGTCCTGATCGATCAACTGGACCTTGATTTTGATCCAGGACTGACGATCGTTACCGGTGAAACAGGGGCTGGAAAATCCATCCTGCTGGGTGCCCTGGGCCTGATCCTGGGGGAACGGGCCGAAAGTGGTGTCCTCGCCAGAGAAGACGAAAAAGCCCTCATCGAAGGGGTTTTTGCCATTCGGGAATATGGATTGACCTCTTTTTTTTCCACCCATGACCTCGAGTATCATGACGAACTGATCCTACGACGGGAGATTCTCCCTCAAGGGCGCTCCAGGGCCTTTATCAATGACAGCCCGGCCTCCCTTCAGATCCTCCGTGAACTAGGTCGAAAACTGATCGATGTACACCAGCAGTTTGATCAGTTGGATGTGCTGGAAGAGGATTTTCAGATCAATATGCTCGACGCCCTGGCAGCTCAAATCGCCACTGTTGATGAATATACCCGAAAATTCAAAAGCTGGAAACAGGACCTCGACAGACTGGAGAAGATGAAACTGGAGGAAGCAAACAGCGAGCAGGAACGGTCTTTTTTGCAGTTTCAGGTAGAGGAACTCCTCGCCGCCGGTTTACAGCCCGGAGAAAGTGAGGCATTGGAACAAGAGGCAAAGACCCTTCGGCACGCCACCGAGATCCGCCAGGTGCTGGAAGCCGCACATTCCCTCATCCTGGATGGGGAGGTTTCCCCGATCGATCAGCTGAATGTCCTGACCAGGTCTGTTCATCCGTTGCGAAACCTGCATTCCGGTGTGGAACAACTGGCCGATCGCCTGGAAAGTGTTCGCATTGAACTGGAGGATCTGGCCAAGGAAATAGAATCCCTGGCCGACCGGATCGAAGCGGATCCGGCGCGCCTCCTGGAAGTGGAGACCCGCTTGAACGGACTCAACAAGCTCCTCCTGAAACATCATGTCCCGGACTCTGAGACATTGATCGAGCGAATGAAGGGGATCGAAGAAAAACTGGAGGGACTGGAAGGCCGACAGGCTGAAATAGAGGCGCTTCAGGCCTCCATTCTCCAGCAGGAGGCTGAACTGCAGAAGTCGGCAGATCAAATCTCAAGCGCCAGGATCAAAGCTTCCAAGCCCTTTGAAGCCAAGATGATGCGACGACTTGAAGAGCTCGGTATGGGCGGGATGCGCCTGGCGTTTCAAGTGGAGCAGGCAGATGGGTTGAAATGGAATGGAAGAGACCGTATCTCCTTTTTGATGGCCCAGCAGGAAGGAGCCCGGCTCGCCCCTGTTCGCCAGGCTGCCTCAGGAGGAGAATTGTCCCGGTTGACCCTGGTGATCAAAAGTCTGGTTGCAGCCGCCATCCCCTTGCCGAGTCTGGTCTTTGACGAGATCGATGCCGGCGTCTCCGGAGCAGTCAGCATGAAAATGGGTGACCTGCTGACCCGAATGGCACAAGAGCACCAGCTGATCGTCATTACACATTCACCTCAAATAGCGGCCCGGGCCAATTGCCACTTCTATGTGTCCAAGGCACCCGAACAGGGTGAAGTCCGGACGCGTGTCACTCCGTTGCTGGGAGAGGACAGGGTCAAGGCGATCGCCATCATGCTCAGTACAGACCCCCCCAGTCCGTCCGCCCTGGCCAATGCCAGGGAACTGGTCGCCGCAGAATAGAAAAAGGTCTGTAGAGCGAGCTCCACAGACCTTTTTTCAACCGGATTTTACGGCATTATTTACCGGACCATTCCGCGATGGACTTTTCATTCATCCGAACGTAGTCCTTGTTGCCAGCCTCTGTGGCCATGGCCAATGATTTTTTGGCAGCTGCAATGGCTTCCTTCTTTTTGCCCATATCCGCCAGGATCAGGGATTCCATGCGCAGGGTCCAGAACTTGGGATCCATGCTATTGGCCTTCTGGACATATTCCAGTGCCTTGGCCTTGTCCTTTCCGGAGTCAAAGTAGTAACGACCGGCAGAATAATAATCACCCGCAACCGGGCCGTTCATGGTGCGGTTGACGGTCTTCATGACCAGATCGTCTGTGGGCACGGTGAGGGTCATGGGGACGATGGTTTTGTCCCAGATCAGCGAGAGTTGTGCCTTGTCATTTTCAAGGTTGTCGATCATGAAGGTCATGGATTCGACGGTCACCGGCATGGTGTACGCTTTCGCCTTGAAGCGAGCTGCTTCGTTGTCAGTCTTCCACTCATCGGGAACACCCCAATGAGAAACATCGCTGTAGAAGATGATCTCCCATTCTTCCTTTCCGGGGATGGTGTAGATGGCATATTGTCCAGCCTTGAGCGCATGGCCATCAATACTGACATCATCGGAGAAAGAGATCTTGGATGAGGCATTGGCACCGGTACGCCACATGGTACCAAATGGAACGAGGTCGCCGAAAATGGTGCGGCCTTTCACACTGGGCCGACTGAATTCCAGATTGACCTCGGTCAGGCCCACCGTCTGGGTGATCTTGCACATGGGGCTGGGAGCCGGCGTTTTGATCTGGGCAGTCAAAGCCAGAGTCGCAAACGCAAATAGGAGAGTGAACACTTGTTTCATAGAGGGTAATTTTTTGATGCAAACACAAGGATTAGAGAATAGTTCATCTGGAGGCGGTTGGATCGGGTCCGGTATACCATTGGATCACTTGGTCTGCTGGCTTGCGCTGCAGATCTGGAACAGTGGCCCCTTCTTGGGGAAACCCGACTGGGATGAGTAAAAAAGCACGTTCATTTTCCGGACGGTTGAGGATCTCCTGTAAGAAGTTCATCGGACTCGGAGTATGTGTGAGCGAAACCAGGCCGGCATGGTGGATGGCAGTGAGCAGTACCCCGCACGCCAGACCGACGGATTCATTGACGTAGTAATTCTTCCGCTTTTGTCCGTTTTCGTCGAGGTCATAGGCTTTCTTGAAGACGATGATCAGCCAGGGAGCGATTTCCAGAAATGGTTTTTTCCAATCTGTGCCAAAGGGCTGAAGATCCGCCAGCCATTCATCTGACATGCGGCCATGGTAATTGTCGTATTCCTCCTTTTCTGCAGCTTCTCGTATGGCCTTCTTGATCACAGGGTCGCTGACCGCACAAAAGGTCCAGGGTTGCTTGTGAGCTCCCGAAGGTGCTGTGGAGGCCGACAGGATCAGGGTATTGATCAGGGCTGCGGTCACCGGGCGGTCACTGAATTCACGGACGGAGCGCCGATGGTCCACTTCTGTAAAAAAGGCGTCTGCCCGTTGCTGCATTTCATCGGCGGAGAAGTTGACCGGCGTATAGGGAATGAATTTTTGGCTCATCGGCATGCGGATTAAAGGTCGCCCAGTTGCGGGCGGATGAGGATCTCCTCGACGACGGCTGGAGACTTCAAGGCATAGGCGGTCCAGACGAGGGAGGCTATATCTTCTGCAGCCATCAACCGATCTTCCGGAAAATCAGCATCCGCCCAGGAGGCAGACCAGGTCGCTCCGGGAATCAGTGAGGTTACACGAATCCCGGTTGAACGCAACTCAGCGCGCAGGGATCGGGAAAAGCCCAGCATGGCAAACTTGGTGATGGCATAGGTGGAACCACCCGGGTAGGCCTGCAGGCTGGCCACCGAGCAGAGATTGAATATATGGCCCTTCTTGCCCTTGACCATACCGGGCAGGAGATCCCGGGTCAGATGGTAGGCACTGAACAGGTTGATCTGCATGGTCTTTTCCAGAATACCCTCTTCTTCATCCTGGATGGATCCCGGTTTGAATATGCCGGCATTGTTGACCAGCACGGCTGGCGCCCGGGTGATCTTCAGCACCGCTTTGCCAAATGAGCGGACGTCAGCAGGTTGGCTCAGATCAGCCTTGACGAAATGGATGTCAATCCCGGGAAAGGATTCCCGGATTTGATCGGCCATGGTATCGAGATCGTACTGATGTCTGGAACAGCCGATCAGACTGACCCCTTCACGGGCAAAACGAAGGGCTATCGCGCGACCGATCCCCTTGGTGATCCCGGTAATCACGGCATAGGGGGGTGTGGTTTTCATAGCGTCAGGTTGAGATGTAAAAGTAACAAATCACAGATGGGAACGCGATTGATAGCGGAGACGATTATCTTCGCCACCAGTTCAAAACCTGTCCTCAGAATTATGTTTTCTGGTATCGTGCAAATCTTTACCGATTTCGGTCGCTGGATCCTCCTGATGCGTCAGGCGATGCAACGGCCGGAAAAGTGGTCGATGTACTGGAAGGAGACGGTTCGGCAGATGTATGACATTGGCATTGGGTCACTGATCATTGTCGCACTGATCTCCATCTTCATGGGGGCTGTAGCGGCCATTCAGTTTGCCTACCAGTTGAGTGGCCAGTTGATCCCGATCTGGTATATCGGCTATATCGTGCGCGATCTGGCCATCCTGGAATCTGCACCGACCATTACCTGTCTGGTATTGGCAGGAAAGGTGGGGTCCAATATGGCCGCCGAACTGGGGGGGATGCGGCAGAAGGAGCACATCGATGCCATGGAGATCATGGGGGTGAATACCGCCAGTTACCTGATCATGCCCAAGCTGGTTGCGGCAGTCGTGGTCATACCCTTATTGGTCTACGTTTCGGCATTTGTCGCCATGATCGGAGGTTTTCTGGCCAGCGTGCCCACGGGTGTGATGACTACGGCCGAGTATACCCGTGGCTTGCTCGCCTTCTATGAGCCCTACAACGTCTTTATCATGTCTGTCAAGTCGGTGGTATTCGCCTTTATCCTGACAGCCGTCTCCACCTATCAGGGATATTTTGTCAAGATCGGGAGCATTGAATTGGGAAAGGCCAGTACGCAGGCAGTTGTGGTCAGCAATATCTTGATCCTGCTGGCCGATTATATCATCGCCCTGGTCATGACCGGTTAATACGGAATCTGTGATTGAAGCGAAGAACATACAGATGGCTTTTGGCGAGACAGAGATTCTCAAGGGAATTTCTGCCCGCTTTGAACGAGGGAAGACCAATTTGATCATTGGCCAGTCCGGTGCTGGAAAGACGGTACTGCTCAAGGTCCTGGTTGGCCTGTTGCAGCCGCTGCAAGGTCAGATCCTCTATGATGGCCAGGATGTGACCCATCTGACACATAAGGAACTACGGACGGTACGAATGGCGGTGGGGATGCTGTTCCAGGGATCTGCCCTGTTCGACTTTATGACTGTAGAGGAGAATATTCGCTTTCCGCTGGATATGTTTACCAACTGGACGCGAAAGGAAAAGCTGGACCGGGTGAACTATTGCCTGGAACGGGTCAATCTGGAAAGTGTCAATGACAAGTTTCCCAGTGAAGTATCCGGCGGGATGCAAAAACGGGTGGGGATCGCCCGGGCGATCGTGTTGAAACCCAAATTTCTGTTTTGTGATGAACCCAATTCCGGATTGGATCCCAAAACATCGATGCTCATTGATGATCTGATCCAGAGCATAACCCGGGAAAATAATATCACAACTGTCATCAATACACACGATATGAACTCCGTCATGGAGATCGGGGAGAATATCATCCTGCTGTATAACGGAGAGATCGCCTGGCAGGGTAGCGCCAGTGAGGTGCTGGGAAGCCAGAACGACTACCTGCAGGAGTTCATCTTTGCTTCCCCCTTTCTGCAGCGATTACGCAAGGCTGCGCTGGACCAGGGGTTGAGCGATCAGGTGTAATGTCTGATTGTTACCAGGATAGAAATGGCTCAGGAAGCGGCTTTGGAGGCAGCTGTTGCCTTCACTGGGGCCATGGCTGTGAAGTATCCAATCGTTGTCAGAAGAGCACTGAGGAGTAAAAATGGGGTCATCGGAATCGGTTTGGGTGGTATACGTAGACAAATGTATTATGTTTTATTATATATAAATATTATTATAATACATCCATCTCCTCTTCATTGACTGCTGGCCAAAGATGAACAATGGAGAGAGACCACAAAGTCACCATTGAGGGAACGGTTCATTTCGATTCCGGAACGGTCTGCCGACAGCAGGTACCGTACTGGACAGGAAAAGAAAAAATGCTGCGGTCGTGTATTGCAAGGAATAACAAGATGAATTACCTTTGCACCCCGGTGATACAGAAAACTGTCCTGATGTGGACGGTAGCATCGGGAACACAGCCTTCCTGCGGGAGGTAAAGTGCCACGCCCGTGTGGCGAAATTGGTAGACGCGCTGGCTTCAGGAGCCAGTGGTAGCAATACTGTGCTGGTTCGAGTCCAGTCGCGGGCACACAAGAGAAAGACCCTGGTAAAGCCAAAAGCATTACCGGGGTTTTTTCATTTAGGTCAGTTCGCGACTGGACGAGAAGTTTATCCCGCCGCTACAAAATGGGACCGACGGAGGAGGGACACAATTTGTGCGAGCGGGGAGTCCCCCGCCCCGAGCACTCGTGGGCGGGGCGGGCCACACAAAAAACCCTGGTAAAGCCAAAAGCTTTGCTGGGGTTTTTTCATTTCAGGCATGGGCGCTGATATTGGTAAGCCATACCGAACCAGGTAAAAATGACGGGCTTTCGTTTCTGGGCTATTCAGAACTGAACCGGGCCTCATTCCCCAAGTTGATGTGTCCCAGGGTTTCCTGACCGCCAGCGGAAGTTAACCCTGGAATGAGGTCCGAGATCTGAACCTCGGCGACAAGGCTCCCTCATCCGCTGACTTGAAGTAAGAACAGAATCTGGTTCAGGGGTTGAAATTATTCGACACTTGACTATCTTTGCGCTCCCGTCCAACTATTTGGATGGGAAGTGTCACAAAGCCCGTGTGGCGAAATTGGTAGACGCGCTACCTTGAGGGGGTAGTGTCCTAAGGATGTGCTGGTTCGAGTCCAGTCGCGGGCACAAAAGACGAACCCCAGATGAGAGATGATCTCAGTCTGGGGTTTTTCATTTTCAGGAACAAGCACGCGACTGGACGAGAAGTCTACCCCGTGTGCTCGGGGGGGCGAGAAGTTTATCCCGCCGCTACAAAATGGGACGGACGGAGGAGGGACACATTTTGTGCGAGCGGGGAGTCCCCTGCCCCGAGCACTTGTGGGCGGGGCGGGCACAAAAGAAGAACCCTGGATGAGACGCCATTTCAGTCCGGGGGCATTCAACAAATGAAGAAGGAATGACACCAGACATCTAAATAGCGGACAGCACACTACCTGAATACATGATAGGCATGGTAGTCAAATCAAAAGAGCCCACAGCCGCAACGGGCTGTGGGCTCTTTTATTCGCCGATGGTGATCTACTTGATCAGATTGACCTCCCCTCGATAGATCAGTTGCTGACCATCAATAAAGGTCACCTCGATCACATAGACATAGACCCCAGGGTCCATCGGCCGGCCCCGGAAGCTTCCATCCCAGCCCAATACAGTCCCGTCAAATGCGGGGGGCTGGTCCAGTAATTCATACAGGGCATTTCCCCAGCGATCATAAATGCGTATCGCATCGATGTTTTGAACACCCTGACCCGTATAGACCGTCAGCAGGTCATTGAATCCATCAAAGTTCGGACTGAAGGCATTGGGGACATAGACGCGTCGGATCGTTCGGACATTGACAGTCACTTCATCTTCTGCAGCACAACCATTGATGTCTTCAATCCGCAGGAGGTAAGTCGTGGTCTTGCCCGGTTTGGCGCTCACCTTGGTACAAATGTCACAGTCAAGTCCCTCTGTCGGGCTCCACAAATAGCTGATGATCGTAAACCCGCCCAGGTTGTTGATCGGCCCCAGGGTGATACTATCTCCCAATTCCAGGTCCAGGTCAGGGCCCAGGTCCAGCGTCAAGGGGGGCGGCTGGTTTACTGTAATCAGGGTATCCCACATACAACCCATATTGTCAAATACCACCACCTGGATAGGCTGGTCGGCAAAGACCGGGGCCACATCGTTCAGATCATTTGAACTGCCATTATCCACCGCAAAGGTGAAGTCAGGACCATTGCCACCACTGGCTGAGGTCACCGTCAGGAAGGTCGGATCGCCATAACAGGGAGGCTCCTCCAGGTCGGGAATCACCGCAACAATAGGCGGAGGAGACATGATCGTGTACGAAATGGAATCCGTACATCCACGCGCGTCCGTTGCCGTCACAGAATAGGTGCCGGCAGCCAGATTGGTGGCTACCGCACTGGTGGATACATTTCCAGACCAGGCAAAAGTCGGTGTGCCCGGGTTTCCACCTGAAGCGGTCAGGGCGATCGCTCCGTCTCCGATCCCGGAACATCGTTCGTCTTTGGTATTGCTGGCATCGATCGAGATCATAAACGGTTGAGGCTCTTCCAGCTCAACCAGGACGCTTTCGCCGATACACCCGTATTGATCGACAACTGTAATGGTGTAGAAGCCGGTAGCCAGGCCCGTTTTACTGGCCAGCGCAGTCGTATCGCCCGCTGCCCAGATATAGGTGAATCCGGGTGTACCGCCATTGACCGTCACGTCGATCTGTCCATCCGTCAGCCCAAAACAGCTGATGTCCACCGGATTGGCGGAAACGAGGATGGGTTCAGGCGAGGGAATGAAGACCGTGGTATCGATCGCACACAGGCCATCCGAAATGGTCACATGTTGCAAACCTGAACAGAGTTGGGAAGCCGTGCTGCTCGTCACACCCAGGTCCAGCTCGGTAGACGACCAGCTGAAATTGAAATTGCCTCCTGTACCATTTGAATATGTAGCACTGGCAGTCGCTCCACCATCACAAATGCCCTGCTGGCAACTGACAGAATCGATCAATGAGAAACTCGCCACGATTGAAGGAGGCGTGTCCAGGATCAGATCCAGTATGATCGGTCCGCATCCTTCCGCATCCGTCACAGTGACTGTGTAGGCACCTGCAGGAATGGGGAAGTTTACAGAATTGGGAGAAGGCGTCCCGACATTGGACCAGGTGAAGGAATAGGGGGACGTGCCACCGATCACCTGGATGCCGAGAGATCCATTGGTCGAATTAGGGCAGTCCGGTAAATTGAACAGGGTATCGGAAATGGTCAGGGGAAATGGAGCATCGACGTAAGCGATTCCCACATCACTGCAGCCATTGTCATCGATCACGGTGACAAAGTAGTTGCCGGTACCCAGTCCGGTGATGGTTTGTCCAGAAAAGGTCGTGGCATTTGGCCCGGCCCAGGAATAGGTCAGGTTGGGTGCACCGGGTGCAGCCGTCACCTGGGCTGTGATCTCGCCATTGGATTTGGTCGCACAACCCGCGTTGGTGACCAGCAGGGTGTCGATCACCGGAGAGGCCGGAGAAGTGATCTCCAGGGTCATGCTCTTGGTGCAGTTGTTATCGTCGGATACGGTGACGGTATAGAAACCGGCGTTCAAGTTGCTCAGCGAAGCGCCTGTTCCGGCTGGGCCCCAGTCATAGCTGAAATCCGATCCATTGAGGATGGTCCCACCACTGGCCTGGATGGAAATGGTACCATCATTGCCGCCATTGGTGCAGGTCTCATGGGTCAGGGACAGTAAGGAGATGGTGATCGAATCCGTGAACAGGGTGGTCGAACCAGTGGTGCTGCACCCGTTGAAGTCTGTCACGGTGACCGCATAATTCATGCTGCCCAACCCGACCAGGGTGTCGACACCAATGCCTTGTGTTCCATCCGACCAGTTGTAGTTGTACGGGGTGGTGCCTCCGACGACATCTGCGGTGATGGAGCCGTTCAGGTCGCCATAGCAAGCCGGCTGCACGGCATCCAGATTGATGGCCATGGGCGCAGGTCCGGGTACCAGGATGGATTTGATCTCCTGGGCGGAAGGGTTGTTGCTGTCCGTGATGGTGACCGAATAGACGCCCGCGATCAGGTTGGGAAAGTTGATTGTCGAGGGATTGAAAAGCAGATTCCCACTACCCATGTAAGCCGGGTTGGTAGCATGGGCCCAACTGTAGGTATAGGGCTCTACGCCGCCAATGACATTCATCTGGATGGCCCCATCCGACTGGCCGGCACAACTGACACTGTCTGCCGTGAGGTTCAGGGTGATCGGACCGCCCGGGACGATGGTAATGCATCCTGGATTGAAGTTGACACCCAGATTGACTCCATCCCCATTGTAACACTCCAGTTGTTGACCAATGGCTCCTGGCGCGAGGGTAATAGGGCTGGTTTCCCCGACGGGGCCGATAGCCTCAAAGCAGATGGTCCCGAAAAGTCCTCCGTTGGGAATGGATTCTCCGGGAAAGGAGAAATACCCCATGAAGAAAATAGAATCGTTCTGGACACCGGAAAAGACCGGATCAAAATTGGCCAGGGGGACATTGCTGATCGATACAAAGTTCAGCAGGGAAGCATCGAAATGGAAGAAGAACTGAAAGGATTCAACATCTTCAAAATTGTCCACATAAATATCCAGGCAAATGGTACCGCCTTCCACGACATCTTTACAGTCGATGGTGAATACGATGCCCGGAACCTTGATCTCAAATCGCCTGCCACAACCCGTATCATCGGCGATCTCGACGATGTAGGATCCGGATACCGGCACTTCGAAGGTGACCGTGCCATTGTGGGTTGTCCCGCCGCTGGTGATCAGTGCAGTTTGCCCGGGATTCCCTTTCCGATAGATCGATACCGTATAGTTGCTTCCATCAAATTCGGGAAGTCCGCCCGTCAGAGTAAAGGAACCCCCTCCCGGATTGACGCCAGCACCGGTAATTTGCAAATTGCTATAGGTCAACTCATTGAGGTAGACCACTGAAAAAGCAGCATTGATATTTACATCCACGCAGGGTCCGGCACCACTGCCAGGTGATGCTTCTTCATATCCATTGGTGGCAAAATCATCTACTGTGATCGGAGCAAACCAGATCTGTACCGGAGAACCGCCATTAAAAAAGGACTGGAGTCCTCCATCATTCACAAAAGTGACATCGCCTCCCGGGTTGGTCCCGGTGGTCACCCAGATCCCGGTTGGAGAGGGTGGGGTATTGTAAATACACGGGTCAGTCAGGACTGTCGCCAGGTCCATTCCACCCACGGTAGGGGGACAGCTGTAGAAAGCATATCCGATGCCAGGGGTGGTGCCCGGATTGGGATCACCACTGAGATCGAAATCGCCATTGTGGTCGATAATCAGGGAATCTCCAAAACACAGGAATAGTGGATCGTTGCTTTGGCTCCCACCCGAGAGATTCTGATTGGTTGTCCCGGCACCGTTACAGGCACCACGATTGAGAGAGGCGGTTTGAAGAGCACCCGTAAAGTGGATGGCTTCAGGTTGTTGGCTGAACAGTGGTATGGTAAAAAGGGAACACAGTACGAACCAGGGAGATATGCGTAGGATCATTGGAGGGATGTCTGAAACAAATACTGCAAAAACCGGGCAAAAGTACCTTCCAGCGGTGACAGACTGAAAAAAACTTCAGCTCATCAACGGCAGGACGATGGAATTATTTCCAATTTTCCCACGAAGTTGACAGGTTCCCAGACTTGAGTCAAGTTTTTCATATGAATTCTTTCCCGTTGAGGATCCTTTTTTCGATCCAGTCGCTGCCAAAGGCATACGGGAGATAGGCCAACGAAGGAATGGGTTGAGTGATCATCATATTCGCTCGCTTTCCCGGAGCAATACTACCCAGATCCTCCTCCCATTCCAGCGCACAGGCACCATTGATGGTGGCGGCATGGACGGCCTCTTCGGGCAGCATCCGCAATTGCGTACAGGCCAGAGCGATGACCAGGGGCATATTACCGGATGGACTCGTCCCCGGATTGTAATCCGAAGCCAGAACCACCCCCAATCCGGCGTCGATCATTTGGCGAGCCGGTGGATAGTGATCCCGCAGAAAGAAGGGTGCGGAGGGGAGGAGAACCGGATAGACATTGCTGTTGAGCAGATCCGCAATGTCCTGATCCGTAGCGACTTCCATATGATCTACAGACAGCGCGCCACACGCGATGGCAGTCTGGATGCCGCCAATACTGTAGAATTGATTGGTATGCACCTTGCCCTTGAGACCGTATCGACTGCCAGCCTCCAGGATCTGCTCCATTTCCGCGGGTTGAAAAAAGACCTTTTCGCAAAATGTATCGATATAATCCGCCAACCCCTCATCGGCTACCCGGGGCAGGATGTAGTTAATGATCAGCCGGATATACCCCTCCCGATTGTCTTTGAATTCTTTGGGCAGGGCATGAGCAGCCAGTAAGGTGGCTCGAATGGGGATAGGACTTTCTTCCCGCAGACGACGGATCACACGCAGCATCTTCAACTCACTCTCCAGGGTCAGGCCATACCCCGATTTGATCTCAATGGCACCGGTCCCTTTTCGGATCACTTCCTGCAATCGTTTCCGGGCACCTTCCAGCAAGACCTCTTCTTCGGTTTCTCTCAGCCGATAGGCCGAATTGAGGATGCCACCGCCTTTGTTGGCGATCTCTTCATAGCTCATCCCTTCCAGACGATAGCGAAATTCATCCTCCCGAGTCTTGGCAAAGACCAGATGGGTGTGGCTGTCCACCCAGCTGGGCAGCAGATCCCCCCCTCCTGCATCCAGTTCGGGATGAGACCCTGCCGGACAAGAGTCCATCGGGCCGATCTGATGAATACGATCGCCCTGACACAGGACCCAGCCATTTTCCAGATGGTTCATCTGCTTCATCTGTGCTCCACTCTGCCATCCAAGTGTCGAATCGGGGTCATATTGCCAGATTCGGCGGATGTTTTTGATCAGAAGGGTTCCATTGGTCATGGTGCAGATGTGTTAATGAGTCCCGAAAATAGCAAAGCCGGCCCTGACGGACCGGCTTTACACTATCTCAAAAGCCAAAACTCAAATTGCACAGGGGTTAGGAGCGCGCCAGATCACGGATATATCCGGGAATTCGGGCCTCAGCCAGACGAGCCCGCCAGGCTTCTGCCTCGGCTCGTGTCTGAAAATGACCGCTCAGAAGTTTGTAGACCGTGACTGCATTGATATCTGATTCTTCCAGATGAATGGCTTGACTGGCAATGCCATTGATCTCCAGTGTCTTGGTCAACACATTCGGATAGAGTGTATAGACTCCTACCTGCACGGAATATCCGGTTGAAGGCGGAGGCGTCATCTCTCCAAGATTCTTTTTGGGGGGTGTGGCTGGCAGTTCTTCTCTGACAGGGGCAGTTAATACTGCTGCAACCGAAGCAGGATCCCTTTTGGCTGGCTGGACCGGGGTGAGCCCGACCGCCGCCGCAGTCAGATGCCTGAGGAGCTTCTCGCGTCCCAGGGATTCTTCAATTCGGGTCAGCACCTTTCCATCTTCATCCAGGATGAGCATCGTGGGCAACACCTGGACGCCGTGGTCGTAAAACAGCACAAATCCGTCAGCCTGATCAATATCCGCTGACACCGGGATATAGTTGGTTTCGATCTCCCGGATCACCGCGTCATCCTGGAAGGTCGTGGCCTCCATCCACCGACAGGGTGTGCACCATTCGGCCTTGAAGACAATGAAAACATGCTTTCCCTCTGCTTTTGCCCGGTCAAATGCATTCTGGGCATTCGTTTCGAAGGCGATCATGTCCTGATCTGGTCCCTGGCCTGCATGCACGGCGAAAGCACTGGCCAGAAAGAGTAGGATGATGGAATAACGGAGCATAAGTAGGTGCGTTTGTCTCCGGTTTTACGAGGCGTGGACGATTTTGTTTGCCAAATCGCTCAGATTTTTACAATTCCAGGGATGAAGAGGGCCAGAGGAGCCACCTGTTTCGGGTTGTTATCCTGGTGATAAATGGAATTCTGTACCTTCGATCCCCGTTTCATAATATCAATACGTATGACCAAAAGAGCCGCAATCACCGGAGTAGGTGGCTATGTTCCTGATTATATCCTGACCAACGCGGAACTGGAGACCATGGTGGATACCACCGATGAATGGATCTTTACCCGCACAGGCATCAAGGAACGTCGGATCCTGAAAGAAGAAGGAAAGGGATCTTCCGATATGGTGGTCCATGCCATGGAACGCCTGTTTGAACAGACCGGTCTCAAACCGGAGGAGATCGATCTGCTGATCTGCGCGACCGTCACCGCAGATATGATCTTCCCCGATACTGCAAATACCATTTGCGACAAGATCGGTGCCGTCAATGCCTATGGATTTGACATCAATGCGGCCTGTTCGGGATTCCTGTATGCGATCAACACGGGCGCC
>JAUIEA010000072.1 GCA_030429045.1 Bacteroidia bacterium | reverse complement strand
GACATTGGACCCAACGGTGCATTACGTCCATCACTACACAGCAATAGTCCCGTTTGTCAGGGGGATACCATCCACCTGTCAACCGAATGGCAGCAAGCCATGACCTACCAGTGGACCCATCAGCAGACGGGGCAGGTATTTACGACAACAGTCCCGGAACTCTATACCCCGGGGCAGTTGATGAATGCCGGCACCTGGACCCTCCAGGTGTTTCAATCGCCCAACTGTCCATCGGATGTATCCCTGCCTCTTCCCGTGATCATTCATCCGATCAATGTCCAGCTGCCAGACAGCATCGTGGCCTGTGAAGGGGATACGGTCACCCTGCCGGTCAACGGGGTGAACGTGGTCAAATTCACCTGGACCGCTCCCAACGGAAAGAAATATCTGGGATCTGCCCCGAAGGTTCCGGCCATACCCGGCACCTATCATCTGGTTGCCGAAAATCCGCAGGGGTGTACCACCCGCGATTCATTGCGAATTGTCCAGGCCGAGCGACCCAAGATCACCGCACTTTCCAGTTCCTGCCCGTCCTGTGTCAGCGGCTTTGAAGATTGCCAGATTTTCCCCACCGTCTTCCCTCCGGATGCCGGCGGCACCTACCAGTACTTCTGGACAGGTCCGAATGGGATGATCTTCTCGCTGGACAGTGTGGCCCAGCTCCTCAATGTGACCGGTGCCAACTCCGGGTTGTACAGCCTGAAGGTGACCAAGGTGGACAATACCTGTACTTCCGTTCCGGCCACCATCTTTATTGCCATGGATGATACGCCGATCACCCCGGTGATCAAAGTGGATGACCCGGCTCCGAATGATCCGTACGAGATCTGTGCCGGAGAGACCCTGGTCCTTCATGTGCCTGATGATCCCTATGAAGGAGATGTGCAGTATATCTGGATGGGTCCACTCAAACAGGATACCACGCTTTTCCCCACCCTGACCATCCCGGGAATTACCATCAACCAGGGTGGAAAATATAAACTCAAGGTGATCGTGGATGGCTGCATTTCCAACCAGTCCAACGAGATTACCGTCATCGTTCACCCGATCCCTTTCCCGCCCGCCATCACCACCAACTCACCCGTTTGTGCCGGTGATACGCTGATCGCCTGTGCCTCATTTGTGGCTGGTGCAGTGTACGAATGGCAGGGACCGATCACCAATCAGACGGGCGGAAACTGTCTGGTCCTCCCGAATGCGACAACCAACCTCACCGGAAGCTATCAGGTGCGCATCCTGATGAACGGTTGTTATTCGCCCTTGTCAGAAGAGTTTTTCCAGGAAGTCAAGACCAATCCGGCCCCACCAGTCGTCTCCGACAACTGTGGTGGGTTGATCTGTGCCCAGGTGCCTGGAAATTGCCAGTTGACACTCCAGGGAGGACTGCCCGGTGGCACCTATGCATGGTATGATGGCGATACCGACACATTGATCGGCAACTCGGGAGTCCAACCCTTCCTGCCCCTCGACCTGCCGGGCATATACACGGAAGGCACCTATGATTTTTATGCGATCACCACCGTGGATGGATGTCAATCGGTACCCTCCGTGATCCACACCATTCAGATCAACACCATACCCAACCAGATCGCCAATGCGGGACCGAATGTGCATATCTGCCAGGGGGAGATCCTGCAGCTGTGTGCCCAGGCCCCGACCATCGGCACAGGACAATGGCAGCAGACCGCAGGTACACCCGTGACCATCCTCACGCCAGATGCCAACTGTACGCAGGTGACCGGCTACCTGCCCGGAGATCAGCTCATCTTTACCTGGACCCTGTCGAACGGAGCCTGCAAAAATTACAGTACAGACTTTGATACAGCATTCATATCCATACCCGTGCAAGCCGAAGTTGCCACTCCGATCGAACTGTGCCGTGCAACGATGGGTATGATCACAGCCACTGATCCGGCACCCAACCAGGGCATGTGGAGCCAGACTCCCGGTCAGTCCGGTCTGGGTGTCAGTATCCAGAACCCTGCCCTGAACGGAACCAACATCAACGGACTGGAGCCGGGGAACAGTTATTTTTTCAAATGGACAGTAGATAACGGAGCCTGCCCCCCTTCTTCTGCCTTTGTAGAAGTGCTCAACTACGACGATGAAGCGTATGCAGGAGTAGATCGTGAGGATTGCGGATATGGATGCTTGTCCATGCCACTCACGGCAGACTTCACCGAGTTGGGTTCGGGACGCTGGACATCTCTTGATCCGGGCATATTGATCGACAGCCTGGGCGAAACCAGTGCCAGTGCCTGCAATCTTCAGCCCGGGCTCAATCACTTTGTCTGGGAACTGAATGACGGGATATGCGGCGACTCTTCACGGGATACCCTGGTGGTGAATTACGAATATGGTCCTCTGGCAGCGCACGACACGCTGGCGATTCCCTTTGCAGGCCAGGTTCTGATCCAGGTGCTGACCAATGATGCCACCTTCGGTCCGGTGACCACCCAATTGCTGAGCCAGCCACTGGTAGGCAAGATCGAAAAGGTGGCAGAGGGTATTTATCAGTACACCGCTCCAGCCAATTATTCGGGAACGGTCACCTTCCGCTACCAGGTGTGTAGTGAGAAATGCCCGGCCGTCTGTGCTGAGGCCATCGTCGTCCTCCGGATCGGGCTCGAACCCCGATGCGAGATGCCCACCATTATCACCCCGAATAATGACGGCGTGAATGATATGCTGGTGATCCCCTGTCTGGTACTGGCCGATGAATATCCGAACAACCGACTCTCCATCTTCAATCAATGGGGAGATGAGGTCTATGCCGCCTCACCCTATCAGAACAACTGGGCCGGCACCTATAGCGGTCAAGTCTTGCCCCCCGGGACCTATTTCTTCATCCTGGACCTCCAGAACGGGGACGTACCGGAATCCGGTTTCCTTCTCATCAAATACTAATGGCCATGCAACAGAATCGGATCGGACTTCTCCTGTTTGCCTGCATGGGCTTTTTCTGCTGTGCTACACCGGTTGCAGGTCAGCAGGACGGGCAATTCACCCAATTCATGTTCAACCGGCTGTTCTATACGCCGGCATTTGCCGGGAGCGAAGGAGGGCCATGCGTGTCCCTGATCTACCGCAAGCAATGGATCGGCCTGGAAGGCGCCCCGGAGGCCCAGATGGTCAGTTTCAATACACCGCTGTTCCAGCAACGGGTCGGCATGGGGGTCAATCTCTACCGGACTTCCATCGGGATCACCCGCAATGTGACCGCCGAAATGGCCTATAGTTATCGCATTCCCCTCGGCCGCGGATACCTGGGTGTCGGACTGGCGGGTTCGGTTCGGTATTTTGCCGAAGACTATGGTGATGAGCGTATAAAAGGGACCCAGGATATCAGCCTGGATCCAGGTGTTCCCCTCGGTTTGCAGACCAAATACCTGCCCAATTTCGGAGCGGGTATCTACTATCAGGGTGTGAACTGGTATGCCGGAGCCGGCGTGCCGCGGCTGGTAGAAGGGAATATTGATTTTGGAAACGGTTCAGACCGACCGTCCACGGAACTTCGCCATTATTATGCGCTGGGGGGATATCGGATCACCCTCAATAACTTCCTGGACCTGCATCCTCAGGTTCTGTTGAAATATGTGGAAGACGCCCCCTTTGATGCGGATCTGCATGTGGCCCTGGAAATGAAGAATCAGTTTCATGCCGGATTGACCTATCGCTTCGGTGGAGACCGTGATCCGGGCCTTGGCGAATCCATCGATCTCATCCTGGGATTCCGTATCCGTCAGCACTTCCTGTTGAGTGTGGAGTATGATATTGCCCTGTCTGATATTCGGGATTATCAAAACGGTACCTTTGAAGCCTTGCTGCGGTTCTGCTTTGGAAAAGACGAGGCATCCGAGATCGATAACCCTCGTTTTTTCAATTAATGTACTAATTGAACGAAAGAATTCGTTTTTCATCGGTAACTTTTGACCGCGCACTCAATCTTCCCTATAGCATGCGAAACACCTTCTCCTCCCTCCTCGTCCTTCTGGCCCTTGCGGTCATGCCCTTTCACCTCTGCGGTCAGCAGTCTGGATCCTCCAAGACCAAGGGGACCGATAAATTCTATGAAAAGACCGGTGGCAAAGGGATCATCATCAACAATGCCACGGCGATCAACACCGAGCATCTGGACTTTTCTCCCGTCTTCTACAACAACGGTCTGGTGTTTGTCTCTTCTCGCAAGAAAGGGGGGTTCCTCGATCCCAAGATCGGTGAGACCTACTTTGAATTGTATTATACCCGGGTAGACCCCAATGGCGCACCCGTGGAAGCAGAGATCTTTTCCGGGCAGTTGAATTCACAACTCCATGAAGGTCCTGTGGCCTTTTCCCGGAACGGGGATCAGATCTTTTTCACTTCGAACAATCAGAAACGGGGACTGCAAAAGGCAGATGAGCAGGGCAGGGTACGCCTGAAGATCTATACAGCCCGCCGCGGAAACCAGGATTGGGAGAATGTTACGGAACTGCCCTTCAATGCTAATGAATATTCCTGCCAGCATCCATCATTGTCCCGCGATGGCAAGCGCCTGTTCTTCGCTTCCGATCGCCCGGGAGGATATGGAGGGTACGATATCTGGTTTGTGGACAAGGTCAATGAAGGCTGGAGCAATCCTGTCAACCTCGGACCTGCTATCAACAGCAAGGGAAATGAGGTCTTTCCATTCATCCATTACAGCGGACATCTCTTTTATTCCAGCGATGGCAGCTATGAGGGATTGGGGGGACTGGACATTTTCTCCGTGAATACCCGCAACCTGCCCGATGCTCATCCGCAGATCTTCAGCGCACCATTTAATACGCCATTTGATGACCTTGGTTTTGTGCTGGCGGATGATGGAAAGCATGGATTCTTTTCCTCCGATCGTCCCGGTGGCGTGGGTAAGGATGATATCTATCAATTCGAATCCGTGTATTCCCTGGCGGGTGACATGGACAATTTTGTAGCCCGTACCATGGTCGAAATTGTCGATGAAAAGACCGGACAGCCTGTATCGGATGCCAGCATTTTTATCCTCGAAAAGGATGCCTATGGATTTGTGAGTGGCGAGACCATTTATGATATGGCTCTTGCACCCGAGGCTTCCACTCCTGAGAAATTGACACTGAACCTTGTCAGGAAAAAAACCCTGGATCTCAATTCACCGGATACACGTTCGGATGCAAATGGAATGGCCCTGGGTCAGATGAAGATCGATCAGGATTACCTGATCCTGGTGTCCAAGCCGGGCTATGTGACCAAAGAATATAATTATACCTCTCCGGCCCAGCCCACCACGGATGAGATGGTGATCCGGATCCGACCTCAGGATTGCTTTATGCTCGAGGGCCGGGTGAAGAATCAGAAAACCGGTGTGCTCATGGCTCATGTGCCAGTGGTCATTGAAAGCAGCACCGGGGCGCCTGTCTACCTGGAGTCGGATATCAATGGCACATTCAGTTATTGCCTGTCCGAGCCGGCCGACTACTCCTTGTCTGCCAACAAGGAAGGGTATATCCCCGGTCGTTCCCGGGTGTCCACGACTGATGGGAATTATGCAGAAACCCGTAAAGCGGAACTTTTACTGCTTCCGTTTTCCGGAACACCGGTCGAAACAGCACCGGCAAAGCCCATCAGCGAAGGTTCCGTCATCGTTTTGGAAAACCTCTACTACGATTACAACAAATCCTCCCTGCGGCCCGGTGCGGCTAACGAACTGGATGTGGTATATGACCTGCTGAAGAAATACCCGACCATGGAGATCGAGTTGGGTGCCCATACAGATTGCCGCGGGAGTGACAAGTTCAACCAGCGCCTGTCCGAATCACGTGCCGCAGCTGCGAAGAATTACCTGGTCAGCCGGGGTATTCAGCCTGCACGGATCACAGCTGTGGGATACGGTGAATCCATGTTGCGCAACCAGTGCTCCGAAGGGGTGAATTGCTCCGAAGCACAACATCAATACAACCGTCGCACAGAGATCCTGATCACGACCCTGGATGAACCGGTGGAGATCCGCTACAAGGAGGATCATTGATCCACCAAGAGCAGTGAATCAAAAAGCCCGGATCATTGGTCCGGGCTTTTTTATTTCGCTGTTCGCCCCGAGGACTGGGGGCTGTTCGCTATTCGCTGTTCGCCCCCGAGGACTCGGGGCCCGAGCACGTCAGTGGCTGTCGCCACTCTGGCAGTAGGTTCCTTCTGGGCGGGTAATGGGTAAAGGGCCCAACGGTTTGGCACCCTTCTCCTTGAAAAGGAGAAGGGCCGGGGATGAGGTTAACACGGTTGTTCGCCCCCGAGTGCTCGGGGCTGTTCGCCATTCGCTGTTCGCTGTTCGCCCCGAGCACGTCAGTGGCTGTCGCCACTCTGGCAGCAGGCTCCCCCTGGGCCGGTAATGGGTAAAGGGTAAAAGGTAAATGGTAAAGGGGCTGATTTGACCTATTGACCTATCCCTGAAATGGCATGTGTTTCCTCGTATTTTTCTCCTCGACTCCTCGACTTCTCGACTCCTCCACTCAATTCACATTTCGCACTCAGCCGACCATGCCCAGGCCGGAGCCACCCAACGCCCAACGCCGAATACCCAATACCCTCATTGTCGGAATCACGGATTCACGCGGATTTCAGGATTTCATAGATATCCAGTTTAGGTCATTTGAATTTCCAATTTGGAATTTGTTTGGAATTTGATGCTTGTATTTTGGTGCTTGATGGGGGTGCCCGCCGAAGCTTTAGCGGAGGAGGGAGGTTAACACGGCTGTTCGCCCCTAGTCCTCGGGGCTGTTCGCCGTTCGCTATTCGCCCCCGAGGACTCGGGGCCTGAGCAGGTCAGTGGCTGTCGCCACTCTGGTAGCAGGTTCCTTCTGGGCGGGTAATGGGTAAAGGGCCCAACGGTTTGGCACCCTTCTCCTTGAAAAGGAGAAGGGCCGGGGATGAGGTTAACACGGCTATTCGCTGTTCGCCATTCGCCTGAGTACGTCAGTGGCTGTCGCCACCTGGGCAGCAGGTTCCCCTTGACTGGATAAAGGTCGAAGGCCCTGAATTCCAAAGCACCATCCAGGTGTAGCAGCTCCTCTGAAATTGAACGGCACCTTCTAAATCAAACTCAATAGGAATATCAATAGCCCCGGGCTTCAGCCCGGGGTCTCCATTGGAAGAACATCGGGCTTTAGCCTCATTGCACGGATAATTCAATACTGACACAGTTCATTGAACTACACCTCACTTTGGCAGGTCCACCATATTTTCCTTAACTCCTTAACTCCTTAACTCCTTAACTCCTTAACTCCTCACCTCCTCAACTCCGCCCCACTTCTTCCCCCAGTCGTTCCACAAACAGGAACACATCCTCAAAGCTGTTGTACAACGGTACCGGAGCGACGCGGATCACATCCGGTTCGCGCCAGTCGGCGATAATGCCCCGGGCAGACAGTCGGTTGAAAATGGATTTGTCGGCACCCTCCACCCGTATGGAAAGTTGACAGCCACGTTGTACCGGATCGGCAGGTGTGATCAGGGATAGTCGCGGGTTGTTCAACTGCTGCAGCAGCCATTCCAGATAACCGGTGAGCTGTTGTGTTTTGTCGACCAGTCGATCCATGCCCGCCTCCTCAAAGAGGTCGAGAGAGGCGCGCATGGCAGCCATGGGCAGGATGGGTGGATTGGACAGTTGCCACCCTTCTGCTCCGGGAATAGGCTTGAATTCATCCGGCATCAGGAAACGGGTTTCCTTGTCATGTCCCCACCACCCGGAAAAACGAGGTAACCGTGGGTTGTTCGCGTGCCGTTCATGGACGAAAACTCCACTCAGGGAGCCTGGTCCGGAATTCAGGTATTTGTAGGAGCACCAGGCCGCAAAGTCCGGACCGTCCTCATGCAGGTTGAGTTTCAGATTGCCCGCAGCATGCGCCAGATCGAATCCGACCATACACCCATGCTGGTGCCCTAGAGCGGTGATCCGCTTGATGTCATAGGCCTGGCCAGTATAGTAATTGACCCCACCGATCAGGAGCAGGGCGATCTGATCCCCTTCCCGAGCCATGAGTGCCTCGAGGTCTTCATAGTGGATCTGATCTGTACCCGGCCTGGGTTGGAGTTCGATGAGATCATCTTCGGGATGGAAACCATGGTACCGCAGTTGGGAAGCCACCGCATATCGGTCAGAGGGAAAGGGGCTGTATTCGATCACCACCTTGCGCCGTTTGGAGGTGGGAAGGTAAAAGGAGACCATCATCAGGTGCAGGTTCACCGTCAGACTGTTCATGACCACGACCTCTTCCGGTTTGGCACCCACCACCCGGGCCATTTTTTCGGTCAGGAATTCATGGTAGGGCATCCAGGCATGCCGGGCATGCACATGCCCTTCAACCCCCAGTTTGGCCCAGTCATCCAGTTCGGCATTGACATAGTCACGTGTGGCTTTGGGCTGAAGCCCCAGGCTGTTTCCACAGAGGTAGATGGCAGGACTGCCATCCGGGGCAGGGGGAAGATGAAAGCGATCCCGAAACTCGTTCAATGGATCATGCTGGTCCAGCTTGCGGGCAAAATCGAGGGTGGCCTGATATATACTCATGCCATAAAGGTAGGGAGGATGTCTTTCACCATGAACAACTCGGCCTTTTTCTAGTTGGGAAACAAGCTGTACTTTTGAAAATACGGATTGGCTTGTAGCCAAGGACCCCACCCAAGATCGTCGATTTGTTATCACACTTCCTCAGCGTTCGCCAGCAAACCGAGTCCCTCTGTTCCCCATTGGCGACAGAGGATTATTCCGTACAGCCCATTGTGGATGTCTCTCCGCCCAAGTGGCATCTGGCTCATACAACCTGGTTCTTTGAGCAGTTTGTCCTGGTTCCCTTCAAACCAGGGTACACCTGCTTTGATCCGGATTTTGCCTTTTTATTCAACAGTTATTACAACCACGCCGGTGATCGGGTCCTGCGGCCGGACCGTGGCTTGATGACCCGTCCGACAGTCGATCAGGTCATGTCCTACCGGCAGTTTGTGACGGAGCAAGTGGCCGACTTCCTCAAAACTGATCCAGCCAGAGAAGTGCTCGATCTGATCGAGATCGGACTCCATCACGAACAGCAGCATCAGGAATTGCTGGCCTACGATATCAAATATATCCTGGGGCATCAACCGACATTTCCGACATATCAGACCGCTCTACAGATGATCCCGGAAAAGGAGGCCATGACCTTTCTTCACATGGACGAAGGGTTGCACACCATTGGCCATCAGGGACCCGGTTTTTGCTTCGACAATGAACTCAGCCCTCATCGGGTCTTTCTCGAGCCCTATGCCATTGCTGATCGCCTGGTGACCAATGCAGAATACCAGGACTTCATCTCGGATGGCGGCTATCAACGATTCGAGTTGTGGCATGCCGAAGGTTGGGATCATATCCGCCAACAGCAGATCAATGCCCCGCACTACTGGCATCTGGTGGACGGGGAGTGGCATAACTATACATTTTCCGGGTTTGGTCCTGTGGATCGTGATCTTCCTGTCATGCATGTGAGCTACTATGAGGCCTCCGCTTTTGCGGAGTGGAAGGGCCTGCGCCTGCCGACAGAATTTGAATGGGAAGCGGCAGCCGACAGATTCCATTGGGGAAAGCTCTGGGAATGGACCGGAAGTGCCTATCTCCCCTATCCGGGATTCAGTAAGGCACCAGGGGCGCTGGGGGAATACAATGGAAAATTCATGGTCAATCAGCACGTTCTGCGAGGTGCGTCGTTTGCCACACCGGAAGGACACAGCCGGCCGACCTATCGGAATTTCTTTCATCCCCATTTGCGCTGGATGTTCTCAGGCATTCGGTTGGCCCAATCCGGTATTCGCTCATGAGAGACCTGGATCAATTTGCGACCGATGTGCTTGCCGGATTGAAGCAGCCCTTGAAAAAGCTGCCCTCCAAGTATTTTTATGACGAGACTGGCGACAAGATCTTTCAGGAGATCATGGGCCTGGACAAATATTACCTCCCCCGGTGTGAGCTGGAAATTCTCCGGGAAAGAACCTCTGATCTGGCGGCTTTTCTTCCGGAAGGGCCACTGGAGATCGTCGAGCTGGGTGCCGGGGACGGCACAAAAACGGTTCACTTTCTGGAAAACCTGGTTACGCTCGGTCGGTCTGTGAATTATTACCCTCTGGATATCTCCCCCGAGGTCTTGCAAACCAACAAATCCCATCTGGTTGATGTGGCTCCGGGCATTCCGGTTCATCCAGTCGCGGGAGACTATTTCAAGACTCTTCCCTCGCTGCAGACCACCCATCATCGGGCGTTGTTATTTCTGGGGAGTAATATTGGAAATTACCCCAATGATAAAGCGGTTGATCTATTACGATTCTTGCACCGATATATGTCAACGGATGATGTGCTACTGGTCGGGGTCGACCTGCGCAAGCATCCCAAAACCATCCTGGATGCGTATAACGATGCCCAGGGAGTGACCCGCCGGTTCAACCTCAATCTGCTGACCCGGATCAACCGGGAGTTGAGTGCCGACTTTCAGGTGGAACATTTCGATCATTATCCGGTGTATGATCCGGTATCAGGCATTGCAGCCAGTTATCTGGTTTGTCAGAAAGCCCAGGAAGTCTCCCTGTTGGGAGAGACGTTTTTATTCAGGACCAATGAACTGATCCACACCGAGGTTTCGCAGAAGTACAGCCTGCCGGAGATCGATACGATGGCAGAAAAAAGCGGTTTCCGGGATGCTCATCATTTCACGGACAAGCGGGATTATTTTTCGGTCAGCGTGCTGTTGAAGTGAGGTTACGCCCACACCTTACATCCTTCCGTACAATTCGTACAGATATCGATCTGGTCCCTCCCCGTTAGGAGCTGTTTCCGAAACCCTTGATAGGCGTCCCCCTTCCAGATGTCCCTGAATGAACCTTCCTTGAGGTTGCCCAGACGGTAGGTAGCATCCTTGTCAAAACAACAGGGGACAACCATCCCATCCCAGGTGATCACGCAGGCATGCCAGAGCTTCCAGCAATGGTTGGCCAGAGCATGCCGGGTACGCCAGGAGCCATCCTCCCCGGGGAGGTAGCGGCTGTACTTCAGATTCGTAGGGATCAGTGGATTGCCACGTTCAAAATCATAGACCTGGGCTGTTTTCAGTTTGACCTCATCCACCCCGATCTCTTCTGCCAGACGATAGATCTCCGGGATCTGGTGTTCGTTGGGGCGGACCACGAGGAACTGAAAGACGATATGCGGGGTGGTGCTGTTCAGGGCCTTCTTCCAACGAACCACATTTCGTGCACCTTCCAGTACGGTATCCAGGGTGCCCTCCTTGCGATACTGTTCGTAAGTTTCCTGGGTAGTACCGTCCACACTGATGATGAGACGATCCAGGCCACTTTCGACCGTTTTTCTGGCCCGATCGTCATCCAGGAAGTGGCCATTGGTGGAGGTGATAGTGTACAGCCCTTTGTCCCGGGCATGAGCCACCATCTTCAGGAAGTCGGGATTGATATAGGGTTCGCCCTGGAAATAGAAGATCAGATAGATCAGATCCCGGGACAGTTCGTCGATGGTCTGGCGAAAGAAATCGGCTTTGAGGTTGCCTGTTTCCCGGGTAAAAGAGCGCAATCCGCTGGGGCATTCGGGGCATCGGAGATTGCAGGCCGTGGTCGGTTCGAAGGAGATGGTCATGGGCATTCCCCACTGAACGGGCCGCTTGACGAGGCGGGTCAGATAATAGGATGCCAGGACCCGGGCTGCGTTCCACAGCCGATGAAGGGTGAGTTTGGAAAGAAAATTGCGGGTATCCCGATACTGCACAGATAAGGGAGGTTTGACACCTTCCTGCCAAAGTAAGGGCCTTTTGTCTATTTTTGCGCTCCTTCCGAAAACCACAGGACATGAATGTCACCCTCCTGAAGAAAATTTGTGAGATCCCCGGCGCTCCGGGATTTGAACATCGCATTCGCGCCTTCCTGAAAGAGCAGGTCGCGGATCTGGTCGATGAGATGACTGTTGATCCCATGGGCAACCTGATGGTCCTGCGGAAAGGCAGCCAGGACAAGCGGGTGATGGTCACCGCACATATGGATGAGATCAGTTTCATCGTCACCCATATCGATGATGACGGTTTTCTGCGCTTTTCGACCCTGGGGGGCTTTGATCCCAAGACCCTGACTGCACAACGTGTGATCGTTCACGGCCGTGAGGAGGTCATGGGGGTTATGGGCAGCAAGCCCATTCACCTGATGAAGACGGAGGAGCGGAATAAAGCTGTCCAGATCGAAGAGTATTTTATCGATACGGGAATGCCGGCCGAACGGGTCAAAAAACTGATCCGCGTTGGTGACCCGGTAACCCGGGAGCGCCAGATGATCGAAATGGGAGAGTGCATCAACAGCAAGTCCCTGGATAACCGGATCTCGGTTTTTATTCTGGTGGAAGTCCTGAAAGCGCTGAAAGGCAAAAAGCTTCCATTTGACCTGCATGCCGTCTTTACGGTCCAGGAAGAGATCGGCCTGCGCGGTGCAATTTCCGCCGCTCATCGGATCAATCCCGATTTCGGGATCGTCCTGGACACCACTATCGCGTATGACGTGCCCGGAGCCCAGCCCCAGGAAGTGGTCACCAAACTCGGAAAGGGCACAGCGGTCAAGATCCTGGATGGGATGACCGTCTGTGATCCCCGCATGGTGGACTATCTCCGCGATCAGGCGGATGCCGCCGAGATCCCCTGGCAGTCCGAGATCCTGACCGCCGGAGGGACTGATACGGCGGCCGTCCAGCGCTATGGAAAGAACGGCGCCATTGCCGGCGCCCTGTCCATCCCCACGCGGCATATCCATCAGGTGATCGAGATGGTCCACAAGGCAGATGTGCAGGCTACCATTGACCTGATGACCCTGGCCCTGCTCAACCTGGACAAAGGCAACTGGGACGAGCGGTAATTTGTTTGTCTAAAAATTCTTTGCGTCCAGACGATTCTGTCTGGATCCGGACTGTAAACGTCCGGGTCTTTGCGTTTCAACCAAACGCAGTGTACCTTCAGTCCAAACCTGTCATCATGCCCTGGACTGAAGCCAACAACTGCCTGACCCAAACCTTCCTGTTTCCTGACTTCAACACCGCATTCGGGTTTATGACCCGTGTGGCACTGGTGGCTGAAAAGATGGATCATCACCCGGAGTGGACCAATGTCTACAACCGGGTGGAGGTACGATTGCGGACCCATTCAAAAGGCAATATCGTGACCCAAAAGGATCGCGATCTGGCCACGGCGGTGGATCGAATATTCAGATCCTTAAAATAAGGCGGTTTGCGTCAAATAAGTCCGGTGTTAGTGTGGGGGTGAAATTCCAAATCACAAATTCCAAATCACAAATAAATTCGAATTCTGAAATTCGAATGAATAAAACGTTGGTTGAAAGGGAGGAATTCGACTCTATTCATAGGAGTAAGATTTTACCCACTTTCGGTTTTTGATTTTTCGATCAATTTTAGCAATAAGGGTAACGGACCATCTCATATTCTTAAAATCCCAATTTCTCCCTTTCGCACGTCCTCCTTCCACCATGAGATTGCTCCGGCAGCTAACCTCCCTGGAGGTTAAAAAGCAGCCGCTACGATTCATCCCTCATCCCTCACCCCTGTTGACGTCTCAACGTTACTTCCGATTTCCGCTTTCCCATTTCCGCCTTTGACAAGTCTCTCCATATCTTTCGGTCTTTCGTCCAGAAATTGAGAACGATCCAATATGCCAGATATCTCCTCCAAACTTCCAGAAGCCGGCACCTCCATTTTTGCGGTGATGAGTGCCCTGGCCCAGCAACACCAGGCGATCAACCTGGCCCAGGGGTTTCCCAATTTCGAACCACCACAACGTTTGAAGGATCTGGTCGGGCAGGCGATCCAGGAGGGTTACAATCAATATGCGCCCATGCCGGGTCTGCCCATCCTGCGAGAAGCGATAGCCAACAAGATCCGGCTGACCTATGGTGTCCACTTCGATCCGGGATCTGAGATCACCGTCACGGCCGGAGCCACCCAGGCACTGTTCTGTGCGATCCAGGCTGTTGTGCATCCCGGTGACGAAGTGATCCTTCTCGAGCCGGCATATGACTCCTATCTCCCCACAGTTCTGCTTGCCGGAGGGATTCCGGTGTCTATTCCCCTCAAAGGCCCGGAGTTCAAGGTAGACTGGGATCAGGTACGGTCGAAGGTTACCTCCAGGACACGACTGATCATCACCAACAATCCGCATAACCCTCTGGGCAAGGTATTCCAGTCAGCGGACATGGCGGCTTTGAAGGACATTGTCCTTCGGCATGACTTGCTCCTCCTGTCGGACGAGGTGTATGAGCATCTGGTATTTGATGGACTGCCGCATCTGAGTGTGCTGGCCGATCCTGAATTGTATGCCCGCAGCATGGTCACCTTTTCCTTTGGAAAGACCTTTCATGCCACGGGTTGGAAAACAGGGTATGTGGTGGCTCCCCCGGCCTTGACCACCGAGTTTCGAAAGGTGCATCAATTCAATGTCTTCAGTGTGCATACGCCGAGCCAGGTCGCCCTTGCCCGCTTTATGGAAGATGAGGCCAGCTGGTCAGGTCTGGACACCTTTTACCAGGCCAAACGAGATCACTTTACGCGTCAGTTGGAGGGTTCTGCCTTTCGAGTCCTGCCCTGTGAAGGCACTTACTTCGGACTACTGGATTACAGTGGAATGAGTGATGAGGATGATCTCACCTTTGCGAAGAGGTATACAGAGCGATGCGGCGTGGCCCTGATCCCGATCAGCCCGTTCTATCGAACACCGCCTGCCGAAAACCGGACCGTGCGCGTGTGTTTTGCAAAGACAGAAGACGTACTGACAGAGGCCGCCGAGAAAATGAGGACCGCTGTTTACTGATCGATCCGCAACTCCTGCAGGGCGTATTTCCCGCCGCTGGTCTTGAAGTAGAGGTAGACCCGGTATTTGCCCGATGGGTCGTTTAGCTCACCGATGATATAATGGGAATCCTTGCCCTGTGAAGAGCCGCTGTGGGATTGCTTGAATCCGGCAGGCTTGTGATTGGAAAAGAAGGTTTCCAGTCGTTTTCGCGCTTCTGCAGGTGTGGCAATGGCCTCATCTCCGAGAATATCCAGAACGACAGATTGGTCGAAATAGGAGGCGATGGTGGCGGCATCACCACGTTGCATGGCCTGGTTGATCGCCTGAAGCGCATTGGTTTGTGCCATTGCAACAGTAGAAACGAACAGGCTGATCAAGAGAATGAGATATTTCATGGACAGGTTGGTGTTGGCGGACTAAAGCTACCTTTTAACGAAGGTATAAGCAAGTCGTATTGCCCTGCTTACACTTACATGACCCCAAAACAGCCCGAAAGTTGTAAACGTTCCCTAATTCCTGTCCTCGAGGCGCTGCTCATACCTGATGGCCATGGCCCCGTGGGCAGTGATGGTATCGACGGCATCATACTGCGTATTCAGGGTCTCACTGAACTGTTCCTGCTCCTGTCGGGCCTGGTCGGAGATCAGGTGGGAATACACCAGCCAGAAGGCTGGTGGTGGATCCATTTCGGATAGAATGGACTCTGAGGTTGTCCACGGAAGAGGGGTGGTCTTGACCGTGCCATACCTGGATCTTTCTGCATGAAACTCGGTATAATACCGAAAGGCTGGCATTGCATTCCAATGGATATACCAGGGTGTCTGGTCGCTGCGATCTGAAAGTTCGTGCATCACCTGGTACAGATTTTCTATTTCCGGTTCTTGCCAGAGTTTTGGGAGTTTACCCAGGAAGGAAGACAGGCACAAGGCCCAGACCAGAAGCATGATCCAGGGGCGAATGCCCTCTTTCCATCTGCCCGCCAGCCATTGGATACCGGACCCGGACAAGAGGAGCAACAGGGGGATCATGAACAGATTGACCCGGGGGATCAGCGTGAAATGTCCGGCCATCGACGCGCCAATGGCCAGGACAAGTGGCCCGGTGAGGAGGAGGGCTGAAAACGGTTGTTTTTTCAGAAGAACCACCCATCCGATCAGGCCCAGGGCGATGCCCGCAACAAGCGAAATAGCCGTATGGCCATAGCTCCAGGCTCCCAGATCGGTCAATAACGAAAATGCATGACTGAGCTGTCCGGGCTGATCCAGGCGCCAGGGCATGAACCAGGGTCGGTGATAATCCAGCAACAGTGTATTGGTCAAATTGTCACCGATGACCTGCTGATAGTACAGCAGGAAGGAACACAGGCCGAGCAGGGAAACACCCAGCCAGGCGATTGAATTTTTATAATCCCGCTGTCTGTATGTTCCCAGTATTTCCAGTCCACCCCAGGTGCCCAACAGAAATACGGCCGGCATGGAGGCCCAGGGTATGATCAGAAACAACAGGGCCGGTCCGCTCCAGGACCATTGTTTCGGTGGATGTTGACGGTAGTGGACCGCAACGGAAAGCAGAAGGATGGTGATGAGCACGTCCCAACTGTACTGCTTGCATTCTGAAGCATACCGGGTCAGATGCGGCGACAGGGCCATCCAGGACAGCACGACCAGTCGGGCATTCCAACTCCAGTTCAATTGTCCCAATAGGCGAAACATGGCCCATAAACTGCCCAGTGCTGCGAGCAATGGCAGCAGGCGCAGCCCCCATTCTTGATGGCCCGTGACGAACAGTCCGGCTTTGGCCAGGGTCAGAAAGAAGGGTGGCGCGTATTGTTCGAAGGGCAGCGGTAAGAACAAATCCGGGACGGATACGGTCTCCAGAACCAGGGCGAGATTGGCCTCATCCAGATACAGGGATCGGCCATAGAGCCAGGCATAGACATAAGCTGCGACTCCGACAAGGAGCAGCAGGTAAGCCAGGTGCTGTGACCAGCGAGCTGAAAAAAAGGGGGTTCCGGACATCCTGGCGAAGATATTCCAAACCGGATTCATTCAGGGGATGGACCCCGATTCCACCATCCGAATGGGCCATTCTTGATGAAAGATGAACCATTCTGGGTGTTGAATGTACATTTGTATGATGAAACCAGCCGAACGAGTAGCTCTGATCATTCTGGACGGATGGGGGTTGGGACCGGACCCCTCAGTCGATGCGATCGCGCAGGGAGATACCCCGGTCTTTGATGATCTCATGCGATCCCGGCCCCATGCGACCCTGGTGACGCACGGATCAGCAGTAGGACTGCCGGAGGGGCAGATGGGAAACTCCGAAGTGGGGCATCTGAATATCGGTGCAGGTCGTATCGTCTACCAGGAACTGGCCCGCATCAACCGGGCGATTTCTGATGGAACCCTGGCCGAGAATGAAGTTTTGCAAAATGCTCTCCGTCAGGCCAGCCAGCCCGGCCGGAAGCTGCATCTGCTCGCCCTGGCCTCTGATGGGGGCGTTCACAGTCATCTGGATCATCTGATCGCCCTTGTTGACCTGGCCGAGGCTGCCGGAGTGACAGATACTCGTATCCATGCGTTCACAGATGGTCGGGACACCGGTCCTGAATCGGGCCTGGAGTTTATTCAGCATCTCGAAGACTATCTGACCAGGGTCCCCGGGGCACAACTGGCCTCCCTGGTGGGGCGGTATTATGCCATGGACCGTGACAAACGCTGGGAACGCGTAAAAAAGGCTTACGACCTCCTTGTGTTCGACAAAGGAGCCCTTTTTCCATCCGGTGTGGCGGCATTACGTGCAAGTTATGCGGCAGGGATCACGGATGAATTTGTAGAGCCTGTTCGCATTCAGCCGGCAGGTGATGCAAACGGCCATATCGCCGATGGGGACGTGGTGATCTTTGTCAATTTTCGAACCGATCGCCCCCGACAGTTGACCACCGTTCTGACCCGGCAAGCCTTTCCGGAATACGGCATGAAGCCGCTCGATCTCCATTACGTGACCATGACCCGGTATGACGAATCCTTCCTGGACATCCCGGTCATCTTTGAAAAGGACAATCTTGAAGACACCCTGGGAGAAGTGCTTTCCGCCGCCGGGAAGACCCAGCTGCGCATGGCCGAGACGGAGAAATATCCCCATGTGACCTATTTTTTCTCCGGGGGCAGAGAAGCACCTTTTCCGGGTGAAGATCGACTGGTCATTGCCTCTCCGAAGGTGGCGACCTACGACCTGCAGCCGGAGATGAGTGCCCGGGAGGTCACGGAGGCTGTCCTGGAGAAAATATCCACCACCACCCCGGATTTCATTTGCCTGAATTATGCCAATACAGATATGGTGGGCCATACCGGCGTATTCGAAGCTGCGCAGAAGGCGGCTGAGACGGTCGATTCGTGCCTGTCCAGATTAATCCCCGCAGCCCTGGACAAGGGATACCATCTGATCCTGATCGCCGATCATGGGAATTCAGATACGATGAAGAATCCGGACGGTACGCCGCATACGGCACATACCATGAATCCCGTACCGGTGATCTATGTTTCTCCCGATCCGGTACCCGTGACGATCCGGGACGGCAAATTGGCAGATATCGCCCCTACCATTCTCGATCTCCTGGGCATCGACCTTCCTGGACGGATGGATGGAGATCACCTGCTCACATTCGAAAGACCATGAGAATATTCGGTTCTGGGTTTTTTTTAGTAGTGATC
>JAUIEA010000071.1 GCA_030429045.1 Bacteroidia bacterium | reverse complement strand
CAAAAACGGGATGGCACCAAGATCGCTTTGCATGACATCGACTCTCCGTTTACCATCCTGTTCTTCTGGGCACCGGATTGCGGTCATTGTCAAAAATCCATGCCGAAGGTGGTGGAGTTCTACAACAAGTACAAAGACAAGGGTGTAGAGATGTTCTCCGTCTGTACCAAAGTCACAGACAAGGTGCCAGACTGCTGGAAAATGGTGGACGAAAAAGGCATGGATATCTGGATGAACGTTGTCGATCCCTACCTGCTCTCAAAATTCAGCACCCTCTACAATGTCCAATCTACCCCCCAGATCTTCATTCTGGATGAAAAGAAAGAGATTCTCCTGAAGCGCCTGGCAGCAGAACAACTCGACAGCGTCATGGAGGAATTGCTGAATCGACAGCAACAGCTTGACGAACAGATCAAGAATTGAAGTAAGACATCAAATCCCTTCAGATACAAGCAGGATCTTCATGAAGGGTCTATTGCCCTTCTTTCTTCTTTTTCAGGGGATCCCAGTTCTTCAGCTTTTCCTTGATCTTGTCCGCTTCCTGTTTGGCCTTGTCCCCGCCGATCTCCTCAATTTTTTTACCGACTTCCTTGCCGAGGGCCTCCTCCGCTTTTTTGGCTGCCTCCTCCTTTGCTCTGGCCAGCGTCGTATCGATCTTCTGGTTAGCCTGCTTTTTCAATGAATCAAGTTTGGCCTGTGCCTGGCGGGTCGCCTCGGTCTTGACCTCATCCACCTTTTGACGGCCGACACGTTCCAGGGAATCCTTGACCTGACGGGTGACTTCTCCGGCTTGAGCCTTCACCTGATCGCCGACAGTCGCTTCCCCGTCTGAACCCAGGAGCTGGACCCCGTAGGTGGGGGCCTTGACGTTTCCACCAATTTTGACGAGGACATTGACAAACTCGCCGGCAGAGACGCCAATGCCCTTTTTGGCAGCCTCGGATTCCAGCCATTTTAGGCCGGCATTGGCCGATGAGGTCAATGGATTCTTTTCCATGAGTTTTCGGGGGATTCGGGCTTTGACATGGTAATTCATGTCCTGCGTCAGACTGTGTGCACCGCCAATGATCATGTCAATACCCTGGGTTGAATAATCGAAGTCTTTCAATTCCAGCGTACCGTTCCTGACCTCGAACCAGTTCTTTGTTCCCTTCAGGTCAAGCGTTTTCAACTCTTTGACATTCAGCTTTTCAGCCAGCCCTTCGACCGGCTTGAAGCCCTGGATCATGCTGTTGAAGGTTTCCAGGAATCCGGCTACCTCGAGGGTGGAAAGATCCGGCGTCATGCCTTTGTCCAGAAGACCATCCATGACCATGTTGGAGGAGAAGGTGCCCTGGATATATTGGCCTATAGGGGCCAGGGTGCGGAAACTGTTGAATTTGGCAAAGACCTGCTGGAAGTCCAGTTTTTGCAGGTCATACTTGAAGTGGAAAACGGGCTTGTCGATGTTTTGGGTGTTATAGGAACCTGCTGCGGCCAGTTTACCGCCAAGACCTGCGGCTTCAAATTGGCTGAGCCGCGCCTCTTCATTGGCTATATCCACCTGCGCCGTAACCTGCCGAAGGTCCAGGTCTGTATAGATCAGATGATCGATCCGGGCCGTCGCGGTCAGGGTTACCCGGGCCGGGACAGGAATCGTGGAATAGGCCTCTTCACCTCCCGTGGCGGATGTTTCGGATTCTGTCATGAACTGGTTGAGATTGAACTTCCTGGACTCGAAGTTGACCAGGCCGCGGAGCTCACCCTGATCGGACAACCAGGCCAACCCGTTTTCCAGTCGTCCGGAGAGGCGGAAATCAGATTCCCCGATCTCGCCAGAAAGCTCCGTTACATCGATGGTGGTCGGCCCTGCCTTGCCAATGAGCTTCATGTTGGTCAGTTCGAGTGCACTGCTGATCAACCGGGAAATAGCGATATCTACAGAGAGATCAAATTGCTCGACAGGCAAGGCCACCTCTTCCGTGCTTGGTGCGGATACAGGTGCGACCTCTGACGATGATTGAGTTGACCATTCATCCAGGTCCAGCAGAGTGCTGACCAGCTGTATACGACCCTTCAACGTCCGTTCCGGATGCAGGACGGCCAGGACATTGTCAAATCGCGCCTGGACAAGAAGATCACTTCTGCCGGCTTGAATACGGAAATCAGTGGCTTCTACTGCCTGGGGTGAGAATTGGAGATCACCCCGCGTCATGCGGACAGGAGGTTGTCCGGCGGATTGGTAAGCCAGATCCTGTATCGAAGCCGTGCCATGGAGGTCCACCTGGTCTGCGCGCTTGGCATCCAGATCTGACATCCGGGCTTTGATCCCGACATCCATGGCAATTCTTCCGGCCAGGGTTGTGGCCTCCACAGGAAAGGCTTGTTTGATCAGGCCCAGGTCCAGAACACCTTCCACCTGTGCATCCACCCGTGGATCGGTCATGATATCGGCAGCAGAAAACCGGCCTTTGACCGTCTGGTCCTTCATGGTGATGCGAAATGCAGGGATATCTATGGTCAATTCATCCAGCGATGTGCCGGGTTGATCCAGGTTGATTTCTGCCTGGATCTGCTCCATCGGAACGGGGAGGTCCGGATAGTGGATGCGCCCGTCATTCAAACGGGTATGAAAGGCAAATGCCGGAAAGGAGGTCTCATTGTAGACCCCTTTCATCCAGGCTTCCAGCGTAAACGTACCGGCTGATTTCAAGTCGGCATAATCTGCCGTGTATGCTCCGGGGATCATGCTCCAGAAATGCTTCAGGTCCGATTGAGGTGTTGAAAGGGACAGGTCCATAAGGATATCGGATGCTGGCATTTCGATCGAGCCCTGCCCGACCAATTGCAGATCGTTCAGGGTGATCGTATTATCAGCAAAGGCAAACCGCATCCTATCGAGGTCGATATCCAGATCGGCTTCCATGCGTGTGCGGACATGGGCGAAATAGTCCAGCCCGTCATATTGCAGATCCATCGAATCTACATCCGTACGGGTGGCCAATTGAAACCGACTTTGCGTGAAATCCCCCTCGCCCGTGTGATCGAGCCCTTTGAGACTGAAGGTCAGGGGCATCGTCCTGTCCTCATAGCGCAAATACCCGTTGGTGATAGCATAGGCTTGAATAGCACCCTGTAGCACTGACCCGGCGCTGGCGTTCTCCTCGGCGGTGGAATCAGGCAAGGTGATGTCATAATTGGCCTTCCCGTTCTCCAGGATGAGGACCTGGATCCGGGGGGCGGCCAGGTTTAAGGTCTGAATGCGAAGGGGGGCATTTTTTTTCAGGAGGTCCCAGATGGATACTGCGACCTCGGCAGATGAACAGGTGAGCAGGGAATATCCCTCAAATTCATTCTGTCCGGTGATCGAAAGGTCATCTATCCGGACTGACAGCTTGGGAAACTGTCGGAAGAGACTGAGATCGATGTCGGAGAAGTCCAATGTTGCCTGCAGGTTTTCATTGGCTTCTTCCCGGATCACTGCAAGAACATCGTCCTTGTACATGCCTGGCAGGATCAGGGCTGCAAGCAGAAACAGGCCAATGAGCACGAAGATGGAGATGAGTGAGATTTTCAGGAATCGCATAGATGAGGATTGTCGAGGATATAACACATAACTTTGATGCAAAGGTGCAAGTTCCTCGTTGTTTCTTATCCATAACGTATGTCCTCCCATTCTTCTTACGACCTCCCCGTTCATTTTATCGATCAACCGGATCAATTGGCCTCTCTATGGCGGCGACTGGACGAGTTGGAATGGTTTGGATTCGATACGGAATTCATCGGTGAAAGACGCGATATCCCCCTGATCTGCCTGATCCAGGTCATCACGGAAGAAGGTATCTACCTGATCGATCCTCTCCATGTCAGGGGGTGGGAAAAGCTGGGCGATTATATCGCCTCCGAACGCATTCTCAAATTGACCCACGCGGGTGAAAATGACTACAGGCTGCTGTTTCAATTGCTCAACGTCTTGCCCCGAAACATCTTTGACTTGCAGGTGGCGGTTGCATTCCTGGGGATCAGGTATCCGTCCTCCCTGTCGAATATCCTGTCAGAGGTACTGGATCAACCTTCTTCCAAGGGATTCACCATTGCAGACTGGACGATCAGGCCCCTGCCGTCCAAGATGAAACGCTATGCAGTTGAAGATGTCAAATTCCTGTGGGGATTGTATGAAAAGGTTCGATCTGAGCTAGAGGAGAAGGGCCGGTACAATTGGGTGAAGGATGAGATGACTGCCTGGGAAGGTGAGGCGTTCTATACTCCGGATCCACTCAAGAAATTGCTACACCAGCGAGCCATTGCCGGCTTTCAGGAGGAGGAAAAGGTATTCATGCTTCGACTGGCCCAGTGGAGGATCATGGAGGCACAGCAATCCGGTAAAAAGGAAGAGGAGATCCTTTCCAATAAGCAGATAGTTGAAATTGCCAGGGCTATTCATTCCGGTGCAGAGGCACTCTTCAGAAGCCGGATCCTGCCCAAGGCCTTTATTCGGAATCATGTCGATCAGCTGATGAGCTGGTATCAGGAAAAACCCACTGCCGAAGAACTGAGACTGGTGTACCAGTATACACCCAGGGAGGCCGTTGATCCGTTGAATGAGGCCCATGCGATGTTGATTTATCAGGTCTTGCAGATCTTTTGCATGGAGGAATCCATGGCTGTAGATATGGTCATCTCTCCGACGGAATTGAAACGCTACCGGATGTTTTCCGATTACCAGGCCCCGATATTTGACAGGGGCTGGCGAGCGGAATTCCTTCCGGCATCGGTCCGTCATCTCCTCGAAAGCCGGATGGATCTTACCCTGGCTGTCCAGGACAATGGAATACTATTGACGACCTCATGAATCGGCCTGAAGTCCTGAACGTTGAGAACCTCTCCGTTGACATCCTGCGCTCAGGGCAACGGAACCCCGTCCTGCGCAATATCAACCTGACCGTTTACCGGCGGGAGACGCATGTGTTGATCGGTGCCTCCGGGTCGGGGAAAACCACCCTGGCCATGATCATTTCAGGGATCATACCACGTGATCTGTATGAGGTGGTCTCAGGGCATGTCTGGTTCTGCAACGAAGCTGGCAAGGTGGATCTGCTGACTCTGGATTGGACCACCAGGCAGCAGGTGACTGGCCAGCGGATCAATATGATCTTTCAGGAACCGGCGACCGCATTCAACCCGGTGCGAAAAGTGGGACGGCAATTGCTGGAAGCACCTCAACAGGCGGTGGATGAAGAAATGCTCCAGTCACGGGCACGATCTCTCGGCCTGGATCCGGCAGCCCTCTGGGACCGGTACCCCTGGCAACTGTCCGGGGGGCAGCAGCAACGGTTTCTGCTGGCCCGTGCCCTGGCCACCACGCCCGATCTGATCCTGGCCGATGAGCCGACCTCCGCACTGGATCATCATCACCAACAGGAGTTCTTACGGGACCTCAGCAAGGCCGTTTCAGCCGAACAGGGGCCAGGACTGCTTCTGATCTCTCATGATCGGGACCTGGTCAGTCAGATCGCAGATACGATCACTGAAATTGAGGAAGGGCGAGTGATCCACCAGGGCCCCCCTGATGAGAATCGAATGACAGTGGCCAAAAGTGAGCATCTTGGTAGGGGAGGGAGCCACGACCCATCCATAAAACCGGAAGCACCCCGAGAGCTGCTAAAAATTCGCAACCTGTCAGCTGGGTACGAAGAGGACGTCCCTGTTCTCCATGAGCTTCACCTGAACCTTTATTCTGGTGAATTGGTCGGTATAGCGGGAAGTTCGGGCTCCGGAAAATCCAGCTTGTTGCGGGCCATCCTGGGGCTGATGCCCTGGCAGAGCAGCGTGGAAGAAGAGAAAAGGTCGCCGGATGCTCGTCCGGCGCATATCCAGCTGGTCTATCAGGATCCTGGCCGTTCGCTCAACCCGGTGATGTCCCTGTCCCAAACCATGCGTGAATGGGCCAGGGCGGCCCATCCGGATGCCATACGTTCGCTTTCCGGGCTGTTGCGTGAAGTGGGCCTGGATGAGGGGATGCTGGATCGCCTGCCACATATGTTTTCCGGAGGCCAGCGACAACGAATGGCGATCGCAAGGGCCCTTTTAACACAACCGGAAGTTTTGTTGGCGGATGAACCTTTCTCCAACCTGGATGCCAATCTTCGGGATCAGGTGATGCAGATCTTTCTGGATCTGACCCGGCAGAAGAATATGGGGGTTCTGGTGGTGGCGCATGACCTTCCCCGACTGGAACGATTTTGTGACCGGATCCTCCTCCTGAAAGAAGGTCGGATCATGTGGGAAGGGACTCCGGATCAGTTGAGCGAGCAACAGGAGGACTGGATCCGTGAATTGCGGGGAGAACACGCTCATTAGGGTTTTAAATTTTTGTTAATTGCCTCTTTCTCAGGTAACTCCCCTCAAATGTTTGTATATTTGACCACATCATGATCAAGGTAGCAAAACGATATGCCATCCAATTGACCCTCCTGCTGATACTCGGTATCAGTGTAGCGGCCATTTCGACCAGCATGCTGCCGACCAGTCAGCTCGGCGCACAGGTCGAGGCTGTGGAGATTCCGCTCCAGGAAAAAGAACAGACCCGCTCCGTCAGCCCTGAATCCCTGATCCTGTCTGCCGTAAAAGCGGTGATCCACGCACTCCTTCCTTCCTCCTAAGTCTTTCCTGTATATCTACTTCCGCGGGTGATTCACTTCACTTGATCTCGTTTATTGAGGTATCGGACAATACCGGCTACACTCATCCAGGGTGGGTTGGCCAGGTCATATTGATCTTGCAATGAACCTGGCATTTCTGCCGGATAAAAATCCTGGTGAATGTACGCCATGAACTCACGGGTCAGGACAGAAAGGTCTTCCAGGGAGGGTTTCGACTCAAAGTAGCTGACCCATTGTGCCAGCGATTTCTCCAGTTCATCCAGATGATCACCAATATTCCGAACCGGGCCAAAGTGGGTCAGGACGAGTTCATCCACTTGCAGGTTTCTGATCTTTTTGATGGAAGACAACCAGTCTTCCAGTTGAAATTCAGGAGGAGGGCAGGGTGGTGCAACCAACCCGTTTTGAATATGGATCCCGCCGACATCTCCTGTGAACAGGATGGATTCGCATTGCCAGGCAATATGATGCACGGCGTGCCCCGGTGTATGATGTGCGATCAGGGTTTTGTCACCCAGGACGAGTTGTTCTCCATCTTCAACTACGTGCACCCGGGATGCGGGTATCGGTTGAATATCGCCCCATAGGATGTCCATTTTATCCTGATAGATGCGTTTGGCAGATGCCACCAGTTTTTCAGGATCAATAATATGCCGTGCCCCTGCCGGGTGGACATGGATGGTCGCGCCTTCACGGGCCAGGGCCCAGGCTGCTCCGGCATGATCCAGATGGATGTGGGTCAACAATACATGATCAATATCTGCCGGGGTCAGATGATGAGCCTTCAGGCCATCAACAAGATGCGGCCAGCAGGAGTGCGGGCCGGATTCCACCAGGGCCCAGCCTTTGCCCAGGTCGATCAGAAAGGACCCGATGACATGCGGGAGTCCTTGAAAGTGCAGGTCGATAATCTTGTACATCACGAGTTGTTTTCGGTTGAGCTGCACCTGATCTGGCCGATCCGCCCCTGAGGCCAGTTCATTCCGTTCAAAAAATCAAGAATGGGCACACGTTTCCGGCCTTCCATTTGCAGCTCAGTAGGGATGAGCCATCCGTCAGGTGCTGCTATTCGCAGGGATTTTTGGTCGAGGACCATTGTTCCGGGGGCTTCGGAAGGGGAGGCGCGTTCGATCGTTGCGGCATGGACCTTGACGATCTTGTTATCCAGGAGAAACCAGGCCGAGGGGTAAGGGTTCATGCCACGTACCCAATTGGCCAGTTTCTGGATGGGCCAGTGAAAGTCCAGGTGGGCCGTATCGGGAAAGATCTTCGGTGCATGGGATACGCCCTCTTCATGTTGTGGACGGAGGTGGACCTCACCGGATCGGATCATGCGCAGGGCCCTCACTAGGGCACGAGCTCCGATGTACATCATTCGGGTATAGACCTCTCCGGTCGTTTCGTGCGTGCCGATGGGCATCCGCTCCTGATACAGGAGGTCACCGGTATCAATGGCATGCTGAAGAAAGAATACGGTTACCCCCGTTTCCGTTTCACCGTTCAGCACGGCCCAGTGGATGGGTGCAGCTCCCCGATAGGCGGGTAACAAGCTTCCGTGAAGATTGACGGTGCCCAGTCGAGGCATGGTCCAAACCACTTCTGGTAGCATGCGAAACGCGACGACGACAAACAGATCGGCGTTCAGGGCATGAAGTGCCTCGAGGAACGAGGGATCTCGGAGCTTTTCGGGTTGCAGGATGGGAATATCCAGGGCGAGCGCCCTGTCCTTGACGGCAGAGGTCATGACCGAGTTTCGACCGCGCCCTCCCGGCTTGTCGGTAGCCGTGACAACACCGACGACGGAGAATCCGGCCTGAACAAGGTGGTCCAGGGATGCGACGGCGAACTCGGGAGTGCCCATGAATACAATTCTAAAATCCCTGGTTTCTAGTTCGCGATCCATAGCTTGAAGCTGTGGAGTGAAGGTAACCATTCAGTCGATTTCAGGACGTCCGGGACAAGTTCCTCGCGGCATTATTGGCTTCCGTTTCAAGCCAGGGTCAGATGCACAACAAGATTCCGGAATATCTGTTAGATTGGCGGGGCCACCCGAAACATGTAGTTTCGTGGTCATCAACACGACCTATGGAAGCACGCACATTCTTAGAAGATCTCCGTCAGAGAGTCCCCGTAGAATCACTGGCCGAATATGCAGGCAAGATTGCCTTTGACCTGGCCGGTGAGAAAGGGGGGCAGTACACCCTAGTCATCACCGAGGAAGGGGTGCTGGTGGATGATGGTCTGCACGATGATGCACATTGCGGGCTGGAAGCGACGTATGAAACCCTAATCAGGGTTGTTCGCAAGGAAGAGAACGTGCTGATGGCCATGATGATGGGCAAATTGAAGGTGCGGAATCAGGGTGAAATGATCCGGTACGCCAAAATATTGGGTTTCATGTGATCTCTTCATTCCCGGCAACCCCTGGTGGATAGTCTTTTCGGTATGATTTTCGACAGTTAGGACATCGGTAGGTCGGCCATTCGGCCTGTAAACCGGCATAATTGTCCCAATTTGTCTTTTACCCGCAGCAGGACCCCGATGATTGCGGGGTGTCCGTGCTTCGCATGGTAGCACGTTACCATGGACGTTCTGTTTCTGCCCAGCAGATTCGGAATGCCTCTGGTGTGCCTTATGGTGAATTGAGTCTGCTGGCATTGAGTCGTGCCGCAGAAGCCATTGGCCTGAATGCCTTGTCACTGCGATTGACACCTGATGACCTGGACCAGCTGATTCAGTTGCCGGCTATTGCACATACCCAGGGACAGCATTATGTGGTGATCGAGAGGATCACGTCACAGATCGTGTATCTGTCCGATCCAGCCTACGGGCGGTATGCCTTGACAAAAGCGCAGTTCCAGGAACGATGGGGCGACCAGGGCCAGGGAATCCTGCTGGCATTGGAACCCGCAAGTACATTTAAGCATGAGCTTGTCGACGATGATCCATCGCCGAGGAAGAATGTGACATTGCCGGCCCTTGATCGACAACTGATGGGACTGGCCCTGTTGAAGGGTTTGCTTCTCCTGGTCGTTCTGAAACTGTTCAGCAGCATTGCCGATCTGGAAGGACTGCCGATCGCTTCACTAGCCATCATCGGAGGGTTCTGTCTGGTGACATGGTTGAGCGTTGTCCTCCTTTCAGCATACGGGGCAGCCCGATTGAAAGCAGCATGTGAAGACTGGATCTCCAGCCTGGATCGGCAAAATGCCGCCTGCTTTATTGCCCGGACTGACCTGGACGGGGATGTGGATGGGGCATTTCATCGGATCGCCAAGGGTGAGTCTCGATCATTTCTCCTGGAACAGGCCCGTTCCCATTTGAAGGGCGCCGGATCCGGCATCTTGACGGTGGTTATCTGCGCCTACCTGGTATGGCAGTATTGGTTTGCCGGGGTCCTCTTCCTGTGCTGCATCGTGGGAGTGCGATTGTGGATGATCTGGCGAAAAAAACATACCCTTGGCTACCTGGTTCTTCAATTTGAACGAGGGCTCGCATCACAATTGCAGAACTGGGTCCGGGACATGGGGCAGGAATGGCGGGTGGAGAGCACCGATTATGTCACTGTTCAGACAGAACAGGAGTCCGTCATGATCAACAGGGGAGGGGTGTACGGACTATTTGCCCTGGCCTGGTTGCTGGCTCTGGCGTTCAGCAGTATAGCTCTGGAAGGGCATCCGTTTCCGCTGGCCGGTGTTGCGCTCACCGGGATCCTGGGTTTTATGACCTTGAAAAACTGGGTTCGGGGGATTGAAGCAAGAATGATCGAGCAGATGCTTCTGCCGGGTTATGAAGGTCTGGTGATGGAACCAACTGCCATGCGCTCAGGATGGTTGGATGATGGTCTTCGCTTGCTGGCAGGCAAGGGTGAGGAGGATTCAGATCCGGAACAAATCTTGCATTTCCCGGGTGGAGCAGCTGTTCTGGTATTTGGCGATGACAACGCAGAACGGACCCTGGTGTTTCATCAACTGGCGGGGAATGTATCCGGAGAAGACAGGCAGTTGGCAACCATGCAGACGGTCTTTGATAAAACGGCATTGTTTCACTGGCGAGATACCCGGATGGCGATCCGGCACGCCAGCGTGCTCCCCCTTGCGCCCGTCGGCGCAATTATCACCGGCAATTCTGAATATGATGGAGAGGAGCCGGAGTTGCTGGCGGCATTGGAGGGTAGTCTCTTGCTGGATGAGCTCAGTACCTGGCCAGATGGATTGAACACCGTTCTGAGCTATCAGCCGGGTCGTGGTCATCCGCTCTCCCAGCAGGTCCTGGTCGCCAGGGCTCTGTATCATCAACCGAGGTGGCTGATCGTGGATGAGGTATTCCGGCATCTGGACCCCTTCCGGGAGCAGGTTCTACTGGAGAACTTGATCCACGCCCGACAGGGGTTGAATACAGTGATCTTCAGCCGGCGATTGGAAATGACTGGCCTGGTGGATTGGATCATCCACCTGCGACAAGGGACGCTTCTGGAGGAAGGAACGTTGCCTGATCTAATAAGAGAAGAAGGTTATATTTACTCATTAATAACCAGCATATAATGTGTATTTATATAAAGAAAAATTGCTTTAAATAACCACAACTTATGACCTGGATGATCCGGTCTACTCAATGGCCTGTTATTCGTTGGATTGCGCTTCCGGGATTGCTGCTCACAGCGATCTGCCTGGCCCTTCTACCCCTGCGGGAGAAGGGGGAATGGACGTGTACTCTGGAATGGCAAGCCCGTCCTGTGGATACGGTTTACACGCCCTTGCTTACGACGGTGGCCAGTGGCGGTGAGCAAGTGGATTCCGGACAGGTGGTCGGATACCTTCTGCCATCTGTGCAGGTTGACCGTCTACGGGGACTGACCCGGTTGGATACCACGCGTCCTCTTGACCCACGCACTCGTGGATCCCTGCTTCAGTGGTTCAGTGACCTGGAAAATGGACCTGCACGGGACTGGATCCAGCAGCATGTTGTGGCCGAGGTGAAGGCCCGGCAGCCACAGAAGGATTCGGACATCCTGCAAACGTTCGTGGCGTTGCGGGGTGAATTGCAGGCCGTTGAAGATTCTCTGGCCAGGATGCGGAAGTCTGTCCTGGATACCCGGGATACTGGTCGGAAAATCGACCCGATTCCAGGAATTGCTGAACTGGAACAAAGGCAAATGAGATTTCGTCAGAAGATCGCTACCCTCATGAGCCGGTCCGATCGAACGTCTCGATCAGTGCCTGGATCGGAATCCGATGCTCGCTCCGGATCGACTGCTGATCTGGTTGACATTGCCCTCCAGGAACTGGGCTCCCATGCTGTATATGCGGCGGGAACGGGACCTCTGGAATGGATCTATTCAGAGGGTTCGAAGGTGGTCGGATATCAGATTTTCGGGTCTGCCCCCGGGGCAGTGTTGGTGGGTCTGAGCGGGGCCAGAACCAGTCTGACACCGGGGCAAAAGTTTGTTTTTCGACCCGATCAGTCGTCTTCGATGACCAGTTGGGAAGGGGTTCTCCTGCAGCCGGTCCATCCGGGCGATGACAGCCGGTGGCTCATCCGGTTCACAACTGGAAATCCAGATGATATCCAGGGGCAAACCCTGAACGGGCAGGTCACGCTTGGTGACCAGCCTGCATCACTTACGTTGGCAGATGTGCTACTTTCGCGAGCCTTATAGGTGGATCACTTCACCATAGGCCGCCGCGGCAGCCTCCATCACCGCTTCACTCATCGTCGGGTGAGGGTGGATGGTTTTGATGATCTCATGGCCGGTCGTCTCCAGTTTGCGGGCGGCCACGACTTCAGCGATCATTTCGGTCACATTGCTGCCGATCATATGAGCGCCCAGGAATTCGCCGTATTTCGCATCAAAAATGACCTTGACAAAGCCTTCCTTTGCTCCGGAAGCACTGGCTTTTCCGGATGCAGAGAAGGGGAATTTACCGACTTTGATCTCCAGGCCTGCAGCCTTTGCCGCTTCCTCGGTCATGCCCACAGAGGCTACTTCCGGGTTGCAATACGTACAGGATGGAATATTGGTATAATCGATCGGTTCCACATGCTGACCTGCGATCTTTTCAACGCAGAGGATTCCTTCGGCACTGGCCACGTGCGCCAGGGCGGGGCCTGGAACCACATCGCCGATCGCATAGACACCCGGCACATTGGTTTGATACCATTCATCCACCAGGATCATCCCGCGATCCGTTTTGATGCCCAGTTCTTCCAAGCCGATGTTCTCGGTATTGGGGGTTACACCGGCTGCTGAAAGGACTACATCACATTCCAATACCTGTTCTGAGCCATCCTTCCGGCTCTTCACCGTGACCTTGCACGATTTTCCTGAGGTGTCGACCTTTTCTACCGATGAATTACCGAGCACCTGAATGCCTTTTTTCTTGAAGACCTTGCCCAGTTCCTTGGAGATGTCTGCGTCCTCACGGGGGACCAGTCCGTTTTCCATGAACTCCACTACGGTGACTTCTGTGCCGATGCTGTGGTAGAAATAGGCGAATTCAACACCGATGGCTCCGGCCCCTACGACCACCATTCTGGCAGGTTGTTCGGGGAGGCTCATCGCTTTCCGGTATTCAATGATCTTCTCACCGTCAATCTTCAGATTGGGCAATTCCTTGGCCCGACCACCCGTGGCGATGATGATGTTGGTGGCGTCGTACGTGGTCTTCTTGCCCTCTTTATCTGTTACTTCAACCTTTTTTCCTCTGACCAGGCGACCTTCACCGTCAATGATCGTGATCTTGTTCTTCCGAAAGAGAAACTGGATACCCTTACTCATACCTTCGGCGACTCCCCGCGAACGCTGGATCATTTTGCCAAAGTCGGCCTTTGCATCACCAACCGTAATGCCATACTCTTGTGAGTGGTTGATGTATTCAAACACCTGGGCGCTTTTGAGCAATGCTTTTGTGGGAATGCATCCCCAGTTCAAACAAATGCCGCCGAGAGATTCCCGTTCGACAACAGCGACGTTCATACCCAATTGGGAAGCACGAATGGCTGCGACATAGCCCCCGGGGCCACTACCGATAACAATGAGATCATATTGCATAGTCAAAGCAGATTTGAAGTGGCCGCAAATATAGGAGGAAATGACCGGATCATCGAAATCAATGAACTTCGTCATTTGAGGAGGAGAGAACCGAAATAGAGGGTTAATTTTAGGATTCAGAAGAACTCTAACACCATCATTAATCTTAAAATATCATGGGGACCGCGGTTATGAAGAAGACGATCAGCCTGGACCATCTCATGTCTTGGGTCACCCAGACAAACCCTCATGAGCCGGAATTTCATCAGGCGGTGCATGAATTTGCAGAAGCTGTAATACCCTTCATCCAGCATGAGAAGAAGTATCAGGATATGAACCTGCTTCACCGGATGGTCGAACCGGATCGTGTCCTCAGTTTCCGGGTGACCTGGGTCGATGACAAGGGGCAGGTCCAGGTGAATAAGGGCTATCGTGTCCAGTTCAACAATTCGATCGGCCCCTATAAGGGAGGACTGCGTTTTCACCCTTCTGTAAACTTGAGTATTCTCAAGTTCCTCGGGTTCGAACAAGTCTTTAAAAACAGTCTGACCACCTTGCCAATGGGCGGTGGTAAAGGCGGTTCAAACTTTGATCCCAAAGGAAAATCAGATGCGGAGGTAATGCGGTTCTGCCAGGCCTTTATGACGGAATTACAACGACATATTGGTCCGGATACGGATGTGCCTGCCGGGGATATCGGTGTCGGTGGTCGGGAGATCGGCTTTCTGTTTGGCACCTACAAAAAGTTGCGAAATGAATTTTCCGGGGTGCTGACCGGTAAGGGCTACTCCTACGGTGGAAGCCTGATCCGTCCGGAGGCCACGGGATATGGCTGTGTCTATTTTGCGCAGGAAATGCTGGCCCGCAAGAACAGATCATTACAGGGAATGCGATGCCTGGTCTCAGGATCCGGGAATGTAGCCCAATATACCATTGAGAAGATCCTGCAGCTCGGTGGTTCCGTTCATTCCATATCTGATTCAGGAGGAACCGTCTATGATAAAGAAGGGCTGACCCGCGACAAGCTGGACTACCTGATGGACTTGAAAAATGTCCGCAGGGGTCGGGTTTCCGAATTTGCCAGCCACTATGGATTGGTCTACCTGGAGAATAAGAACCCCTGGAGCATCCCATGTGATGCGGCTTTTCCCAGTGCGACACAAAATGAGATCTCGGCTGCGGACGCGGAACTCCTCGTGAAGAATGGTTGCCAGCTCGTGGCAGAAGGTGCCAATATGCCCTCAACCCCTGAAGCTATCAGCGTTTTTCAGTCCTCAAATCTAATGTATACACCGGGCAAAGCATCGAATGCCGGTGGAGTAGCAACATCAGGATTGGAAATGAGTCAAAACAGTCTCCGCTTGAATTGGACCAGGGATGAGGTGGATCTTCGCCTGTCTGACATCATGAAAGCCATTCACGAACAATGCGTGTTATACGGCTCCAAAGGCAAGGAGGTGGATTACGTGAAAGGGGCGAATGTCGGTGGCTTTGTCAAGATTGCTGATGCTATGCTGGCACAGGGTGTGGTCTGACCGCATGGATCCGGATTCCACCTTGGGTAATGCCTAGAATGGAATGATCTCCTGCAGGAAGGAAAAGAATACCTGGGGATAGAACAGGGAGGTCAGGAGCATACCAGACACGGCACCATAGAAATGTGCATCGTGATTGATGATACCCCTGTTCTGACGACTGGCCCAGGAGGAATAGATCAGGTAGGCCGTGGCCGCCAGGATACTGTATATCGGGATCAGGCCGTACAGATAGATCGGAACCCAGGGATAGAAGAGGACATAGGCAAACAGGATGCCGGACACCGCACCAGAGGCGCCGACACTGGCATAGGCGGGGTCATCCCGATGTTTCAGATAGGATGGCAGGCTGGAGGCGACCAGGATGATCAGATAGATGGTGATATACCGAATACGCCCGGTGACCACTCCGGACATGGCCATGAACTGCTGCTCTACAATATCGCCGAATTGCCAGAGGACAAACATGTTGATGCCCAGATGTAACCAGTTGGCATGGACGAACCCGGAGGTGACCCATCGATCATATTGCTTCTGATGGGTGACATCATAAGGCCTGTGAGCAAGTCTGTAGAACAGACTTTGGTTGCTGAAGCACTGCCAGGAGATCAGGACATTCAAAAGGATCAATACCAGGGTCACAGACATGGATACTCGTGTTTATGTTGATCAATCATGATGGTATGGATGCCTGTTCAGAATGGTCATCCCGCGATATAGCTGCTCAAGAAATACAATCCTAGCCAACTGGTGGTTAAAGGTCATGGATGACAGCGACAATAATCCGGTAGCCCGAGATTTGATCTCATCGGCAAAACCGTAGGCCCCACCCAGGATAAAGATCAATCGTTTCGGAGACTTCAAACGCAGTTGATCGAGGTAGGTGGCAAATCCTCTGGAATGAAAATGTTCGCCCTGCTCATCCAGAAGGATGACCAGGTCACCGGGTTGGAGCTTTTTCAGGATCTGGTTGGCCTCTCTATCCAGGGCATCCACACCAGTACCCCCTTCCCTGAGGATTTCCAGTTTTAGAGGCAGGAGGGGTTGGAGCCGTTTGTGATAGAAGGCCACTCCTTCACGGATGAATCCATCCCAGTGCTTTCCGGTAAACCATACTTCAGTTGTCATAGTCAGGTTGCGGGGAAGGGTTTTGAATCATCCAGCAGCTGTTGCCGATGTGGGTACCGATTTTTCAGATGTACGGACAGTCTGGCAGCAGCAGAATGCATCTCCTGTCCATCCAGCAATGTGAACACTTGCTGGATGATCCGTTTTGCCTGTGGGCCAACATGCCGGTCCAGGTATCCCTCCAGAAATCGGGTGACAAGATGGGGATACTCCTCAGGGAATTGAGATCGGAGTTCATCTGCATATCGTTCGAGGAGCCTGAAGGATCCACTTTGAATGATCCTCTGGGCCAGATCCTGCCAGGCCCGACTTTCGTGGAGGATGAGACAGGCCATGCGGTGATGCTCAAAGGTCTGTCCGGTTTGAAGGGCCTGCAGCAGGGAACGATACAGCTTTTTCAGTTGAGCTGCAGTCAGATATGGAGTGATATACGCGATATCCCGTTCAGAGAGATGGATGAGAATGAGCTGTTCTGCCAGGGGCAGGATGGCCGGTCCTTCATGCAGCTCCCACAGCAGCTGGATCTTCAGACGGATCAGTTCGGCACTTTCGGGAAACACGACCCGTCCGGCTTCCAGGATGCGATGACTGCCTTCAAAATCGCCACTTTCCAGAAGCGATGCCGACAAACGTTCATAGAAGGAAGGACCCATTCTGGGGAGGTCCAGATGGGCGAGCCAGTCTTCCGCACGTTCTGTTTCCGGGAGGTTTTGATAGTAGACCAGTACCAGTGGTTCAGGGTTGATCTTCAGGTGTTTGCCGGATTGTAAAAGCGATAGGATGAGCTGCCGGATCGCCTGCCGTGCTTCGGGAAATCCGGCATAGGCCTGGATCAGGATCAGCGTTTCATGGGCAGCCGCTTCTTCTTCGATCTGCACCATCACGCGAAGGAAGATGCACAGAAAATGAAACCGTGGGCTGTCGGGTCTCAAATCGGTTTGCAGGTCCGGATGATCCAGGATCTGGAGGATACTCCTGATCAAAGTGGTTTTGATGCGGGGTGATTCGATATTCTGTAGAAGGCCCGTCATGAATTCAAGAATGGCAAACCCCGGCTTGTCCTGTCCCTCCTGCAGGAGTCCCCTTGATTGGGCAAAAATCTGCTTGAACATCCGCTGGATCTCCTGGATCCGCTTGGGTTCGGTTTCCCATCGACCATCCATATCCTGGTAGGGGAGAAGGAGCGCTTCGAGATAATGTGCGGGATCTGAATCATTGATCCGCGTAAAGAACCGGGCCTTCAAAGCCTGGGAGAATGCTGGTTCCTCCTTGGCCCAATCGCGTACAAATTGCTGGAGGTCATCGTCGGAAATGCGATGGAGCAGCGTTCTCAACTGGAGCGCGGGTAATGTTGCTTCACGTTCCTGCCGGATCGTTTCCTGCTGCTGGTCCCGAAACCCTCTGAGCATCAGGAGGACAGCAATGAGATGCGGACAGGGAAGTCGTTTGATGCCCCTGGAACAACCACAGGAAAACTCCTGCACGCGTTCGCCCCTCAGCAGTACTTCGATCTCATACAGGTTATCCAGTCTCACATTAGCCTGCCAGAGCCCCTTGTCCAATTCCCTCAGCTGTTCTACCCGTCCTTCCCGGAAGTACTGTTCCCCGATCAGGAAGGTGCCTTCCTGGATCTGGCGTTCGAGGTGTTTTAGCTGGATTTTCGGTTTTGGCATGGATGGGCCGGAATAAAACCTCAAATTTACATGATCGTCTACTGGCATGCAGGCCAGGGAGTGAATAATCCGGATTCATCATGAAAGAATTGTTCCTGATACGACATGCAAAATCAAGTTGGGACTATCCAGATCTGCGGGATATCGAGCGTCCGCTGGGTGCCAGGGGAAAACGAGATGCCCCTTTTATGGCGGAAATAATGCGCGAAAAGGGACTGGTTCCGGATGGCCTGGTGAGCAGTACGGCACGACGAGCACAGGACACCGCCCTCTATTTTGGAAAGGCCTTTGACCGCCCATCCTGGAATATCGAGTTGGTCGAGGCGATCTATGAGGCATTCCCGGATGATTTGCAGGGCGTGGTCGATGGCCTGAACCCTGAATGGGACAGGGTCTACCTGTTTGGCCATAATCCCGGGTTTACCGTCTATGCCAACAGGTTTGCCGAGGGGTTTCGATTTGATAATGTGCCCACCTGTGGAATCGTTCAGATACGGGGAGAGGTGGACGAGTGGCCGGATTGTCTGCCCGGCCAGGTCAAAGTGGAAGCGTGGTTTTTTCCAAAGGAATATCGCATATGAGCCG
>JAUIEA010000232.1 GCA_030429045.1 Bacteroidia bacterium | reverse complement strand
TTACCCGAAGCCGATGTAGCCCAGGGGTCTTCATTCGTCAGTAGAATGAAACGCGAAGGCGTTGTGACCTAAAGGATCACAAATGAATGTTGGAAGGATTGGACCGGGTATCAGGTAGAAGAGTTCCTGATTCCTGGTTGGCTTTTGTATAAGGATATATTTCAAGGTAATTGTTTCACACAGAGGAGGAAGCTTCCAAGCGGCTAAAGAAATCTTCTGATCACCTTTTTAACCCGAAGCCGATGTAGCCCAGGGTTTCAACCCTGGGGACAAATAATCACCTCACTTCAGGAAACCATTTTAATGGTTTACCACCCCATCAATCAAAATGAAACCGACATTGCACAATAGTGCAGATCTGGTCGGCTTTGGTTTGACCGGAGACGGTATACACCAGACGGTGTTCGCCAGAGATGCGGCGTGACCAGAATCCGGCAAGGTCATGTTTGAGCGGCTCAGGTTGGCCGATCCCATCAAATGGTGTTCGTTGGATGTCCCGGATGAGTGTTCGAATTTTCTTCACCATTTTCCGGTCCGTTTCTATCCAATAGTTGAATTCCTCCCAGGCATGGGGTGTGAACTGGATGTGCATTATTCCTCCGGTTCGGCGGCATAGGAGATCACTTCACCCTGGCGATATTGGTGGATGGATGCGGTCAGCCGCTCCCTGTTCGCATGTGTGGAAAGGAGGTGGGCGGTTTCTGTCAGGGCATTATATTCCTTCAGAGAAATGATGACCACTGCATCCTCATCCTTGTTTCGTGGGATGATCAAAACCTCCAGGGACTGGGAGACCTTGTCCAGGTAATCCTTGAGGTTTTTGCGCAGGGTGGAGATGGTGACGGCCTTCATTTATGTCGTTTGTACGTATGAATGTACAATATGATGTAAAAAAAAGCAAGTGTAAGGGTATTCGGTCTTTCATAGGTCGAGCTCTTAAATGGAAATGAGATTTGGATCCGTTTCATGCAAAACAAACCTGATTATCGTCCCCCTCTCCTTGAAAAGGAGCAGCCAGCCCAGACTGACGGAGGAACGTCTGGGGGGTTAGGGGTGAGGTTAACCTCTACTGCCAGACCCTAATAGCTCATCAATCAACATGAAAACGACACTCCTCAATTGGAAGGATATTACCACTCCAATCTTTATCTCTTCCTAATCCTTCTGGATCATCACCTTCTCTACCATCATCTCTCCATTCTCCCGGATCAGCCGACAGACATAGACACCAGGTGCCCAGTGGAGTGTATCCACACGCTCGCCCCGGGCCAGATTGATTCCGGTCCTGCGAAGGACCTCATGTCCCAACAGGTCTGTCATGACCAGGTGATCCCATCCAGGTTGAAACGACTGGATGGTAAACGACTCCCGTGCAGGATTGGGAAAAACAAACAGGGGTGTTGAGGCCGGAGCCGGTGACAGGGAGGTGGACATGGGGTATTCATGTGCTCCGATATCATAACCGGCTCCCTGTGGTCGGGTGGTTTGATCCAGGTCCACCTGGACATCCGGTGAAAGATCCGTGCCCTGGTCAATTGCAGCAGTGACATCGGCTAGCAGATGAAGGTCGCCTGCATTCGCATCCTCAAACCAGCTGCCCTGGGCATTGGTGATATTGGTGGCCAGCGTAGCCTGAGCGCCATCCCGTGACTTGATGGTTTTGTTCGTGAGGTTGTTCACAATGTCAACTCCCGTTGTCGCTGGAAACCGATACTCGATAGCATTCTGGTACTGGATGTACACGGTATTGTTGTAGACCTTTGTCCCAGGTGATGTTTCCAGGCCGATGCCGACATCGTGGTAAGGATGACCACCATCATTATAGATCATATTGTTGCGGATCATGCCACCGGTATTGGGACTGCTGCCCAGACCAAAGCCGATACCGCGATCACAGTTGACCATCATATTCCGTTCCACCGTATTCTCGCTGCCATTATTCCAGAAATGAACGGCATGTTCGGCCACTGATCCTGAGGGACTGGCAATATCCTTGAATACATTATCCCGTACGATCCAGTGGTCGCCTTTGTGGATGTCCAGTCCGCCGATATAGAATTGAGGACCGATCGCGGCCGTATATTCAAACAGGCTGCATTGCACCAGGCCAAAGTCGGCACCATCTCCGCCAGCCGTCCCCTTGATCATTTGCTCATAGGTGTTCTGGATGCGGACGTTGTGGACAAAGAGGCTGTCCCCTTCTACCGCAATGCCGTGATTGCCCACATCCCGAATGGTCAGGTCGGAAATGGTATTGTTGTCACCCACGAAATAAATGGCATTCTCCACATTGGGGGAGACACTCTTCATGCCTGTACCGGTGATGATCACAGCATCCCGATTCCCGGAAGCACTTCTGAATACCACATTACTCGCCGTGATATAGGGATACCAGCTCGGCGAGGCGATGGGATAGGTGCCGTCCGCCAGGAGGACCGTCATATTTCCTCCGTTGGCATTCACCTGGTTGATGGCATTATACAGCTCATTCGTAGTGGCGACCTGAATGATCTGTCCGATCACCAGGTCACAGGGTGTGACCGAATTGCTTTGCACTTCAGATAAAGTACAATGGCAATCCTGGGCAGAAGTCGAAGAAAGGATCGTCAAAAGAAAAATCAGTGTAAACGAAAGTTTTTTCATGGCCATCAATATTCAATTCAAAAAAAAGGAGGGGCGCTCCCCAATATACCTATCCCTGAAGAAAGGGCCGGGTGGCGTGCCGGATAAATTCATGATGCTCAACCCAGTTCTCCCAAACACAATGGCCCCATTTCCGGATAGTAGCCAACAGTTGTTCACTCTCCCTGTCGTCCCAGACATCCCGGATGGTCATGCCTGCATCAGTTGCCGGAGGCGTCAGGGCCTCCCAGGAACGCTTGGGAATGCGCATGTGGAGGAGTTGGATCTCTCGCCCGGTATACCCTCGTTCAACAGCGAGGTACAACCCCATCAGTGCAAAGACAAGGGTGATCGGTTTGGTTCGTGGACCGGGATGCTGGGCGGCATAGGCGTCTACGAGGAATTGGTGG
>JAUIEA010000231.1 GCA_030429045.1 Bacteroidia bacterium | reverse complement strand
AAAGGAAACCCTGTTGCTCAAGGCATCCAACGAAAAGGATGTGTTAGACCTGGATGCTCCGATCGCCCGGCCAGAGGCGCGTTCCGAATCCCGCGGCAACCAATATGACAACTTCTTTGAATCCTGATAACCTGAAATATCCGAAAACGCAATGGCAAGACGTTTGACCACTTTCTCAAAGCTTCTGATCACACTGGTGATCGTCGGCGGCCTGGTTTATCTCGGCAACTATCTGTTGAATCAGACCGAATGGGGCCGCTCCCTCAAGTCTCAAGCGGAACAGAGTGCCTCTGGAGGTACCTTTGGTGACCCTTCCTCAGGTGCAGATGACGACGATGTGCTCACGGTCCAGCTGGTGACCTGGGGTGGGTATGCCCCGGGACTGTATTTTAACAATGGTGCAGAACCGAATGAAGACTCCCGTTTTTACAAAGAGTACGGCCTGAAGGTGCGGTTCGTGAAAAACGATGATCTGCAAAGTGCACTGAATGCCTGGATCGCCAATGAATACGATGTCCTCGTGCAGACTGCAGATGCCTTCCCCCTGTATACCTTCCCCGATGATATCCAGCAATACAAGCCCCAGGTGTTCATGCAGGTGGACTGGTCGCGTGGCGGGGATGTGATCATTGCCAAGAGAGGTATCAACTCCATCAATGATCTGAAGGGAAAGCGAATTGCAGTGACAGAACCGGCACCTTCCCAGACGCTGCTGATCTCTGCCCTGGAAGCAGCAGGACTGAACTACTCAGATGTCACGATCGCTGCTGCCCAGGACCCGGTGGTGGCGTCCCAGATGTTCAAGGCCCCGGATGTTGATGCAGCTGTTGTGTGGAGTCCTTTCGATATGGAAGCGATCCGCGAAGTGGCCGGCTCCAAGGTGCTGGTCTCCACCCAGGAACAGTCGAATATCATTGCGGATATCTTCTTTGCCAAGGAGGCATATATTCGGAACAACCGGAACAAGATCAATGCCTTTTATGAAGGCTGGATGAAGGCGGTAGCCGAACTGAATACTGATCCGGCCAGGCAGGAACAGGCCGCGGCCAAGCTGGCGGCATTCCTGGACTTTCCAGTGGAAGATGCCATGGGCGCCATGTCCGTTGTCCGGTGGAGTTCCCATGGGGACAACAAGGACTTCTTTGGTCTCAATCCTCAATTCCAGGGAGTCAAAGGGGGTGACCTCTATGACAAGATGGCCCGGACCTTTTTTGAACTGGGGCAGGCTGAGAAGATTGCTCCACCCTGGCGCAATGTGATCAATACCGGAGCCGTCCAGGCGGCTGATCGGGTGTTGAGCGGGCCTGGATTTGAATCCGAATCAGCACCCACGTTTACACCTCCGACCGAGGCGGAAAAAACGAAACCGGCCCTGGCGAACAAGCCGGTGAGCATAAACTTTGAGACAGGCAAATTCACCCTGACGGAAAATGCCAAAACCATCATTGACCTCCAATTTGCCGAGGTGGCCCGTTCCTTTGCCACCCTGCGCATTCGCATCGAAGGAAATACGGATAATGTTGGCAGCCGGAAGATGAACATGGAGCTCTCCAGAAAGCGGGCAAATGCGGTAGCAAAATACCTCCAGGAGACCTACAATATGGATAAGAACCGTTTTGTCATCGTCGGAAATGGACCGGACAAACCGGTCGCCGGTTGTGAAGCCAATCAATCCGACGAATGCAAGGCAAAAAACAGAAGAACTGATTTCCAATTGATCGGTTCTTAATGGAATGAGGTCCTTGTTCAAGATCCGGGGTGAGCTCTCAGCCAGTCTGACTATTCTACTGGGAATAGCGGGTGTTTTACTGGTACTGGCTGGTTGGACACTGCTTACGATGGGAGAAGCGCCTGTCATAAGCAGTGCAATTCTGCCACATCCCATGCGCGTCCTGACCTCATTCGGTGATCTCTACCGGGATAATGAAATTGTCAAGAACACCTTTCGTTCATTGGGGATCAACCTGGCCGGATATCTGGAGGCCATTCTCATTTCCATACCCCTCGGCTTCCTGATCGGCCTGTTCCCACTGTTTCGCGGGGGTTTTCAGCGACAGGTGGAGTCTATCCGATACATCCCGCTGACCGCCGTCACGGGGCTGTTCATTGTCTGGTTTGGCGTTGGGACAGATATGAAGGTGCATTTCCTGGCTTTCGGTATCATGATCTACCTGCTTCCAGTGGTGATCCAGCGGATCGATGAGGTCGATGACGTGTATTTGAAGACGGTCTACACCCTGGGCGCAAACGCCTGGCAAACCATCCGTACAGTCTATATCCCCTCGGTATTGTCCAGGCTTTCGGACGATATCCGGGTCCTGACTGCCATCTCCTGGACCTATATCATTGTAGCTGAAAACATCGATAGCAGCCAGGGTGGGATCGGCGCCTTGATCTGGCGGGTCGGTCAGCGTCAGGGCCGAATGGACAAGGTCTTTGCCCTGCTCTTTCTGATCATTGTGATCGGTGTCATCCAGGACAGGCTCTTTTCCCGGGCAGACCGGTTGATGTTCCCATTCAAATCACCGGCATTACGGCTGAAGGAAAGCCGGGAGAAGACTATGACCAGTACCGGCCAGATGATCCTTCAATTCCTGGCCCAGATGGGGTTGTGGGTTTTGGCTGGCATTTATATTTTCCTGTCGATCAATGAATGGACCCAGCTGTTTTTCCCGGGTCGCGTTCTGGCGGACCTCTTCGGTGATACGGTATGGGCAGTTCATGTCATTTTTCTTTCCCTGATCAGCATTCGGGTGTATCGCTGGTGGCTGGCTCGACCTCCCGCTACCAGGATGGCCGTTATTCAACATGGATCAAACTGATCGCGCTATGGCAATTCCCATTCATGATGATCCCCAGCAGGCCAATATTGTCAGTTTGCGCAATGTGTCCCAAAGCTATGATGGAGGAAAAACAGAGATCATACGCGGACTGGACCTCCTGGTAGAAGACAAGCCCGCTCAGGGACAGTTTGTGGTCATCCTGGGCATGTCCGGTTGTGGGAAATCGACACTGTTGCGCTATATCGCCGGCTTGCAAACACCGA